>NZ_JAVAYL010000080.1:0-550 GCF_054185225.1 Bradyrhizobium sp. 18BD | reverse complement strand
ACGAGACTATTTTGATTATTTTCAGCCATTGTAAAATCCTCTTATTTCATCATTATTATTTTAAACATATCATTTTCCTGTTATTTAATAAAGTTTCTTGACACGATTGGTTGATGTAATTGATATGATTAGTTTTTGAAAAATAGACAAATTAGAAGCATCGAATTCACTGTTATGAGTTCAAAAATAATTATTTATGATACCAAGTTATTGAGAGAGCTTTTTATAAAAATAAAGCAAAAGTTTTATACAGTAATGAAAATCATGATACTTGTCGTTGTAGTGATTAAAATGTGATAAAATAACAAATGCTAGGATTTTTTAAAAGAGGTGAATCAAAGGATGATTGGTATAATTGGTGCCATGGAAGAAGAAGTAACAATATTAAAAAATAAATTAACACAATTAAGCGAAATTTCAGTTGCACATGTTAAATTTTATACTGGCATTTTAAAAGATAGAGAAGTAGTGATTACCCAAAGCGGCATTGGAAAAGTTAATGCTGCAATTTCTACGACATTATTAATTAATAAGTTTAAACCGGACGTCA
>NZ_JAVAYL010000079.1:0-554 GCF_054185225.1 Bradyrhizobium sp. 18BD | reverse complement strand
TGGCTTCCCACGCCACCTTAGAACTGATATTGAAGGTATGGAGTCACTTAGTCATTATTGGTCAACTGTACGTACTTATTATTCAGACTTTGAAAGTGATATCAAATCACCGAATACTGAAATTTATCAACATGAAATGCCTGGTGGACAGTATTCGAATTCAAGTCAACAAGCTAAAAGTTTAGGTTTAGGCGAACGATTTGATGAAGTCAAAGATATGTATCGCAGAGTGAATTTCTTATTTGGTGATATCGTAAAAGTAACGCCATCGTCTAGAGTAGTTGGTGATATGGCACTTTATATGGTACAAAATGATCTTGATGAACAATCCGTGATTACAGATGGCTATAAATTAGATTTCCCAGAATCAGTAGTGTCGTTCTTCAAAGGTGAAATAGGACAACCTGTAAATGGTTTTAATAAAGATTTACAAGCGGTTATTTTAAAAGGCCAAGAAGCACTAACAGCTCGTCCAGGTGAATATCTAGAGCCAGTTGATTTTGAAAAAGTCCGTGAGTTGCTTGAAGAAGAGCAACAAGGTCCTGTTACGGAGC
>NZ_JAVAYL010000078.1:0-555 GCF_054185225.1 Bradyrhizobium sp. 18BD | reverse complement strand
GCTTCACTACCCGCAAAATCCCCATCAAACATTAATGTTATATTTGATGTTAACTTTCGTATAAAGGTAATATGTTCATCTGACAACTGTGTACCCATTGTTGCAACAACGTTTTTCAAGCCAGCAGTATCAGATTTTATAACATCCATAAAACCTTCTAGTAATACAATTTCATCTAATTTTCTAATTGATTTACGTGCTTTATCTAAGTTATATAACAACTTTCTTTTTTGAAAGATAGGCGTTTCAGGACTATTTAGGTATTTTGGTTCTTGACCGGTATATGTTCAACCTGAATATCCAACAATTCTTCCTTGCGCATTTTTCAAAGGAAACATAATACGATTTCGAAATCTATCGTAATAACTGAAATTTTCTTCGTTACGTGATAATAATCCAGCTTCATATGCTAATTCAATATCGTAACCCTTTTTTTGAAGAAAATCATGACAAAAATGTGAGCTATCGGGTGCAAAGCCAATGCCTCGCTCTTTAATAAGCGCATCTGTAAAACCACGTTCTTGTAAGTATGTTAATGCTTGTTCGCCTTCGACT
>NZ_JAVAYL010000077.1:0-557 GCF_054185225.1 Bradyrhizobium sp. 18BD | reverse complement strand
AAGAACGATTAAAAAAGAACTGGAAGGCCCATCTTTAACTATAAAGTGGGCTTTCGCAAGTTCTTTCTTTATATTTGTAGTTTTTACCATTTTTGCGGTGATTACCTATAAGTCTTCTGTCAGTCTTATTGTTGCCAAAGAAAAGGAAAATGTCGAAGCAACGATTGCAGAAGTAACAAATCGATTAGCTAATGCCAATGAAAATTTAACGGTAACAGACGTTTTTGACTATTTAAAAACGCCGAGTGAAAGAGATGAAAACTACTATAATAAGCATACAGCAGTAGAAGGTTCGTTTATGGAAATGGACAGTTTCATATCTGAACTAGGACAACCAGAACTTTATTTATCTGTGTATGACACAAACCAAAAGCTAGTTTTTAAAACACAAAATGAATATGATAAGTTATTACAATTGGATCGACAATTACCTGTTGTTCGAACCGTTTTTGATAAAACCGGTTTTTATTCCGTGGAACCTATTTTTTCAAAAGAAACACGAGAAAAGATTGGCTATATTCAAGCGTTTTATGAACTTTCTTCTTTTTATGAAATTC
>NZ_JAVAYL010000076.1:0-557 GCF_054185225.1 Bradyrhizobium sp. 18BD | reverse complement strand
TCGGTCGATTGCTTCGACAATAAAAATATCTTGGTCTCGGACAAACTCTAAAGCTTCCTGGAAAATCGGTCGATGAGTAATCGTTGCTCCAGATTGTTTCTCGATGAAAATTTTTTCTGCGCCGAACTTTTTCATTTCTTCAATTTGGATTTGAGTCAATATCTTGGACACATTTTAGTAGAGACGGTTAAGCCATTTTTTCTTTTGCTAATTCTTCAAATTCCTGTGGGGTTAGATAGTGAATCGAGCTATGGATTCGATTTCGGTTATAAAATCCTTCAATGTAGCTAAATAGCGCTCGATTTGCTTCTTCAAAATCTGAGTAGCTAGTCGTGTAGACTTCTTCTTTTTTCAATGAGGCATGGAAAGATTCGATTCCAGCATTATCATAAGGTGTTCCTTTTCTACTATAAGAATGCCTTATTTTGTTGGTTTTAAGCCATTGTTCCACTTCTCTTGCTGTGTATTGGCTGCCCAAGTCAGTGTCTAGAATCATTCCTTCTGGAATGTGATAATGTATTTTTGCTTTATTCAATGTTTGAATGACACAATCCACA
>NZ_JAVAYL010000075.1:0-561 GCF_054185225.1 Bradyrhizobium sp. 18BD | reverse complement strand
GCGACTTAGCAACTTCTTTAATCGTTAACGAGCGTATCGAAACGACTGAAGCGCGTGCAAAAGAATTACGTAAAATCGTAGAAAAATTAATTACTTTAGGTAAACGTGGAGATTTACATGCGCGTCGTCAAGCAGCTACTGTATTACGTCGTGTTGAAATTTTAAACGAAGATGAAACTACGCAATTCGCAATTCAAAAATTATTCACTGATATCGCGCCACGTTACACTGAGCGTCAAGGTGGATACACTAGAACTATGAAAGTTGGACCACGCCGTGGAGACGGTTCAGAGATGGTAATCATCGAATTAGTTTAATCAGTAAATTATCAAGAATATGGATTCACTTATCTTACACATACACACACTTTAAGCAAATGAGTGCAACGATAATGTTTGCCACACACAGATATTGTCTAGCTCAGAGTAGCCTGCCAAATTGAATAACCACTTGCGTGAACTCAACTGGCAGGGTGCGCGCTTTTTTTCATTAAACCTGGCATCCCGGGTTTTTTGTTTTATATAGCTATTTTTTGTGTTAAATGTCTGATGGATGTTTAAC
>NZ_JAVAYL010000074.1:0-561 GCF_054185225.1 Bradyrhizobium sp. 18BD | reverse complement strand
CTCATCGTTATAAAGATGAACTGGAAGTTGAAATTCCTACCGTAGATGCTTTCTTCGGAACCAATGAACTTCCCCGCTTATTAAAAACACTTAAGGCCGACTATAAACATGAATTGCTCGGAGAACGTTTGCTTACTACTCCTACGCACTATGCTTATCTGAAAATAGCTGAAGGATGCGACAGACCTTGTTCATTCTGTGCTATTCCCCTTATGCGCGGAGGACACGTATCAAGACCGATAGACGAGTTGATTACAGAAGCAAAATCTTTGTTAAGAAGAGGTACAAAAGAGATGATTCTCATTGCACAGGATCTTACTTATTATGGTCTTGACATTTATAAAAAGAGAAATTTATCAGAATTATTAGACAGACTATCTGATATTGAAGGACTTGACTGGATTCGTTTACAATACGCTTATCCGGCGGGATTTCCTATGGACATATTGGATGTAATGGCAGTCAAACCAAATATCTGTAACTACCTGGATATGCCTTTGCAAAGCGGTTCTACAGAGATTCTGAAAAAAATGCGCCGGGGTATTACCAGAGAAAAAACAG
>NZ_JAVAYL010000073.1:0-561 GCF_054185225.1 Bradyrhizobium sp. 18BD | reverse complement strand
CGGCGCATCTAGATTACCATGAAAATTTAGAAAACTATCAAAATGCTAAAAAGCAAATATATAAAAATCAAACGGAAGAAGATTATTTGATTTGTAATTATCATCAAAGACAAGTGATAGAGTCGGAAGAATTAAAAGCTAAGACATTGTATTTCTCAACTCAACAAGAAGTTGATGGTATTTATATTAAAGATGGTTTTATCATTTATAAAGGTGTTCGTATTATTAACACTGAAGATCTAGTATTGCCTGGTGAACATAATTTAGAAAATATATTAGCAGCTGTGCTTGCTTGTATTTTAGCTGGTGTACCTATTAAAGCAATTATTGATAGTTTAACTACATTTTCAGGAATAGAGCATAGATTGCAATATGTTGGTACTAATAGAACTAATAAATATTATAATGATTCCAAAGCAACAAACACGCTAGCAACACAGTTTGCCTTAAATTCATTTAATCAACCAATCATTTGGTTATGTGGTGGTTTGGATCGAGGGAATGAATTTGACGAACTCATTCCTTATATGGAAAATGTTCGCGCGATGGTTGTATTCGGAC
>NZ_JAVAYL010000072.1:0-561 GCF_054185225.1 Bradyrhizobium sp. 18BD | reverse complement strand
CATCCACGAAAGCTTGACCGTAGCAACGACGGCCAGGACCACACGGTTTTGCCGTACGCACGGCTCGCTCCTCGCCGCAGTTTTCCCGACCCTGTCGACGGAGCCGGAAACTTACTGGCGAAACGAAACCTAACAGCGCCGCTCGTCGGCACGGAGTTTTGGGCTCACGGAGAGCAATCCGCCCTGCCCAATCCTCTCGCGCCCGACGCTGCCGCGTCCACCGCAAGCCCGGCTCGCGAAAATGACGACCACATGATCGCCCCTCAAGGATGAGCCGGGATGGGCGATACGTACGCCATTTCCGAATTTCGGTAAAGTGGAATATTTTTGGGCGAGCCGCTTGCGCTCTTTCGGGTGTCTTGCCCGTCGGGCAACTGGGCCCTGTAGCCCGGATGGAGCGGAGCGCAATCCGGGACAGTGCCCGATGCCGGGCGTGGAGTGCACCCCAAAAGTGAGACACGGGAAATTAGGGACAGTTCTCTAACGGAGAACGTATGCCCAACAAATCACCCCGTGTTTTCAGCCGAGAGTTCAAGCTCGAGGCAGTCCGTCGCATTCTGG
>NZ_JAVAYL010000071.1:0-566 GCF_054185225.1 Bradyrhizobium sp. 18BD | reverse complement strand
AAAGTGCACAAAAAAACAATGCGGCGTTTGTTATATTTTCTGGTATAAGCGACGGTGCTATAAACTTTTTTGCAGATTAAAAATCATATGAATTTAACTCCAGTAATAAGAGTTTAAGTGCCAATGCATGCATGATTCTTTCAATTTCCGTTTTATGAGTAGACAGAGCGATTCCTTCATTGCATTGGAAAACGAGTTTGTTTCTCGTAATATGTATGCTCTCATTTTTGGTTGCATAGTATTCTCTCCATTCGTCTTCATACATAAAATGGCTTGCTGACGAAATGTTTGATTTCTTCGTTTCGTTGGTAAATCAAGAACAAAGTCGGGGTTTGGACGAGTCCAACGCTAAACACGCCTCTCATGCCGTTTTTCTTCATATAAAGCGTGTAAAGACGGGTGAGATTGATTCCTACCAGCCAATCAGCGATTTGTCGGGTTTCTGCTTCTTTGTAAGTGGAATAAAACGCCTGTCCGTCCTTCAGATTTTGAAATCCTTTTTTGATTTCGCTAGTTTCAAGCGAGTTGATCCATAAACGTTTAATCGTTTTCCGGCTATTTCCCGA
>NZ_JAVAYL010000007.1:0-344070 GCF_054185225.1 Bradyrhizobium sp. 18BD | reverse complement strand
ACAAAGCGAAGGCGTTCTTCCATGACCGAACTCGCTCTCCACGGCATCCACACCTCCCGCAGAACAAAAGCGGAAAGTGTAACCCATGTGTCCGGTACGTTCTGTCACCTATGTCTCGGGCCGCTCAGATTGGGCCGCAAAGTATGTGCGCCGCCCGCGCAAGCAAAGCGATCTCCGAGACTGGACCGCATCAATCTCAAATCATCGCGCCGGCTTATTGACTTGGGGGGCCTGCAATCGTCGCCAAGCGCCCGAGCAGAGTCGCCTCGGCCTTAGGAGTCAGACGGTAGCCTTCCGCCATCTCGACGATGTCGCCGCTGGCGACGCACGCGTCCCACCAGTCCCTTACAAACCCCTCGGCGTACCCGCGCGTGTTGAAGTCATAGGGGTCGGCGACGAGGTCGAAAATGATCATCAGCTCGAAACAAGGCGAGTCGTCGTAGGAGGTGCCGGTCTTGGGACGGATTACGAAAGCTTCGAAGGACCTGGCGGTACGAAGGCTCGAATAGAGCCAGAACATCAGTCCGTACATCAGGTGCGAGCGCTCGTCGTCGTGCAAGGCGAAGAAGCCCTTGTCGTCCACGATCTGCCGGGCCAAGGCTCGCAATATTCGCTCACCGTTCGGCAAACGGTCGCCGACGGCGGCCAAGGCCCGTACCACGATTGGTGATAACGTTCCCCGCTCGACGGTTGCGATCGCAGCAGCCCGATCCTCCTCGGCGGTGTCGTACGCGGACTCCTCGACCAAGCCTCGAATGAAGGTCTCGAAGTTGGGCGCAACGACGACGATGCTGTAGTCAGCCTCCTGGTCGATGTACACGACCTGCGGCTCGCCCCGCTTTCCGCAGGTCCGGTAGTCCAGCATAATCAGTTCGTGGCCCGCGGCCGGCGTGTCGGCGATGCCGACTCCAATCGGTGGGTAGCCCCATTTCTCGATCATGAATTTGGCGCCCAGTTCCCCGGCGAGCGAATAGGTGGATGTGCGGCCAATGGCGTAGAGCCCGTCGATAGCCACGTGGTCTTCCGCCCAGCCCGTGCGCTCTTTCATCGGGTGACAGTTACGCTTGACCATTCCGCCATTGTGGCGCCGAGCGAGGTCGATATACGCTGCCGGGAGCCGATACCCGCCCAATTCCTGCTCAACGGAGGCGATCAGTTCGTCGCTCGGCGGAGGCTCGACATATTTCTCCAGGGAATACGAACAGTCGTTCCAGAAGCCTTCGAAATCGAAGCCGTCAAAGGGCCTTATCGTCGTCATCCTCATTACCTCATCATGTTACGAGGCGTGTCTAAGTGCGCAGTAGCCAGGACCGTTGGTCGCCACCTTTCGGAATGAAAAACAGCTTATACATCACTCAGGATTGACTGACATCTCTCCGCCATTTGTGCGGGTTTGCACGCCGGGCTCGATCTAGGATACTTGCGAGCCGCGCAATTCCGCCGTGAATGCCGGATGTACGGCGCAACTCGAGCTCCTTGAGGCCATCTCCACAGTCGGCAGACCGCCAGGCATTCCTCTGCTCTACGAAGGTGAAGGCCACACGTTCGAATCGTGTCGGGAGCCCCGACAACATTGATGCGTGATTTCGATTGGCTGCTGAAACAACAAGCGCGATCGATATGCTGCCGCTCATGACGGTTTGGCTGCAGGTTCGAGTCCTGCCGGTGCGGCCGAGGCACTTAGTTGCTTTCCTTGCCGGGCAGCGGCTTCATATTTCTGCGGTCATGCCCTCAGGAGTTCATTCCGTGCCGCAAGCTATCCTATCCGCCCGACCCCTACGTTCGCGTGCCGAGTTAGCCTCCATCATCACAACCGCCTATGAGCGCATCGAACGGGACCGGCGCCGCAACTGCTGGATCTATGTGCGGCCCATGGAAGAGGTGCTGGCCGAGGCTGATGCCCTTGTGCGACGAGCGGAGGAGGGTGAGGTCCTGCCGCTGCTTGGCGTGCCATTCGGCGTCAAGGACAATATTGACGTTGAAGGCATGCCAACGACAGCAGCCTGTCCGTCATTCGAATATGTGGCTGCGCAATCGGCCAGATGCGTCGAGAGATTGACGGCCGCGGGTGCGATCTGTTTTGGCAAAACCAACCTGGATCAATTCGCAACCGGACTGTCCGGCACCCGCTCCCCCTATGGCGCCTGTTCCAGCGCTGCCAACGATCTCTATATTTCCGGCGGTTCGAGTTCCGGTTCGGCTGCTGCTGTGGCATCCGGCCATATTGCCTTTGCTCTCGGCACGGATACCGGCGGCTCGGGCCGGATTCCCGCAGGCTTTAATGGGATCATCGGGATCAAGCCAACCGTCGGCCTCGTCTCATCCCGGGGGCTTGTGCCGAACTGTCCGACGCTCGATTGTCCCTCGATCTTCTGCAATTCCATTGCCGAAGGTCGAATCCTGCTCGAGTTGACCGAAGGATTCGACAGCGCCGATCCTTTTAGCCGTCAACGGACTGCCTCGTCCTCCCAATCTCTTCGCAAATTCCGGTTCGGCCAGGTCTCTGCCGGTCATCTGAATTCATTCGGTATGGCGGAATGTAACGACCTCTACAGGCAGGCCTGCACGAGGCTTTTGGGGCTGGGAGGCCGAGCCACACAAATTGACTACAGGCCCTTCGCCGAAGCCGGTGAAATGCTCTTCTCAGGGCCTTGGATTGCTGAGCGTCATGCGGCGATCAGCAAGCTCCTGGACATGGGTCATGCAGAACTGCTTGACGTCATCCGCGACGTGCTGAGCGCAGCTGCCCGGTATTCCGCAACAGATGCGTTCGCCGCGCAACACCGGCTCTTGAAGCTGCGACGCCAGATCCAATCGCTTTTCGAGGAGATCGATGTCCTGGTGGTACCTACCGCGCCACGCCCCTTCACGATCTCGGAGATGATGGAAGATCCCATCACGCTCAACAGCCGCCTTGGTTACTACTCCTATTTTGCCAATCTCGTGGATTTGTGCGCGGTGGCAATTCCCAACGCAACGCTCGGCAACGGCATGCCGATGGGCATCACTTTGCTGGCGCCTGCGTGGTGCGACCATGCTCTGCTTGACCTTGCCGAGCGATGGCTGCCCGATGCGAAGGCTGCGCTGTTCGATCTACGAGTATATCCGAGGGCCGCGTCTTAGAGCCTTTCCCGTTCCGATGGAATCGGAACGGGGCTCTAGATTCTTGTTTTGACGCGTTTTCTTGACGCGAACCGGTATCCACTTCGCTCGAAAACGCTCTAGACGACTTCGAGATCGAGAGCGCGTGGATTGAGAATCACAATCAGGCCCCGGTGATAACGGATGACACCCCTTGCCTGCATGCGGGAAAGCTGCACCGTCACCCATTGGCGGGTTGAGCCGATCAGATTGGCGAGATCACCATGCGTGAACGGGATCCCGATCACGATCTCGCGGCCCTGCTGCGAACCGTAGATCTTCGAGAGGAAGACCAGCAGGCGATGCAACCGCTCGGTCACCGAGCGGGTCCCCAACATTTGCGCCATGGCCGAGTAGCACCTTGCCTTGAACGCGAGCGCATCCAGCAGCGCGACCGCGATGCTTGCCGATTGAAGCGCCAGCGCGCGAAGGGCTGGGCCGGGCAAGAACGTCACCTGGCTCCGCTCCACTGCAACCGACGACCATACGTGGGCACCAGTACCGAACAGATCCGGGCCGCCGACGAAATTGCCGGCGAACCAGTAGGCCAGCGTCACCTCACGTCCGGAAGGAGCTGCGTAGTAGCTGCGAATACGCCCCTCCTCGATCAGATAGATGCCGTTCTGCAGATCGCCCTGACGCCAGACATGCTTGCCTGCCTGCAGGACCTCCTCGCGGCCGATGGCGAGAACACGACGCCGGTCAGCCTCACACAACGGATCCAACAGACTGGGCAGCGACCCGACCAGAGCATCCGATCCTGCCAGCATGATGCCGGCCGTATTCCCGAGGCTTGCCGCCGACATCTGCTCGCTCCCTTGCCGCCGCAAGGGAGGGCCATTCAAGAGCCGTGCCAGTGCTTGGCATCAGGCGCCTATGTCCTGATTTCCAGTTGCTCGAACGCCTTGCGGCCTTCCGAGCGGATCAGGTCGAGGCAATCCCGCTTGAGGCCGAGATAGGCAGCCTCCGCAACGATCGCGCTGGAGCGCGGTCGCGGCAGGCTTACCTGAAGGTCTTTGAGGATGCGGCCTGGTCCCGCGCTCATGATCAGCACACGGTCAGAGAGGAGGATCGCTTCATCGATGTCGTGTGTGACGAAAACGATTGTTGCGTTGATCCGCTCGCGGAGCTCGAGCAGATTGTCCTGCATGACCGCCCGGGTCTGCGCATCCAGCGCTCCGAAAGGCTCGTCCATCAACAGCACACGCGGCTGATTGGCGAGGGCACGGGCAATCGCAACGCGCTGCTGCATGCCTCCCGATAGCGTGTGCGGATATGCCGACGCAAATTTGGTCAGCCCGATCATCTCGATAAGGTCGTCCGCAATTCGCAGCGCCTCCGCTTTCGGCTTGCCGAGGGCGCGCGGCCCGTGCGCGATGTTCCGGCGCACCGATTTCCATGGAAACAGATGTGGCTGCTGGAAGACCATCCCGATCTCGGGCCGTGGCGCGCGCATTGCTTCGCCGGCTATGAGTACCTGGCCTTCGAACGGCCGCTCGAGGCCGGCCATTGCATTCAGGAGCGTGGACTTGCCGCAGCCGGATGGACCGACGATCGAGACGAATTCTCCCTGGGCTACCGCGAGGGATACGCGATCGACCGCAATGACCGGTCCGCCCGGCGCATCGAAGACGATGCTCATATCCTCGACCCGGATGATCGCCCGACGCGCCGGGGCGGACGGCGAGTTCGTATCCACGAGCCTGAGCGACTGGTCTGGACGAAGCAAGCTCGGGGTCATCGCCACCACACGGCACGTTCGGCAAGAATAGCGAAGGAACGGTCGGCGATGAAGGAAAGCAGCCCGAGAGCTGCCAACCCTCCCATCACCTGACCCGTTTGCATGTTCTGTTGCGCGATTTCGATACGGTAAACGATACCGGCGAACGCTCCCGCCAACTCGGCTGCGACCAGCGCGTAGAAAGAGATGCTCACCGCTGTCCGAAGACCGACTGTGATATAGGGCAGCGCGCCAAGAAGGACGATCTCCCACAGCATCTGCGGCTGCGGCGTACCGAGCATCTGGGCAGCTCGGATAAGCCCGCGGTCGACTTTCTGTACCCCGATGTGGGTCGCGAGCCATACCGTGAAGAACACGCCCCAAACCACCAGGAAAAGCTTGCCTGCCTCCGAGAGGCCAAACCAGAGGATGACGATCGGCACGAAGGCGATGGGAGGAATTGGACGGAGAATGTGAAACAAAGGCGAAAGCAGGCTAGACACCAGCCGGAACCGGCCAGTCAGGACGCCGAGTACGATCCCGCCTGCGGCTCCGATCGCAAATCCCCCGGCAACGCGCGCGAGGCTCGCCATCAGGTCACCGAAAAATTGTCCGCTGCGGATCCATTCGAGAACGGCGAGGGCGACCGTCGACGGCGGCGGAAACAGCACGGCGTTCACAATGCCGGAACGCGCCACCAGTTCCCACACGCCTGTGAAGGCGGGCACGGAGAGGACGGCGACCAGTACGCTCAGCCGTCCGGTCGTGCTCGCACTGCTGCGTCCGCGGACACTCACGGATGCGCCGCCAGTGTGACGCGAGCCGGATCGAGTGCCTCCAGCGGCGCCGTTACCAAGACTTTCGAGAAATCGGGCATGCTCGCTCCGGGGGGGTGATTGCCGGTCTCGAGTCGCCAGGCGGCATGGGTCTTCAGAGTCGTGAGAATCCTGTCGTCGAGGCGCACGTGATAAACATAGTCCGGCCAGATCGAGGCCAATTCATCGCGCTTCATCCCGGTCGCTGCGGCGATGACGTCGATCGCTTCATCTGGATGCGCCTTGAGCCAACCCTCGGCCTCGATGAGGGACGCCAGGAACTTGCTGACGATCGCCGGGTTGGCCGCGAGGTAAGACTGCGTAACGACAATATTGAAGGTCTCCGAATAGAGACCTTTGGTCTCAAGCGGGATCGCGCCTTCGCCAAGAACCTTCCTCGCATTCGCGACGTGCGGCTCCCAGGTATCGAACGCATCGATGCTGCCGGCCGCCATGGCGGGGAGCATCTCCTGAGGCCTCAAATTGACGAGCGTCACGTCCTTCGCAGTCAGGCCCGCCGCCTTCAATAGAACCGACGTGTAAACTTCGCTGCCAGTTCCGGCCGTGAAGGCGATACGCTTTCCACGCAGATCGGCCTTCGTCTTGATACGGGCAGAGGCTGCGGTCATGGTCTTGAGATCGGAATATTCCATCCCCGCCACGAAGGCGATTGGCTGTTGCGCCATCGCGGCCGCCGTGACCGGTGCCTCAGCGGTTGTCGCGATATCCGCTCCTCCCCCAAGCACCGTATCGAGACACTGCTTCCCGCTGGTGAAATTGGAGACCGATATGTCAAGCCCCTGCTTGGCGAAAATGCCCTTCGCATTGGCGACAATCGCCAGTCCCGAGATCGGCCCAAGATTCTGGGCGAGCCGCGCCTTCAGCAATTCCTCGGCTGTCGCGCGCGCGGGCGACGAAAACAGGAAGGAAGCAGATAGTACGAACACGGCGGAGCGAAGAGCAACTGTTGATCGCATGCCAAACCCCTGTAATGCCGGCGATCGGAGTGATCGACCTTGCAGATAGAATCGTCTGAAGATGGAAGACCATGAAGCAATTAATCGACACGGCCCTGCTGCCCAGTTTTTGCGCAAGCAGCGCCAGCTTCCGACTGTGAGCAAGGCAAGAAACTCGCCATGTTGCCCACGCCTTGGGCGCATCGGAGCTTGCGGCAACGACACCCTGCTGGCTTTCATCAAGCCTGATCCCGGATCAATCGGAGCTGATCGGGCTTTCGATGCCGTTGCGTGCGCGGCGAAACCAAGCCCATGTCTGCCGCGTCACTGCGATATAGCCCGGGCCCCGGTAGACGATCTGATCGGCGACGATCCCGTTCAGTTTCGGCAGCGCATGGAACGGAATCGAAGGATAGGCATGGTGCTCGACATGATAGGGCATGTTCCATGCAAACCAGCGCACGAACATGGCCGTGTAGGTGGTGCGGGTATTCTGGAAGGCGCTGCGCGTACGATCGCAACCGGTGTGTTCGGCGAGGAGATATGGACGTAGAAATAATTGACCGACGATCACGGGGATGATCCAAACCCACAACAGGAACAAGCTGTGCAGCGCGACCGATGCCAACAGCAGCGCAACGTAGCCTGCCAGATAGAGGCGCGCTTCCCTCACGACGACGTGGCGCTTGCTTTCCGGAATCCAGGGTGACGTGGCGTTGCCGGTCAACGCATGGCGAAGCATTAGCCGCGCCCGGAAGGCAACCTGCCGCAAGCCGCTGTAGACGATCACCAGTTGCGCGTCCGAGGTCGGGATCGGGACCGACAGCAGTTCTGGGTCCCTCTTCGGATCCTGCGTATACCGATGATGATCCCAGTGGAACAGGCAGTAATATTCGTAAGGCAAGCCGACCGCGAACGAGGAGAGATGACCGAAGGCGAGATTGAGGGCGCGGCTGCGAAACGCCGTCTTGTGGGCGGTCTCGTGCACCACCATGAACAGGAATGCGACGAAGTAACCTTGGACGACGACCAGCGGCAACGCCCACATGATTCCGTATCGCGACGAAACCAGCCAGATCAGTGCGCCGACAACGACGATGACGCCGTAGTGGCTGGCCGCGCGGACCAGACCTCGCCAATTGCACCGCATCGACAACTCACGCAGCATGGCCGGAGTTAGCGGCTTCTCTCCAGTGGCCGTGATGGCATTGCTCATGATCGTGGTCGCCTCTTTGCGGGATCGCGCACTTGACGTGCTTGTGCGGACGTTGGAGCGCGTCAAGCGCAGACCGATCTTAGGGAGCGACGCCGCAAACGCAGAAGCAATTAATTTCACAGGTGTCCGCCGCCGTGCATCCCGAGATTTCGGCAAAAATGCGGTATCTTTCAATGGGGATTGACTGACACTCTCTCCGCCATTTGCCGCCCGACCCGCAGATTCCAGCAGGCACACCCTAATCCTCCCGCAGGAATTCCAGCACGCTCTCGAGAAACGCGGCTTGCCGCTCGATATTGAGCATGTGGACGCCGGGCAGCAGGGCGAGGTGCGATCCGGGAATTGAGGCCGCGATTTCCTCGCTGTGGCTGGCAAGAGTCACGGTATCACCGATGCCTCCGATCACCAGCGTTGGCGCCCGGATCAGCGTGTTGGTGCGCCGGAGATCGGCGTCGCGTACGACGGCGAAGCATCCCGCGAGCCCTTCGGGCGCCGTCGCCAGGATCATGCTGCGGAAGGTTTTGACCGTCACCGGTTCATCGCGGATCATCTGCGGCGGAAACCAGTTGCCGATGAACATGTTCGCCATCGCCGCCATGTCCCGTTCGCGCAGGACCCGATTGATGAGCTCATCCCACTGCGGGGCAGGACCGAGATAGGGTGACGTGTTCGAAAGAATGAGCCGGTCGATCCGCTCGGGCGCGCGAAAGCCCAGCCATTGGCCGACGATGCCGCCGAGCGAAAGACCGCAGAAATGCGCGCGCTCGACCTGAAGTGCATCCATCAACTCGATCACGTCGCGACCAAGGTGGTCGAGCGAATAAGGGCCTGGCGGAGCGTCCGATCCGCCATGGCCGCGCGTGTCGTAGCGGAGCACGCGAAACGATTCCGACAGTTGCGCGATCTGCCGGTCCCACATGTGGTGATCGGTCGCGATCGAGTTGGAAAGGATCAGCACCGGGCGGTCGCCTTCGCCGTCAAACCGGTAGGCGATCCGGCAGCCGTCTCCGGCGATGATATGGCTGATGCCGCTCATTCAGTATCTCCGTGCGCGGGTGTCGCGTCGATCTAGCGCTCGCGCCGGCAGCGGAGAATTACTATGTTCAAGCAATGACTGTCGAAGAAACGAACAAACCTGCTTCCTTCAAGCTGCACGATCTGCGTTGCTTCGACGCCGTGGCACGTTTGGGGAGCTTTCAGGCCGCGGCGAATGCGCTTCATCGCACGCACCCTTCTGTCTTCGCGGCCGTCACGCGGCTGGAGGAACGCCTTGGGCTGACGCTGCTCGACCGGAGCGGCTATCGCGTCGAGCTGACGGAGGCGGGACGGATGTTCCATGCCCGCGCCACGACATCCCTGCGTGAGATCGATAATCTTGATGGATATGCACGGCAACTGGCGGCAGGCGAGGAGCCGGTGTTACGCGTCGTGCTCGGCGATTTATGCGACCGCTCCTTGATCCTTGGCGCGCTCTCGACGTTCTTCGTTGGGCGGCAGCGCACACGCCTGCATCTTGACTATGAGGCCGTGGGTGGCCCGTTTGAGCGTCTGGGCGACGGCTCCGCCGATCTGATCTTTCACCGTGCCGACGCCTCGCGCTACGATCTGGAGCAGATCAGGCTTTGCGAGATCCGGCTACTGCCGGTCGCTGCGCCGGGCTTTTTACCCTTTGACCCCGGCACCGATGTGACGCCGCTGCAATTGCAGTCCTTCACGCAGTGCGTGATCCGAGACACAGCCCACGATACAACTCCGGAAGATCACTTCCTGATCGACGGCGCGCCGCGCTGCTCCGTGCCTGACCACACGATGAAGAAGGAATTGATCTTGCATCGGATGGCCTGGGGGCACCTTCCCGAATTCATGATCGAGGACGAATTGCGCGCAGGCGCATTGATCAACATGCAAGGGCGCCACCTTCCGGGTCGGACGGAAACGCTGGCGGCAATGCGGCGTGCCGACCGCTCCCACGGGCCGGTTGCCCAGGAGCTTTGGGGGTGGCTCAAGGGCGGGCTTGAACCGTTACGGGCCTGATGTCGCCGCGATGCGGCGCATTCTGTGATCGGCTTTTCCCTTATCACCCCTGGACGACTTTCCACTTGCCGTCCCCGGCGCGTTTCAACACCGGATCGCTCACCCGCACGTGCTCAGCCAAAAAATCGATGAACGCGCGTACGCGCGCCGGAAGCGGCGCGGTGTGGCCGACATAGACGGCGTGGATGTCTTCGCGGTCGCCGGGATTGTAGCTTTGCAGCACCGGGATGAGGCGGCCGGCTTCGATGTCGGGGCCGATGTGGAAGAGGGCGAGACGGGCGAGGCCCACGCCACCGAGCGCGAGGCGGCGGGCGATCTCGCCGTCGCTGGCGCGGGCGACGCGCGGCGGCACCGCTTCCTCGGTGCGGTCGCCGCGTTTGAACGGCCAGCCGCCGCGGATGCGCGGAAAGGTCCAGCCGATGCCGCGGTGCTCAGTGAGATCCGCCGGCGTTTTCGGTGTGCCAAGGCGCGCCAGATAGCCTGGCGCGCCGACCACCACCATGCGGCTGGTGCCCAGCTTGCGCGCGACCAGGCGCGAGGCTTTCAAAGGTCCGACGCGAATGGCGACGTCGGCGCACTCCTGCATCAGATCGATCAGCGTGTCGGTGAGCACGAGATCGAGCGTGATCTCGGGATGCTGTTCGAGGAAGCGCGGGATCAGGGGCATCATATGCAACATGCCGAACGGGATGTTGCAATTGACCGTGAGGCGGCCGCGCGGCGTCGCACCCGAGGCCGCCTCGCGCTCGGCTTCCTCCATCTCGCCGAGGATGCGCAACGAGCGCTGGTAGAAGGCCTGGCCCTCCTCGGTCAATGTGAGCTTGCGCGTGGTGCGGTTGATCAGCCGCGAGCCGAGCCGTGTTTCGAGCCGCGAGATCAGCTTGCTGACACCCGACGGCGTCAGCCGCAGTTTTCGCGCGGCCTGGGTGAAGCCGCCGAGGTCGACGACGCGGACGAAGACCTCCATCTCTGCGGAGCGGTTGGTGTCGAAGCGGGCCATGTTGAATTCACATCACAAATGATTGGATTGCAGACATTCTAATGGTTTTGCCGCAGCGCAGCTATCTGCGTGGCTCGTCTCATCCATCGGAGCCACGCATGCCTCCCGCCGTCCTCGCCCTCACCGCCGGTGCCTTCGGCATCGGCACCACCGAATTCATCATCATGGGCCTGCTGCTGCAGGTCGCCGCCGACATGCACGTTTCAGTGCCGGTCGCGGGCCTGCTGATCTCCGGCTATGCGCTCGGCGTCTTCGTCGGCGCGCCGGTCCTGACGCTGGCGACGCGGCGGATGCCGCGCAAAACGGTGTTGCTCGCGCTGATGGCGATCTTCACGCTCGGCAATGCGGCGTGTGCGCTGGCGCCGAACTACGAGCTCCTGATGGCCGCGCGGGTGCTGACTTCTCTTGCGCACGGCACGTTCTTTGGCGTCGGCTCTGTCGTCGCCACCAGCCTGGTCGCCGAGGACAAGCGCGCCTCCGCCATTGCCACCATGTTCATCGGTCTCACTGTCGCCACGCTGCTGGGTGTGCCGTTCGGCGCCTGGCTCGGCCTGATGCTCGGCTGGCGCGCGGCGTTCTGGGCGGTGACGGTGATCGGCGTGGTCGCCTTTGCCGTGGTGGCCGCGTTCGTGCCCGGCCATGTCGGCAACGGCGACAAGCCGATCTCGCTCGCCGAAGAGGTCGCCGTGCTCGGCCGGCCGCAGGTGCTGCTCGGCCTCTTCATGACCGTGTTCGGCTTTGCCGGCCTGTTCGTCGTCTTCACCTATATCCAGCCGATCCTGACCCGTTTTACCGGCTTCTCGGAAGCTGCGGTCTCGCCGATCCTGCTGGTGTTCGGCGCAGGACTTGCGATCGGTAACGTCGCCGGCGGCAAGCTCGCCGACCGTGGCCTCGCGCGCGCCCTGATCGGCACGCTCGCCGCGCTCGCCGTCGTGCTGCTCGGCCTTGCTGCGGTGCTGTCCATCAAGAGTCTGTCCATCGCGCTGATCCTGCTGCTTGGCATCGCTGCCTTCGCAACCGTCGCGCCGCTCCAGCTTCGCGTGCTGGAAGCCGCCGGCCCCAGCGGCCGCACGCTCGCCTCCAGCCTCAACATCGCTGCGTTCAATCTCGGCAATGCATTCGGCGCCTGGGCCGGCGGCGTCACCATCGATCGCGGGTTCGGCCTCTCCGCGCTGCCGCTGGTTGCGGCCGGCATCACGGCAGTCGGTCTCGTGCTGGCGCTGTGGAGCCTCCGGCTCGATCGCACGATGGCCGCCGTCGCGGCGTGCCCGGCGGAATAAGGGAGCATGACCATGGAATATCGCAATCTCGGCGCCTCGGGCCTCAAGGTCCCCGTCCTCAGCTTCGGCACCGGCACATTTGGTGGCCAGGGTCCGCTGTTCTCGGCCTGGGGCCGCAGCGGCGCAGAGGAGGCACGCAGGCTCGTCGACATCTGTCTCGATGCCGGCGTCAATATGTTCGACAGCGCCGACGTCTATTCCAACGGCGCCTCCGAAGAGATCCTCGGCGCCGCCATCAAGGGCCGGCGCGACAAGGTGCTGATCTCGACCAAGATGAGCCTGCCGATGGGCGATGGTCCGCTCGATGCCGGCTCGTCGCGGCATCGGTTGGTCGGCTCGGTCGATGCGGCCCTGCGACGGCTCGGCACCGACCATATCGACCTGCTTCAGCTCCACGCCTTCGACGCGTTCACGCCGATCGACGAGGTGCTGTCGACGCTCGACACGCTCGTGCGTGCCGGCAAGCTGCGCTATGTCGGCGTCTCTAATTTCGCAGGCTGGCAGTTGATGAAGTCGCTGGCCATCGCCGACCGCCACGGCTGGCCGCGCCATGTCGCGCATCAGGTCTATTACTCGCTGCTCGGCCGCGACTATGAGTGGGAGCTGATGCCGCTCGCGCGCGACCAGGGCGTCGGCGCGCTGGTCTGGAGCCCGCTCGGCTGGGGCCGGCTAACCGGAAAAATCCGCCGTGGCCAGCCGCTTCCGCAAGGGAGCCGCCTGCACGCCACCGCGCAGTTCGGCCCGCCCGTCGACGAGCAGCGGCTTTATGCGATCGTTGACGTGCTGGATGCGATTGCCGCGGAGACCGGCCGCACCGTGCCGCAAGTTGCGATCGCCTGGCTGTTGTCGCGCCCCACGGTCTCCTCCGTGATCATGGGAGCCCGCGATGAGGCGCAGCTACGCGACAATCTCGGCGCAGTCGGCTGGTCGCTGAGCCCGGATCAGATCAAGCGTCTCGACGAGGTCAGCGCTGTGATGCCGCCTTATCCCTATTATCCCTACCGGATCCAGGAAGGCTTTGCCCGGCTCAATCCGCCTCTGGTGTGACGGTAACTAATAGAAGGCGGCGATCGCCGCGGCGATTCCTTGCGGAAGATTCGGTTCGCTGGTGAGCGTATCGATGAAGACGGGATCGTCGGCCACCGTAAGACCATCCAGCTTGATCGGATGCAGCGGCTCGGGCGCCGCTGCCGCGGTGAGCTGCAAATCCGGGCCGGTCCGGATACCGTTATATTCGAGCCGCGGGCGCAATTGGACATTGTTGCCGAATTGCTCATCCAGCGCGAGACGCCAGCCGGGCCGCGACACCGTTCCGCTGGCGATGGCCGCGAACATGGCGATGCTATGCGGCTGCATCGTGCCGAGATTGGCGAGCGCGGTGCGCAGTCGGCTCTTCGCTTCCGCCAGCGTGACCTTCTCGATTCCCGGGTCCTGATCGGGCGAGGAGAAGTCGATCACTCTTGCGCTGCTGCGGATATTGAGGGTCTCGCCGCTTCCGCCCGCCTTTTGCATGGCGCCCTTCGTTCCATAGCGTGGCCGCCCGGCGATCGTGACCAGGACGATATCCTGCTCGCGCGATTTGATCAGATGGCTGTAGGGATCGCCGGTGATGCCCTTCACGACGAGGAGGTCGGCGAGCTTGCCCTTGGCGATCGTTCCCAATTTCGCATCCCATTTGAGGATTGCGGCCGGATTGCGCGTCGCCATCGAGACGATCTCGTAGTCGCTGAAGCCGAGGTTGAAATGCGCGGACACCACTTTCGCGGCCTTCAGCTCGCCCAGCAGGTTCTTGCTGCCGGACGGCGACCAGTCCGAGCCGAGCGCGATGGTGAGGCCGGCTGTGCGAGCGGCAACGACGTCGGTGGTCTTGCCGTACAGCAGCAGATTGCTCAGGGGCGACCAGATGACCTTGGCATGATTTTCGGCCATCGTTCCGAAGTCGGTCGCGTCGAGGGCCGTGCAGTGAATGCCGGCCAGCGACGGCTCGATGGCCCAATCGCCGGAGGAATTGCGCAAGGCCAGGAAGTGGCTGTGCGCCTTGGTGTCGATGCCTTCGCTCAAATGCAGCAGGAAGCACGACGACGATTTGAGCTCTTGATCGAACTTCGCCCAGTCCTCGGCCTCGATGTCAGGAATCTTCGAGTGCGCCTGCGGAAGATCGGGCGGGCTGCCGATCTCGGCGGCGCGCAACGCACCCTGGTAGTATTTGTGGATTGTGCCGCTCCAGTTGGAGAGCGTGATTCCCTGGCTCGTCGTCGTCCCTGCGACCATGCACTTGGCTTCGACGTAACGGACCAGGGCCGGCAGCAGCGAGCCGTCGTCGGCAAGCGCGATCGCGCTCATGGGACCGGTCACCGACGTCTTGTACGATTTGGCATTTTGCCATTGGTCGCGATTGCCGTAGAGCTGCGGCACGCGCCAGAGCGGCAGGATGTTGTAGCTGAGATGATTATGCAGCTCGATCAGGCCGGGATAGATGGTGCCGCCCGTTGCGACCGGCGCGACGGCCTCGAAGCCCGCCGGGGCCGGCTGCCCCTTGGGTAGAATCGCGGCGATGCGATTGTCCTCGATGAAGATCGTTCCGCTCTTGATGACGTCGCCTTCGGCGGCCATCGTCACGATCCGCCCGCTCAGGGCCCATCGCTTCGGGCTTGCGGCGGGGCTCATGGGATCACTCCGTCGGGAATGGCGATCGTGATCGTGCGCCGCTTGGTGGCCGCGTCAGCGCCCTGGCGCACGGCCCATGGCGTATCTCCCCGCATCCAGGCCGGCAGGCCGGCCGGAAGATCCTTTGCGATGATGTCGATGAGTTCGGACGGCTTGAAGGCATCGCCATACGGCACGAGCGTTGTCGGGACGTCGGGATGCTGCACCGCAGGCGCAAGCGCGGCGAGCGCGGCATTCCATTTGGTCAGCATGATCTTGGTGTTCGCTGCCTGCGTCGCGGCATCGTGAGCGGAGCTTTCCGGCCAGGTCGGATGCGTGATGTGCTGATAGGCGAGGGTCTTGTAGGCCGCGCCGTCGTCCGTCTTCAGCCAGGCCTTCCAGGCCTCGTCCGCAAGGCCGCCGAGCGAGACGACAGCCTCGATATTGCCCGTTGCGAGCACGGCCTTGAGCCATTTGTTGCGGTACGCGACGATGCCCGGGTCGTTCTTGTGATTCGAGCCGCCGCTCTGTCCGTAAACGCTGTACAGGAAGGTGTTCACCATCACGTAGCTCTGCGTGATGCCGAGCTTTGCCAGGAAACCTTGCGTCCGGCGCCCCGCGGTGCCGACCAGGATTCTGCGCACGATCGTCTCGTGCTGGGCGGGATCCTGACCGACGATGAGCACGCGCGCTGATCCGTCGAGCCGGCCGCGATGGAAGATCGGGCCCCATTCGATCCGGAAATCGTCGGGATCGTAGGCCTCAGGTCCCGGATAGTTGGCGCACAGATCGCGAAAGGGTGGCTGATCGTATCCGCTGTCGAATTCCACGAGCATGGCAAATGCTCCAGTGTGTGGCTGTCAGACTGGCTGCGTCAAAAAGCCTGATCGCTGCTGCAATCTCAGCGATGGTCGGTTCCGGTATTCAACCATTGTGTGGGTCAGGAGAGCGCGGCCAAAGGTTCATGCGTCTCTCTCGTCTCGGACCGTGACAGGTCGTCGCGACCACGCGCCATGCAGAAACGCACTGTACACGGTCGCGTGACCTCCATAACCTCCGCGTCGCAATTGTTTTGGAGATGCGACGTGGCGAAGAAGACGGCGAGCAAGAAGAAAAGTGTTGCAAAGAAAGTAACGAAGACCTCGAGCAAGAAGAGCACTGTCCGCAAGGGCGCAGTCGCAAAGGCGGCGAAGAAAGCAACACCGCGCAAGCCGGTCACGGCGCGCCGTCCCAAGGGACCGATCTGGCAATGGTCCGCGGTCGACACTGCGGCTGCGATCCGCTCCGGCGCAATTTCAGCGGTCGAGACCATCGAAGCGCATCTGGAGCGGATGCGGGCCGTCAATCCCAGGCTGAACGCCGTCGTCGTCGATCTCAGCGAGGAAGCGCTGAAGGCTGCGCATGCGGCCGACAAGCAGCGCGCCAAGGGCGGCGCGCTCGGCCTGCTGCACGGCGTGCCCATCACTATCAAGGAGAACGTCGATTACGAGGGGCGCCCGAACTTCAACGGCGTGCCCGCCAACAAGGACTATATCGCACCGTCGGATTCGCCTGTCGTTCGCAACCTGAAAAAGTCCGGCGCGATCGTGATCGGGCTTACCAACACGCCGGAGTTTTCCTTCCGCGGCTTCACCGACAATCCGCTGCACGGACTGACGCTGAACCCATGGGATCCGAATATCACCTGCGGCGGCTCCTCCGGAGGCGCGGGTTCGGCGGTTGCCGCCGGTATCGGTACCATCGCCCATGGCAATGACATTGGCGGCTCGCTGCGCTGGCCGGCGCATTGCAATGGCGTCGCGACCATCAAGCCAACGCAAGGCCGCATCCCGGCCTTCAACGGCAGTGCAACGGCCGAGCGGCCGATGCTGGCGCATCTGATGTCGGCGCAGGGGCCGCTCGCCCGCCACGTCGCCGACGTTCGCCTTGCGCTGGAGGTGATGAGCCAGCGCGATCCGCGTGATCCCTGGTGGGTGCCGGCGCCGCTGGGCGGGCCGAAGCCGAAGGGACCGATCAAGGTTGCGCTGGCCAAGATTCCTGACGACATGGACGTCGATCCTCAGGTCGCCGCGGCGCTGCGCCAGGCCGCCGATCATCTCGAGCGTTCCGGCTATCGCGTCAGCGAGGTCGAGGTGCCCGACATCAACGGCGTCTGGCAGACCTGGTGCGACATCATCACCAACGAGACGATGGTGATGCAGGAGGCCGGGATGCTGAAGGTCACGTCCGAGGACTTCCACAAGGCGTGGAACGGCATGAAGACCAAAGCCAATGTGCTCGATCTCAAGGCCTGGATGCAGGCGACGGCGGCGCGCAACGGCCATATCCGCGCCTGGCAGCTGTTCTTCGAGGAATATCCGGTCGTGCTGGCACCGACCACGGTCGGGCCGACGCCGGGCCCGCGCGACGATACGGTCAGCGCCGAGCGCGTGCAGGAGGTGTTCTGGGGCGGGATGCGCTTCATCTCCGCCATCAACGTGCTGGGGCTGCCCGGCGCGGTGGTGCCGGTGTCCGTGCACGAGGGCCAGCCGATCGGCGTGCAGCTGATCACTGGGCGCTACCGCGAGGACCTCGCGCTCGATGCCGCGGCGGCGATCGAGAAACGCGCGGGCGTGCTCGCTCATCGGCTCTGGGAGACGATGGCCTGAAGCCGCGCTCCAGGGCTTCGCGCCTCTCGCGCGAAGCCCGCACGGCGAAGCCGATCAGTTGGTCAGATGCGAAGCCGCGATCGCCTTCTGGAACAGCGCATTCAGCGCGTCTGTGATGCTCGAATCGCTCGAGACCTCGTAGTAATAGCCCGACGTCGCGCAGGACTGCATCTTGGTCGCGATCGAGCTACGCCATGGCGCGATGTAGGTGTTGTACCAGCTGTTGTTGGTGATCGCGAGATAGGTGGTGTAAAGCACCGCGATCTTGACGCCGCGCGCCTTGATCGTGTCGCAGGTCGTCGTCGTCAGCGGCTCTTGGCACCGCCCCGACGAGGAGATCACGGTCTTGCTGCAGCTCGAGGGGTAGTAATAGTCGGCGACGCCATCCGAGACGAAGAACAGCCATTTCTGCGGCGAGGACGAGGAGCCGTCGCCGGGCGTCGGGATCGTGCCGTTCATTGAGGACAGGGTGCCGTCGAAATCCGTGCACATGTCGTTGTTGTAATTGGTGTAGGGGATCGTCATCAGGTCGACGGCGGAAACCGCCGTCTTCACCGAGGAGAGGCTCGATGTGAGCGCCGAGATCGTGGTCAGGCCCATCGAGGCGCAATCGCTGCCCATGGTGTAGACCGCCATGCGGTACTGGTTGCTGACGAGCTGGCTCGCGGTGGCCGTGTCCGTCAGCGACTGCGTCGCGTCACGCACGAGGTCGATCCGCATCTTGATGCCGAGCTTCTTCGCGATCGAGTAGTAGCTATTGGTCTGGAGCGTCTTCTTCGAGCTCGACGTGTAGGTGTCGTGACAGGCGAAAGCGCAGCTGTCGGACGTGGCATTCTGTAGCGCGGTCATGTCGGCGGTGGTTGCGCCAAGCCCTTGCGACGGCGAATTGTCAAGCAGCACGTAGAAGTCGATGTAGGACGGTAGCGAGGCCGCGGCGCTTGAGGTGGCCGAGACGCCGAGGGTCTTGTAGCCCACGATTCCCATGAAATAGGTCGTCACAGTCGTCGTCGCCGTTCCCGTGGCGGTCCGCGTGGTGACGCTGTCGGTCACGTTGATGTTGACCGAGGTCGTTGTCAGACCGAGCGCGGACATTTGGCCGGTGAAGGCGCTCGTGGCGTCAGTCTGCACAGTCGATGCGCTCTTCGTGATCTCGGCCTTGGCGGTGGCGACGAGCACGGCGGTGTCGAGCGCAGCCGCCAGCTTCACTTTCGCTCGGGCGGCGAGGGAGTAGTCGACGGCAGCGCCGACGAAGGATAGCAGCGGCACCAGCGCCAGTGCGAAGATGACGGCGATGTTGCCGCGTCGATCGGAGACAAAGTGCGAGAACAGGCGATGAGCATTCCTGGTTGCAGAGGTCAAGTAAACGCATCCCTAGAACGAAAACAATGCGCGGACGCTAGCACCGCGGAACTTACGCAAGGGTTGATCTCGATGTGAACATCCGTGTCCGTAATGTTGCGGAGCATGTCGCCGTCGAGAAGAAATCCCCTATAAAAATAGACGATTCCACGTATGAGTAATTCGGCGATCCCCGTAGTATTCCGGAGCGCGGCCCTCGCGTTTTCATATCGGTGCACTCAACATGCACGGATGCCGCGCTATGCAAGAGCGTGTCAGCTTCACGTCAGGGAAGGCGATATAGAGAATGATCGTTCGATCATCCCGCATGTCGACTGGTCGTAGCTCTTCGAGAATATCTCCGGCTTGATGCAGATCGCATGGGCATCGACCGAACATCGGAATCCGTCGCCTCACAATCCTGACGATGACATGGTCCGTGTTGTTGAAGATCGCGGCCGCGACGACGGCGATTCCTCTCCACCGCGCGCGAGGACACTTCGCGAAGCGAAGCTGGGTGGAGGTCATTGTCCGCGGACGCGGGCTGTATGTTTAGAGGGCTCCCTGCAGCGTGCTCGGGAACGCAATGACTCCGCCAAAGCGCAGGACTTCATTAATCCGATTTAACTCGAATTTTAGCCAATTCACCAACAACCGTTAGGGTTACTTCCTCGATGTCTAGGCGAATTATTGTCCGCTTTACCACCCGCCTCTAACAGAGGGGCGGCGGACAATGCACATGCCTCATACAGGCCAATAAGTGCGGCCCGCTCCACGCGGAGGTGGCACGATGCGCAACGAGACGATCGCTATTCACGCTGGCTACGAGCCCGAAGCTACCACGCACGCGGTTGCCGTGCCGATCTACCAGACCGCTGCTTACGCCTTCGACAGCGCCGACCACGGCGCGGCCCTCTTCAATCTCGAGGCGGAGGGTTTTCGCTACAGCCGCATCGCCAATCCGACCAGCGCGGTGCTGGAGAAGCGCATCGCTCAGCTCGAAGGCGGCGTCGGCGCGCTTGCGGTCGCGACCGGACAGGCGGCGCTGCATTTCGCTTTCGTCAACGTCGCCGACCATGGCGGCAACATCGTGTCCGTGCCGCAGCTCTACGGCACCACGCATACGCTGCTTTCCCATATCCTGCCGCGCCAGGGCATCACCGGCCGTTTCGCCGAGAGCGACGCGCCGGACGCGATCGCGAAGCTGATCGACGAGAACACCCGCGCCGTCTTCGCCGAGACCATCGGCAACCCCGCCGGCAATGTCTGCGATATCGAGGCGTTGGCGAAAATCGCCCATGCGCACGGCGCGCCGCTGATCGTCGACAACACGGTGGCAACGCCGATCCTGCTCAAGCCGTTCGATTACGGCGCCGACATCGCTGTGCACTCGCTGACCAAGTTCCTGGGCGGTCACGGCACCACGCTCGGCGGCGCCATCGTCGATTCCGGAAACTTCCCCTGGGCCAAGCACGCCGAGCGCTTCCCGGCATATAACAAGCCAGATGCCTCCTATCACGGCCTGGTCTATGCCGAGCGCTTCGGCAGGACCGCCTATATCGAGCGCGCCCGCAGCGTCTATCAGCGCACCATGGGTTCAGTGCTGTCGCCGTTCAACGCCTTCCTGCTGCTCCAGGGCATCGAGACCGTGGCGCTGCGGATGGAGCGCCATGTCGAGAACGCCCGCAAGGTCGCCGAATTCCTGCGCAACGACTCGCGCGTCGCCTGGGTCAACTACACCGGCTTCTCGGACAGCCCCTATTTTCAGCTGGTCCAGAAGTATCTCGACGGCAATGCGTCTTCGCTGTTCACCTTCGGCATCAAGGGCGGCATGGAAGCCGGCAAGACCTTCTACGATGCGCTGAAACTGATCACGCGCCTCGTCAATATCGGCGACGCCAAGTCGCTGGCCTGCCACCCGGCCTCGACCACGCACCGCCAGATGTCGGTGGAGCAGCAGCGCGCCGCCGGCGTGCTGCCGGAGACGATCCGGCTCTCGATCGGCATCGAGCATTCCGCCGACATTATCGAGGACATCGACCAGGCCTTGGAAAAAGCCTGTCCGTCGTCGCGCCTCCAGGCGGCGGAGTAGGCGACGTCCCCCGATGACGATCCTGATCGACAGGGATCATGGCATATCGAGCCCGGCACTGGTGCCGGGCGAGGGTGACCTCGCGCGCGACCGCAGCGAGCTGACCATCGGGCTCATCAACAACATGCCGGACCCGGCGCTGAAAGCGACCGAACGGCAGTTCATGAAGCTGCTCCAGGCTTCCGCGGGCCCGCGCCGCATCCGCTTCCACTGCTTCTCACTGCCGTCGGTGAAACGCTCGCCGGAAGCGAAATGGCGTGTCGAGAGCGAATATTCGGATCTCACGGATCTCAAGCGTCAGCGATTCGACGGGCTGATCGTGACCGGCGCCGAGCCGGTCGCGCCCGAACTCGACCAGGAACCGTACTGGCGTGATCTTACCGATCTGATCGATTGGGCGAAGGTCAACACACGCTCGACGATCTGGTCATGCCTCGCCGCGCATGCCGCGGTGCTGCATCTCGACGGCATCCAGCGGCGGCGCTTGCCGGCCAAATGTCACGGCATCTTCGACTGCGAAGCCGTGACGGGCGATCCATTAACGCACACCGCGCCCGCGCCGCTCAAGGTCTCGCATTCGCGCCTGAACGAGATTGTCGAGAGCGACCTCGTCCAGGCCGGCTACCAGGTCCTGACCCGTTCGGCCCAGGCCGGCGTCGACGTTTTCACCCGGCAATATGCCAGCCGCTTCGTATTCTTCCAGGGCCATCCGGAATATGACGCGCTGTCGCTTCAGCGCGAATATTTGCGCGACGTCGGCCGCTATCTCGCGCGCGAGCGCGGGAATTATCCGCTCCTGCCCGTGAGCTATTTTGACGCAGCTACGGAGGAGAAGCTGGCTCGCTTCGAGAAGCGGGCGCGGCACGAGCGCCATCCGGCGCTCAGCAACGACCTTCCTGCGCTGAATTTGCGCGCCGATATCGCCGCCGGCACGGCCGCAGCGGCACTATTCCGGAATTGGCTGCAATTTCTCGGCGCGGATGCCGATGCGTCGGTCCTGGCGCGCTAGGTTCCAATTAGGGCTAACGAAGTGCGAAGCTTGCTTCAAGCAACGCACGAATGCTTGATTGAGCGAATCGGGGCAAAGAGGAAGCGTGGTCGTGTGGTCGGCACTCCAGGGACGCGTGAGCAATCGGCTGGCCCGGCACTTCCGCGCCGCGCCGCACCGCTTGCCTGCGCATGCGCCGATGGTGAGCTTCACCTTCGATGACGCCCCCGACAGCGCCGCCGGCGAGGGCGCTTCGCTGCTCGAAACCCATGGCGGCCGCGGCACCTACTACATCGCCGGCAGCCTGATCGACCGGCCGTCGGATCACTGGCATGGCCTGTCGAGCGACGCGATCGTGCGGCTTCACCGTGCGGGGCACGAGATCGCCTGCCACACCTTTTCGCACCAGAGCGCGGTCAGTCTCGACGAGGCCGCCATGGCCCGCGAGATCGAGCGGAACCGCAGCCATTTTCGCAGCATCGATTCCTCGATCAGGCTCGAGAACTTCGCCTATCCCTATGGGATCGCCTCGTTCTGGCGGAAGCCGCAGCTTACCAAGGCGTTCCGTTCGGCGCGCGGCATCCTGCCGGGCGTCAATCGTGACGTCATCGATCTCCAGTTCCTGCGTGCCTCGCCGCTTGTGGACAGCGAGATCGACGCTGCCGGCGTCGATCGCTATTTCGACGAGGCGGTCGCGAGCGGCGGGTGGCTCATCTTCTACGGCCACGACGTCGTGAAGGCACCGAGCCCCTATGGCTGCACGCCACGCCTGATGCGCCACGCGCTGGAAGCCGCCGGCAAGCGCAATATGCCGATTGTGACGGTTGCCGAGGCGCTGGGGCGAATCGGGGCGTAATCCCTCTTTCTTCTCCCTGGAGCGGACGGCGGTGGTTTGCCGCGCGAACGGCCTTGTCACGCCCGCCCCAGCATGCGACTGGCCTTGTGACGAATCCCACGGCCCCCGGCACGCCCATGAACGCCCCTTCCACAGCTCCGCTGCCAGCGCCGGCCGATGGCCGCGACGCGCTGTCGGTGCTGCATTCGGTGTTCGGCCTGCCGGGTTTCCGCGGGGCGCAGGGCGAGATCATCCGGCACGTCACCGATGGGGGCAATTGCCTGGTGCTGATGCCGACCGGCGGCGGCAAGTCGCTGTGCTACCAATTGCCGTCGCTGCTGCGCGAAGGTTGCGGCATCGTGGTCTCGCCGCTGATCGCGCTGATGCGCGACCAGGTCGCCGGCTTGATCGAAGCCGGCGTCAACGCCGCCGCGCTGAATTCGTCGCTGTCGTTCCAGGAAGCCTCCGACATCGAGCGGCGCCTGGTCGCGGGCGATCTCGACCTGCTCTATGTCGCGCCGGAGCGGCTGGTCACGCCGCGCTGTATGTCGCTGCTGACGCAGGCCAAGGTGGCGCTGTTCGCGATCGACGAAGCGCATTGCGTCTCGCAATGGGGCCACGACTTCCGCCCGGAATATGTCGGCCTCTCCATCATCGCCGAGCGCTTTCCCGACGTGCCGCGCATCGCGCTGACCGCGACCGCCGACGAGCTGACGCGCAAGGAGATCGTCGAGCGCCTGCAGCTTGCCGATTCTCCGCAATTCGTCTCCAGCTTCGATCGCCCCAACATCCGCTACGAGATCGTCGACAAGCGCAATGCGGTGTCGCAGCTCAAGGAGTTCATCCGGGAGCGCCACGCGGGCGATGCCGGCGTGGTTTATTGTCTGTCGCGCAACCGGGTCGAGGAAGTCGCCGCCGCGCTCGACGAGGCCGGTATTGCGGCGTTGCCCTATCATGCCGGTCTCGACGGCAGCGTGCGGTCACGCAACCAGGACCGCTTCCTCAACGAGGACGGCATCGTCATCGTCGCGACCATCGCCTTCGGCATGGGCATCGACAAGCCCGACGTGCGCTTCGTCGCCCATCTCGATTTGCCCAAGAGCATCGAGGCTTATTACCAGGAGACCGGCCGCGCCGGCCGCGACGGCAAGCCGTCTGCGGCCTGGATGGCCTACGGCCTCTCCGACATCGTGCAGCAGCGCCGCATGATCGACGAATCCAGCGGCTCCGATGATTTCAAGCGCGTGTCGATCAGCAAGCTCGACGCGCTGGTCGGGCTTGCCGAGACCGCGCAGTGCAGGCGCAAGCGGCTGCTGGGCTATTTCGGCGAGACGGTGGAGGCGGAGAGTTGCGGCAATTGCGACAATTGCCTGACGCCGCCGAAGATGCGCGACGGCAAGGTGCTGGCGCAGAAGCTGCTGTCCTGCGCCTATCGCACCGGGCAACGCTTTGGCGCGATGCACCTGATCGACGTGCTGATCGGGCGCCTGACCGAGAAGGTCACGCAGTTCGGCCACGACAAATTATCCGTGTTCGGTATCGGGCGTGAGCTCAATGAGAAGCAGTGGCGCACCGTGCTGAGGCAGCTAGTGGCGATGGGCCATCTACAGAGCGACAGCGAAGCCTATGGCGCGCTGAAGCTGACGGAGACCGCGCGCGGCGTGTTGCGTGGGGAGACCGAGGTATGGCTGCGCGAGGAAGCACCCGGTACGCGCGTTCGCGCCAGTCGTGCCAAATCCCGCCGCGGCGATCTCGCGCCGGCGGACAGCACGCTGCAAGGTGACGTCGATCCCGAATTGCGCGCGCGGCTGCGTTCCTGGCGCTCGGATGTCGCGCGCGAGCGCGGCGTGCCGGCCTATGTCGTGCTGCACGATGCCACCATCGACGGCATCGTCCGTGCATGGCCGACGACGCTCGACGAACTGCGCAATGTGCCTGGTATCGGCGACAAGAAGCTCGAGCATTACGGCGAGGAGCTGCTGCAGATCGTCAGGACGCGGTAGGCGACCGCAGCTTTCGTAGCCCGGATGGAGCGAAGCGAAATCCGGGGCAGTCTTTCCGTACTGTGCGAGCCCCGGATTACGCTTCGCTCCATCCGGGCTACGAATTCATCTCCTCAGCCGTTCCGGAACGCGTAACCGTAGCCGTTGAGCGCCGGAGCGCCGCCGAGATGGGCGTAGAGAATCTTCGCCCCCTTCTCGAAATGGCCCTTCTGGGTCAGGTCGATCAGGCCCTGCATCGATTTGCCTTCATAGACAGGGTCGGTGATCATCGCTTCGAGCCGCGCGGTGAGGCGGATCGCTTCCTTGGTCTCTTCCGACGGCACGCCATAGGCGGGATAGGCGTAGTCCTCGATCAGCACGACGTCGTCTGCAACGATGTCCTTGCCGAGCTCGACGAGTTTTGCGGTGTTCTGCGCGATCGAGAGCACCTGCGCCTTGGTCTGCGCCGGCGTGAAGGAGGCGTCGATGCCGATCACCTTGCGTGCGCGGCCGTCGGCGGCAAAGCCGACCAGCATGCCGGCATGGGTCGAGCCGGTGACGGTGCAGACGATGATGTAGTCGAACTTGAAGCCGAGCTCCTTCTCCTGCTTGCGCACTTCCTCGGCGAAGCCGACATAGCCGAGCCCGCCGTATTTGTGCACGGACGCGCCGGCGGGGATCGCGTAGGGCTTGCCGCCCTCCGCCTTCACTTCCTCGATCGCCTGCTCCCAGCTCTTGCGGATGCCGATGTCGAAGCCGTCGTCGACGAGGCGCACGTCCGCGCCCATGATGCGCGACAGCATGATGTTGCCGACGCGGTCATAGACGGCGTCCTCGTGCGGCACCCAGGCTTCCTGCACCAGGCGGCACTTCATGCCGATCTTTGCGGCCACGGCGGCGATCATGCGGGTGTGGTTGGACTGCACGCCGCCGATCGAGACCAGGGTGTCGGCGTTCGAGGCGATCGCATCGGGAATGATGTATTCGAGCTTGCGCAGCTTGTTGCCGCCATAGGCGAGGCCGGAATTGCAGTCCTCACGCTTGGCGTAGATCTCGACATTGCCGCCGAGGTGCTTTGACAGCCGATCCAGCTTCTCGATGGGCGTCGGCCCGAAGGTCAGCGGATAGCGCGCGAATTTTTCCAGCATGGTCAGATCATCCCGATTGGCGTTGGTGCTGGCGCTTGCCTAGCACCGGCCCGGAAAAATGTGCTCTCGAATATTGCGTCCATATTGCGCTCGTTCTTGCGTAGATGGTGCCGTTGGCTAATATTTCTTCCAAATGTTTCAGGTTTAACGGAAGCTTCTTCCATGGCCTCCCGGCTCGATCGCACCGACCTTAAGATATTGAGACTGCTGCAAAATAATGGGCGGCTCAGCAATGCCGAGCTGGCCGAAACGGTCGCAATCAGCCCCGCCACCTGCCACCGCCGCACCCAGCGCCTGTTCGAGGACGGCTTTATCGCCGCCGTCCGCGCTATGGTCGCCCCCAAAAAGGTGGCGAAGGGCACGCTGGTCATGGTTGGCGTCGTGCTCGACCGCTCGACGCCGGAGAGCTTCGCCATCTTCGAGCAGGCGATCGCCAAGCTGAAATTCGTGCTCGACTGCCACCTCGTCGCCGGTGACTTCGACTATTTCCTGAAGATCCGCGTCGGCGACATGGAGGATTTCAACCGCATCCACGGCGAGCAGCTCATCGCGCTGCCTGGCGTGCGCCAGACACGCACCTTCTTCGTGATGAAGGAGGTTGTGGACAACGCGCCGCTGGAGTTTTGAGTCATAGCGGTTTCCAGCGAAGTGGAAACCGGTTCGCGTCATGAAAACGCGTCAAACAATAGTCCAGCGCTATTGATGCGCGATCCGCATCATGAGAGATTCGACTGATGCAGACATTCCCTTTCCGCCACTCCAATCCGGCCGGGCCGGCCTATCGGCGCGGCTGGGTGGATGAGGCCGTGGCCGCGATCGAGGCCGACCAGTGCCGGACCGCCGATACGCATCTGATCCGGCTGATCGTGCCCGCGCTGTCAGGCATCGACATCTATCTCAAGGACGAATCCACGCATCCGACCGGTAGCCTGAAGCATCGCCTGGCGCGCTCGCTGTTCCTCTACGCGCTCTGCAACGGCCACATCCGCGAAGGCACTCCCGTAGTCGAGGCGTCCTCGGGATCGACCGCAGTGTCGGAGGCCTATTTTGCGCAGATGATCGGCGTGCCCTTCTACGCCGTGATGCCGCGCACGACCTCGGCGGAGAAGATCGCCGCGATCGAGCATTATGGCGGCAACTGCCATCTGATCGACGACGGCCGCGCGCTTTATGCGGAAGCGGCCGCGCTCGCCAGTCGCCTGAACGGCCACTACATGGACCAGTTCACCTTCGCCGAGCGCGCCACCGACTGGCGCGGCAACAACAACATCGCCGAATCGATCTTCACGCAATTGGCGGGCGAGCCGCGATCGATTCCGGACTGGATCGTGATGGGCGCGGGCACCGGCGGCACGTCGGCCACCATCGGACGCTATCTGCGCTATCGCCAGTATCCGACGCGGCTGTGCGTCGCCGATGTCGAGCATTCCGCTTTCTTCGATTGCTTCTGCTCGCAGGATCGCTCCCATGTTTGCGACTGTCCATCGCTGATCGAGGGCGTTGGCCGGCCGCGCTGCGAGCCGTCCTTCGTGCCCGGCGTGGTCGATCGCATGATGAAGATACCGGATGCGGCAACGATTGCGGCGATGAACGTGCTGTCGCGCCGGCTGCGCCGCGCCGTCGGCGGCTCGACCGGCACCAACTTCCTGGCGCTGTGCCGCCTCGCATCGGAGATGCGACAGGCGAACGTAGCGGGATCGCTGGTGACGCTGATCTGCGATTCCGGCGAGCGATACCGGCAGACCTATTACGAGCCCGCATGGTTGAAGGCGCGCGGCCTCGATCCGGCACCGTTCGAGGCGGCTCTGTCGTCGTTCCTCGAGACCGGGCAGCCATTGGCGTTCGCTGTCGCCGACGTCGTCAATCCGCAGGGCGCGCGAAGCGCCGAGGCGTCATAGCTGACGTCTGCCTGGCATTTGCGAAATGGCACGGTCGTCACGGCAACTTCACTTGCCTTGCACACGCATGCAGGTGACGGTTGCGAATTCTCAACGAGGAGATCCTGCCGTGCGCCTTCCCATTCTCGATCCGAAAGACTTGAGTGCCGAGCAGAAGCCGCTCTATGACGACATGCAGGCCGGCATCAAGGACCACTTCAAGGGCTTCGTGAACATGCGCGATGACGGCGCGCTGCTCGGGCCATGGAACCCCTGGATCCGCGAGCCGCGCTTCGGCGGACCGGTGTGGGAGCTGGTCAAGGCGGTTGCATCGAACCCGCTGCTGCCCGCGCCGGTGCGCGAGGTCGCGATCCTCGTCACCGGCTCGCATTTCCGCTCGGGCTACGAGCTCTATGCCCATGTGCTGGTGGCCGAGCAGCGCGGCCTCTCCGACGAGAAACTCGCGACCATCGTCGCCGGCCAGCGGCCGGTGGATCTCACCAAGGAGGAGGCGGTCGCCTACGACATGGCCTCGGCCCTGGTGAGTGGTGGCGTGCTGCCCGAGTTGACGTATCGGGCCGCAGTGAAGCAGTTCGGCGAGCACGGTGCAGCCGAGCTGTCCTATCTCGTCGGCGTCTATTGCATGGTCTCGGTCACGCTCAACACGTTCGACGTGCCGGTGCCTGATTAAGCTGGCGTTCTTGTTTGAGCATGATCTTTCGGAAAACCGCTGCACATTTTTCCGGATCATGCTCTAGTTGCGCACGGCGTAGAGCGGCGTCCGCAACGTCACTTGGTAGGACGGTTTCGGCATCCACGCGATCTGCGCGGTGATGCCGAACAGGCGGTTGTCGTTGTCGTCCATGCGGTCGAGGTCGAGGCGCAGGATCGGCTGGGTGAAGGACTCCGCCAGTGTCCGGCCGGCGACTTGCGCGCCGCCGAAGGACTGCATGCCGAGGCGCCCGGTGAATTTCCAGTTGCTCGGCCATTGGTAGTAGCCGCCGGCATAGAGGATCGTGTTCGGCCGGATACTGGCGAACGGGCTGGCGATGGTGGTGTAGGTATACTGCATGCCGGCCAGCCAACCGCGCGTCTCGTCCTCGTCGAGCGCGTAGTCGAATTCCAGGATGTTGTTGAACGAATTCGTCATGCCCGGCTCGTTCGGCACCGACTGCGTCAGGGTCGATTGCAGCGTAATGGTCGGGATTTTTCCGCCGTTCTGCTGATAAAGATCGGCCTGCACGCCGATGTTCCAACTCGTGATATCGAAGGACGACCAGCCACCGCCGATATCCGTGGTCGAGCCCGACACGCCGCCATAGAGCGAGACGCGATCGCTGACGTCGACGGTCAGCGGCAGGTCGACGGCGATCGATTTTGCCGCCGGCAGGCCATTCGGCAGCGTCGAGCCCCGGCGCGCTGCCAATGCTTCGAACGCGGCCGATAAAGATGTGTTGCCGAAGCCGAGCCCGAGTGTGCCGGCGGGAATCGCCGCATAGATCGTGCGAAGATCGAGATAGATGTTCGGCACGGCGGGCTTTGCGGGTTCGTTCTCCTCATCGTCGGCAGCGAAAGCTGTGCCTGCCGACATCGCCAGGCACAGCAGCCCCATCGCGGCAGCGCGCAAAGCCTGACGATGCGATGGGTTGTGATGGGACACGTGACAATCCGACGCGTGGCGATTTGGTGGCGAAACCGCTGTTAGATGGAACGTGATCGCACTTGGGGTCAAGCGCTATCCGTAAACGATGGACTGTACGGGTGTGCGCGGTTACCTTGCCGTGATTGCACTGACACATTCGCCGGCGAGAGTGCAGGCCGGACATGGGAAGGACAACAGTCATGAACACCTCGCGCCGCGTCCTGCTCACGGGTCTGGCTGGGCTCGCTGTTGCTCCGACTGCCGTGGCTGCCGCCGTGCCTTCGGCCGAGCCTGGCGATGTGACGGTCGCCGAAGAGCGCTTCGCGCGCACGATTGCAGCGGCGCATGCGCCTGATGTCACCTGCGCGCGGCAGGCCGAGCGTTACGCGGATGCGCATTGGCCTGAATATGTCGTGGCAGCGAGGGCCGTGCTTGACGCGCGCGTCTGATTCGCGCCTTCATTTTTCCACCGCGCGCCGCACCTGCTCGCCGATCTGCGACAGCACGAGTTGCGCCTGCGGCAGGATTGCGCCCATGGCGTGGAAATTGTGGACCATGCCGTCGTGGCAGACATGCTCGACCGCGACACCTGCGGCGAGCAGCTTGCGTGCATAGGCGTTGCCTTCGTCGCGCATCGGATCGTATTCGGCGGTGTGGATGATCGCGGTCGGCAGGTCGCCAAGCCGGGTCGCGCGCAGGGGCGAGATGCGGGGATCGGCGGCGTCCAGTCCTTCGGGCAGATAATCGGCGAGGTCGGCCTCGATCGTGACGCGGTCAATCAGATGGCCTTCGGCGAACTCCTGGCGCGAAGGGGAGGTCTCCTCGAAGTCCAGCACGGGGCAGATCAGGCATTGCGCGACGATCGAAAGACCGGCGCTCCGCGTGGCCTCCTGGCACACGATCGCAGCCAGCGTAGCGCCGGCAGAATCGCCGCCGACCACGAGACGTTCCGCGTCGATGCCGAGCGACGGACCTTGCCGCGCCACCCATTCGGTGGCGGCGCTCGCGTCGTCGACGGCGGCGGGATATTTGTGCTCGGGCGCGAGCCGGTAATCGACCGAGACAAGGCGGCATCCCGTCACATGCGCCAGGGCCGCCGCGATGCGGTCGTGCGTTGCAATGCTGCCGGCGACCAGCCCGCCACCATGGAAGAACACGAAGCCCGGCGCGCGTTCGCCCGCACTCGAGTGCGAATAGAGGCGGTAGGGCAGCTCGCCGCCGGGGCCGGGAAGGGTGCCGTCGGAGGCGGTCACGTCGGGCGCCTCTGCGCGCGCGAACTGCATCAGCTTGGCCAGCGATTGCCGCCGTGCCTCCACGCTCGGCCGGCTCCGCGTCTGCGGCGCCGCCGCAGCCATCATGGTCAACAAACGCTTTGCGAGCGGATCGAGCGGCATGGGAAACTCCGTGACGTGCCCAGTATAACTGGTTTGGACGCGATGTGGTCCTGCCCTCCCCAGGAGGGTGTCGAGTCCCCGCAGCAAATCGTTTAGAAATTGGGACAATAGTATCCGGATATTTTTCCAGGGAGGCCGGTCATGACCGAGATCAAGAAGCCCATCGAATATTCGCCGAGCTGGACCTTCTTCGAGGGCAAATGGCACGACGGCAATGTGCCGATCATGGGCCCGCGCACGCATGCGGCCTGGCTCGGCTCGGTCGTGTTCGACGGCGCGCGCGCGTTCGAGGGCGTCGCGCCCGATCTCGATCGTCACGTTGCCCGCGCCAATCAATCCGCGATCAATTTTGGTCTGAAGCCGGTGGTGGATGCGGACACATGGCTGACGCTTGCAACCGAAGGCATCGCGCGCTTCGGAGCGAATGCCGAGCTCTACATCCGTCCAATGTACTGGGCACAGAACGGCTCGGGCGGTGGCGTGCTGTTCGACCCCGAGACCACCAATTGGTGCCTGTGCATCTACGAGGCGCCGATGCCGAAACCGGTCGGCAACGCGATCACGCTGTCGCCGTTCCGCAGGCCCACTGCCGAATGCGCGCCGGTGGAGGCCAAGGCCGCCTGCCTCTATCCGAACAATTCGCGCGCGCTCGCGGAAGCCGCCTCCCGCGGCTTCCAGAACGCGCTGATGCTCGACATGCTCGGCAACGTCGCGGAGTTCGGCAATTCCAACGTGTTCATGGCCAAGGACGGTGTGGTTTTCACGCCGGTGCCGAACGGCACCTTCCTCAACGGCATCACGCGCCAGCGCGTCATCAGCCTGCTCCGCGCCGACGGCGTCACCGTGGTCGAGAAGACGCTGCGCTATGCCGACTTCCTCGCCGCCGACGAGATCTTTTCAACGGGCAATTTTGCGAAAGTCGCGCCGGTGATTCGCATCGATCAGCGCGAGCTCAAGGCGGGCCCGCTCTACACCAAAGCGCGAAAGCTCTATTGGGACTTTGCGCATGCGGTGAAGCTGGCGGCGTAGCCGTCAGCCCCTCCGTCATTGCGAGCGCAGAGTCTTTCCGCTTCGCCTCGCTCGCAATGACGAGTTTGTGGAGCGTGCGGTGCTCTTATGAGCCCCGCCGTCTAAACCGGCTGAACTGAAACGCCTGCGTCGAATGCCACGGCGTGTGGTGCATCTCCCTCCGCGTCTCGACCAGCTCGAACTCCGGCCCAAGCTCGGCCGCAAGGCTCGCGCTGTCGTGCCGCTGCACCGGCAGGCCGCTGCATTTCTCCGGACCGTCGAGCGCAAACGTTGCGATGATGACGTGGCCGCCCGGCGCAACAGCCGACCGCAGGCGCTCGACATACGCTGCTCGGTCGCGCGGATCAGTCAGGAAGTGAAATGCCGCGCGATCGTGCCAGACATCGTAGATCTTGGCCGGCTGCCATGCCGTGGCATCGGCGACGATCCAGTCGACCGCTGATGCGGCCTGGCCTAGTCGCTTCTTCGCAGCGTCAAGCGCCTTGGCGGAGAGATCCAGCACCGCGATATCGCGATATCCGTCCTGGAGCAGCGCATCGACCAGCCGGGAAACCCCGCCGCCGATATCGATGATGGCCGCGCGATGATCCGGGTTGGCCGCACGGATCATGTCGAGCGAGATCGCCGGGCTGCCCTGAAACCAGCTGACTTCGGCCTCACCCTTGGTGGCGTAGACGTTGTCCCAATGGGTGGTGCGGTCGGACATCGCGCGCTCCGTACGTGTCGAACCGTCATCCCCGCGCAACGGCTTCGCCGTTGCGCGGGGATGACGGGGTCAAAGCTGATCGGGAAGAAATGGTAGCGGCGCGCAAAATTGCCAATCGCGCGTCCGCCACATGCGGACGCGCCGGTCTGCGTGAAAGACCTACTCGTCCTTCTTCGACATCCGCTCGAGGCGTTCCTGCATTTCCTTCATCTGCTGGCGCAGATCGTCGATGTTGCTGTCCTTCGGCGCCTCGGCGTTTGCATCGGGCTCCGGCTCCGGAGTGCCCGAGCGTGCCTGCGGCGCAAACGGCTTGAACATCGAGAAGGTCTGCTGGAACAGCTCCATGTTGCGCCGGACCTGTTCTTCCAGCGGCGCGAAGGGCGTGCCGGAGAGCGTGTTGGCGATCTGCTTGCGGAACTTCTCCTGCTCCTGGGTCAGCGTCGCGATCGACTGCTCCAGATATTTCGGCACCACCATCTGCATGCTGTCGCCGTAGAAGCGGATCAGCTGGCGCAGGAAGGTGGTCGGCAGGAGGTTCTGGCCGGCCTTGTTCTCCTGCTCGAAGATGATCTGGGCGAGCACGGAGCGGGTGATGTCGTCGCCAGTCTTGGCGTCATAGACCAGGAAATCTTCACCGTCCTTGACCATGGCGGCGAGGTCTTCAAGCGTCACGTAGGTGCTCGTTCCGGTGTTATAGAGCCGGCGGTTCGCGTATTTCTTGATCGTGGTGGGTTGGTCTGATTTCGCCATGGGCTCTCACTTGCAAAACGCTGAGAACGGGAACCCGACGGGCTATGCCGCAGGGCGGGAAGAGTACGCAACGCAACAAAATAAGCATTTTCAAAGGGCTCACGCTACCGTTTTGTGCGGCACGGTTAATTGCAGAGCAAAATCTTGCTTGCGAAAACGCCAAGAACGCTATTTTGAATGCGCTGCGGCATGGATTCGGTCATCGTCCGATTGACATGCCGCAACGACGTTAACAGGATGCCGGACGAGACTGACGGGCCATTTCCCAACGCCCGCCTGCCCCTTTTCAGAAACTCAAGCCCCAGGAGATGCCCATGTCAGACGATGTCGTCATCGTCAGCGCCGCCCGCACCCCGGTCGGAAGCTTCAACGGAGCCTTCGCGACCCTTCCCGCCCACGATCTCGGCGCCATCGCCATCAAGGCGGCGCTGGAGCGCGGTGGCATCGAGCCCGGCCGGGTCTCGGAAGTCATCATGGGCCAGATCCTAACCGCGGCTCAGGGCCAGAACCCCGCCCGCCAGGCCTCGATCCTGGCCGGCATCCCGGTGGAGAGCCCGGCCTGGGGCGTCAACCAGCTTTGCGGCTCGGGCCTGCGCACGGTCGCGCTCGGCTACCAGGCGCTGCTCAACGGCGATTCCGAGATCGTGGTCGCCGGCGGCCAGGAGTCCATGAGCATGGCTCCGCACGCCCAGCATCTGCGCGGCGGCGTCAAGATGGGCGGCCTCGAACTGGTGGACACCATGATCAAGGACGGCCTGTGGGATGCCTTCAACGGCTACCACATGGGCAACACCGCCGAGAACGTCGCGCGGCAGTGGCAGATCACCCGCGCCCAGCAGGACGAGTTCGCGGTCGCCTCACAGCAGAAGGCCGAAGCGGCCCAGAAGGCCGGCAAGTTCAACGACGAGATCGTCCCCGTCACCATCAAGACCCGCAAGGGCGACATCGTCGTCAGCGCCGACGAATATCCGCGTCATGGTGCCACGCTCGACGCGATGGCGAAGCTCAAGCCCGCCTTCGAGAAGGACGGCACGGTTACCGCGGGTTCGGCCTCGGGCATCAATGACGGCGCTGCCGCCGTGGTGCTGATGACGGCCAAGCAGGCCGCCAAGGAAGGCAAGAAGCCGCTGGCCCGCATCGTGTCCTGGGCGCAGGCCGGCGTCGATCCGAAGATCATGGGCTCGGGCCCGATCCCGGCCTCGCGCGCCGCGCTGAAGAAGGCCGGCTGGAGCGTCGGCGATCTCGACCTGGTCGAGGCCAACGAGGCCTTCGCGGCGCAGGCTTGTGCCGTCAACAAGGACCTCGGCTGGGACACCTCGAAGGTCAACGTCAACGGTGGCGCGATCGCGATCGGCCATCCGGTCGGCGCTTCCGGCGCACGCGTGCTGGTGACCTTGTTGCACGAGATGCAGAAGCGCGATGCGAAGAAGGGCCTTGCCACGCTGTGCATCGGCGGCGGCATGGGCATTGCGATGTGTCTGGCGCGCGACTGAAAGTAGCTGACGCGTAACTGACGTTGTCAGTTGCGCGTGCGCTGCACACAGACAGAGTGCGTTGCACGCGACTAAAAAGGCAGCGGTTGCAAATCAAATATTCTTCGCAACCATACAAGCCTCGACTAAATACAAACGCCCGGCTCAACGCCGGGCGTTTTGTTCTTGATGTCCGTCAAACCAACCGCATAATCCACCGTTAAAAAAAGATCACCGAGAACGTCCGAAGAGTCCAAGGGAAGGAAGCTTGATATGGCACGAGTTGCACTGGTCACGGGTGGTACGCGGGGCATTGGTGCTGCGATCAGCAAGGCGCTGAAGGCGGCGGGCTATAAGGTCGCGGCGAGCTATGCCGGCAACGATGCGGCGGCGGAGAAATTCAAGGCCGAGACCGGCATCGCCGTCTACAAATGGGACGTCAGCAATTTCGACGCCTGCGCCGAGGGCGTGAAGAAGGTCGAGGCCGATCTCGGACCGGTCGAAGTGCTGGTCAACAATGCCGGCATCACCCGCGACACCGCCTTCCACAAGATGACGCTGGAGCAGTGGAACGCCGTCATCAACACCAATCTCGGCTCGCTGTTCAACATGACGCGCCCGGTGATCGAAGGCATGCGTGCACGCAAGTTCGGTCGCATCATCTCGATCTCGTCGATCAACGGCCAGAAGGGGCAGTTCGGCCAGGTCAATTATTCCGCGGCGAAGGCCGGCGATATCGGCTTCACCAAGGCGCTCGCGCTCGAGAACGCCAAAGGCGGCATCACAGTTAACGCGATCTGCCCCGGCTACATCAACACCGAGATGGTGCAGGCGGTGCCGAAGGACGTCCTGGAGAAGAACGTGATCCCGCAGATCCCGGTCAGCCGGCTCGGCGAGCCGGAAGAAATTGCGCGCGCGGTCGTGTTCCTCGCGGCGGACGAGGCCGGCTTCATCACGGGATCGACCATGACCATCAATGGCGGCCAGTATCAGGCCTGATACGGTGCCAGGCCTTTGATCCAAATGCCTGTAGCCTCGGGCACGACAAGGCGATAGTGAAGACGAAAATGCCCGGCCTCGCGCCGGGCATTAACGTCCTCAGAGCCTTTTGATCGATGACCCCGCGCACAGCCACCCTGATCGGATTGACCGCGATCTTGATGTGGTCGCTGCTTTCAGTGATGACGGTGGCGACCGGAAAGATTCCGGCGTTTCAGCTCGCCGCGATGACTTTTGCGATCGGCGGTTTCGTCGGACTTCTGACCTGGATCGGCCCCGGCGATGCGGCGAAAAGCCTGCGTCAGCCACTGGTGGTGTGGATCGTCGGTGTCGGCGGCCTGTTCGGCTATCACGCGCTGTACTTCCTCGCGCTGCGCTTTGCGCCGCCGGCCGAAGCTGGCCTTCTGAATTACATGTGGCCGCTGCTGATCGTGCTGTTCTCGTCCTTCCTGCCGGGCGAGCGCCTTGCCGTGCATCACATCATCGGCGCCGTGCTCGGCCTCGTCGGCACCGTGCTGCTGTTTGCCGGCAGCACGACCGGCTTTGCGCCCGGTCAGGTGCCGGGATTGATCGCGGCCTTCATCGCGGCGTTCGTCTGGGCGGCCTATTCGGTGCTGTCGCGCCGGTTGAATGCGGTGCCGACCGATGCGGTCGCGGGCTTCTGCCTTGCAACGGCAGTGCTGGCCACGCTCATGCATGGCCTGCTCGAAACCACGGTGTGGCCGGAAACCAGCCTGCAATGGCTCGCGGTGGCCGCGCTCGGCATTGGCCCGGTCGGTGCTGCCTTCTACGCCTGGGACATCGGCATGAAGCGCGGCGACATCCGCGTGCTCGGTGCCGCCTCCTACGCGACGCCGCTGCTCTCGACCGGCTTCCTTGTCGCTGCGGGCTTTGCCAAGGCCAGCGCCAACATCGCCATCGCCGCGATCCTGATCGCCGGCGGCGGGCTGATCGCGGCGAAGGACATGGTCTGGAGGAAAAAATGAAGTCATTCCGGGTTCGATGCTCTGCATCGCCCCGGAATGACAGCTTCGCCTACGGCTCCCAGCCTTTCGGCGCGAGCTCGAACTTGGCGAACTCGAATGCAGGCGCGACTGTGCATCCGACCAGTGTCCATTCGCCGGTGGTCTCCGCGGTCTGCCACGCATGCGCCGGCACGATGGCCTGCGGACGCTCCCCGTTCAGCAGATCTGTGCCGAGCCGTACCTCGTGCTGCGAGCAGCCGTCATGTGCGATGCGCAGCGTCAGCGGGCCGCCGGCATAATAGTGCCAGATCTCTACCGCATCGATGCGATGCCAGTGCGAGCGTTCACCGCGTGCGAGCAGGAAATAGATCAGGGTCGAGCGAGAGCGCCCGTTGGCGTCCGTGGTCTGGTCGCGAAACGTCTCGCGGTAGTGACCGCCTTCGGGATGCGGCCTGAGCTCGAGGCGCGCGATGATCTCGGCTGCGGTCGGCATTGGTCCTCGTCAGGACTTGTTCTTCAGGACTTGTTCTTGCGCTCGCGCAGCTCGCCGAATACGGCGGCGGCATCCGCGCCCTTCATGTGTAGCCTGGCCGCGACCTCGGGCGCATCAGCCCGCAGGAACACGTTTGCTCGCTTCTCGTCACCAAGCAGTGAGGGAATCGTGGGCTTGTTCTCGGCCCGCAGCTTCGTCACTTCGGCCGCGCGTGCCTGCAGCGCCGCATTGTCCGGATCGACCGTGAGCGCGAACTTGACGTTGGATGCCGTGTATTCGTGGCCGCAATAGAGCTTGAAGTCGTCGGGCAGGGCACGCAGCTTCAGAAGCGAATCCCACATCATCGGGTAGGTGCCTTCGAACACGCGGCCGCAGCCGATCGAGAACAGCGTGTCGGCGGCGAACACGGTCTTCTCGGTGTCGAACACGTAGGAGATATGGTCGAGCGTGTGGCCGGGCGTCTCCACGACACGGGCCAGCAAATTGCCGATCTTGACCACGTCGGCATTGGCGACGCGCAGGTCGACGTCGGCGATCTTCGTGGTCTTGTCATGCGGCGCGACGACGCGGCAATTGTATTTCTGCTTGAGTTCGGCGACCCCGCCGACATGATCGCCGTGATGATGGGTGATCAGGATGTCGGTGAGCTGCCAGCCCTCGCGCTCCAGCGCCCTCAGGATCGGGCCGGCTTCCGGCGCGTCGATCGACGCCGTCGCCTTGGTTTCCACATCGTGGATCAGGTAACCGAAATTGTCGTTTAAACAGCTGAAAGTACGAATTTCGGCGGCCATGACATCTCCATCGGGCTCAGCCCCGCCAGACAGATATGGCGTTAACGTTGCGCAGGCAATGCAATATTCAGCGCGCAGCCGCCGCCTTGTGCATGTTACATTGCCGTCATGAGCATCGACGTCGTCGACCTTCGCGAATTCTATTCCCGCCGCCTCGGGATCGTGGCGCGGCAGATGATCAATCGCGGCATCAGGGAGCGCTGGCCGACCGCCGAGGGCCAGCGGGTGCTGGGCATCGGCTATCCCACGCCCTATCTCGGACTGTTCCGCGAGGACGCCGAGCGCTGCATCGCCTTCATGCCGGCGGCCCAGGGCGTCCTGAAATGGCCCACGGGACGGCCCGCGCTGGCCTCGCTGGTGGATGAATTCTCGCTGCCGCTTCCCGATGCCGCGGTCGACCGCATCCTGCTGGTCCATGCGCTGGAGATGTCGGACGATCCGGCCGCGCTGCTGCGCGAGGTCTGGCGGGTGCTGTCACCATCGGGCCGCGTCATGGCGGTGATCCCGAATCGCCGCGGCGTGTGGACCCGCACCGACAGCACGCCGTTCGGCCATGGCCGACCCTATTCGCGCTCGCAGATCACCGATCTGTTGCGCCAGACCTGGTTCACGCCGACCGCCTGGGGCGAGGCGCTGTTCATGCCGCCCTATGCCGGCGGCTGGGTGCTGAAATCGGCGCAGATGTGGGAGCGTGCCGGGGCGGCGCTGTCGCTGCCCTTTGCCGGCGTGCACATCGTCGAAGCGACCAAGCAGGTCTATCGCGCGATCCCCGCCAAGCGCGAACGGGCGCGGCTGATTCCCTCGCTGGCCAAGCCCGTGCTGGTGCCGTCCTCGACGACGGTGACGCGGACCTGAAAGCAGATCGTCCCGGCGCAAGGCCAGGACGATTGCAGATCACGATTGCAGATCAGAAAAATCGGAAGAAGCTTACTCGCCCGGTGCGACTTCGTCGCTGGAGCCGGCCGGAGCTGCCTCGCGCTCGGGGCGCGGGCCGTGCGGCCGGCGCCGCCGCCGCGGGAAGCGCTCACCGCCACCACTGCCCTCGAAGCCACCCTGGCCGCCATTCGCACCGCTGTTCACCTGCGGCTGCGCGCCGGTGATGAAAGAGGGCAGGCGATCGACGCTGCCGGTATCGGCGATGACGGGTTGCGGCTGGTTCTGCGGTTGCGGTTGCGGCTGATATTGCGGCTGCGGACGATGGTCGCGTTCGCGATGCTCGCGCGGTTGCTGGTTGTCGCGCTGATAGGGCTGTTGGTTGTCGCGCTGCTGATAGTCTCGTTGCTGGTGATCGCGATTGCCGTCGCGCCCAAAATTCTGCTGCTGCGGCTGGGGAACGAAGCCCGGCTCCTGGCCGAAATTCGAGAAATTCTCGCCGTCGTCCTCGCTGTCGTCGGTGCTGGTGCTGGCCGGCTCGTCGCCGCGCGGTTGCTGGTTCTGGCGGAACTGTTCCTGGGCCGCAGCGATCATGCGGAAATAATGCTCGGCGTGCTGGTAGTAGTTCTCGGCGGCGACCGGGTCGCCGGAGGAGCGCGCGTCGCGCGCAAGCTGAAGATATTTTTCGGCGATGTGCGAGGCGGTGCCACGGATCTTGATGTCGGGGCCGTTCGATTCGTAGACCCGGGTCATCGGGTTCTGGCCGCGCCGGTTATTGTTGTTGTTATTATTGTTGCGGTTGCGCATCCGCTGCTTGTTCTGACCGTTTCTCATGTCCTGCCTTTAATTCCAGCCCTAAAGGTTGCACGCATTACTGATTGCAAGAGAGTGACCTGATGACAGCGGTTCACAGTGCTCGCACGCACCGCGCACGAGAGCAGATTGAACCCTGCCAATGTTCGTCGACCGTCGCGTTCAACAAAGACGCGTTCCCCACGCCAGCATTCATTTGCCAGCGAACCCATTCATTTCGCTTGCCGAAACAAGCCCAGCTTTCTTGCGTAAGTGTTCAAGCGCAATATCAGGCTTTCGTTCACTTTGCGGTCGAGAGCAGCGCAGCTTCACTGGCCATCGCGCTCAACAGGACCTGCGGCTTGGAACCTTAATCAGTAAAGCTCTCGCCCGAGAGCCCGGCTTTCACCCGTAGGTCTACGGGGCCGGCACCGATGTGTTGATCGGAACGTAGTCGTTCCCAAGGGATATTCCAAGAGGTTTTTACGGGCCAATCCGGCTTTTATGGGGGCATTTTTCTGGCCGAAACCGCCCTTGGGATACCCGCCAGATCGGCCTTGGGTGGTCTGTCTACAGTCAACGCCGCAGCCGCCATCAAGGTTTCAATATCTCCGGCCTGACCCTGCCCGGCCTCGACGATCAGGGCCCCGCCCGGCGCCAGCCGTTCGGCCGCCTGCGGGATCAAGGCGCGGTAGGCGTCATAGCCGTCATTGCCGCCGTCGAGCGCCAGATGCGGATCATGCTCGCGCACCTCGATGCTTAACTTCGGAATTTCCCCTGAGGGAATGTAGGGTGGATTCGAGACGATGAGGTCGAACGGGCCGCGAAGCGCCGCAGCATAAGAGCAGGCGACGAAGCCGGCACGGTCGGCGAGGCTGAGGGCGGTTGCATTGGCTCTTGCGGTATTGAGTGCCGTGAGGCTGAGATCGGTGCCGACGCCAAATGCATCGGGAATTTCGTGCAGCAGCGCGAGCAGGATCGCGCCGGATCCGGTGCCGATGTCGGCGATGCGCGGCGGATGAGACAGCTCTCGTTCGCGCAACATTTCGAGCGCGCGTTCGACCACGGTCTCGGTGTCCGGACGCGGGACCAGCGTCGCGTCCGACAGACGGAACGGCAGGCCCCAGAATTCCCGCGTGCCGAGAATGCGTGCCACCGGCTCGCCGGCGATGCGGCGCCGGGCATGTTGCGCCAGACGCGATGCCTCGGCTTCGGTGAGGGGACGGGCCGCTTGTGAGATCAGGCCGGTGAGATCGAGGCCGAGCGCCGCACCGATCAGGATGCGGGCGTCGAGCTCGGCTTCGTCGAATTGTGCGGCTTTCAATTGCGCGGCCAGTGCGCGCCGCGCGCTCTCGATCGATTGCCCGGTGAAGGAAGTCTTCACGCGCCCGTCACGCCGCAGCGCCCTGGGCGGCGAGCTGCGCCGCCTGGTGCTCGGTGGTCAGCGCATCAGTCAATTCGCCGAGTGCCTCGCCGGCGATCACCTGCGGCAGCTTGTAGAGCGTCAGGTTGATACGGTGGTCGGTGACACGCCCTTGCGGGAAATTATAGGTGCGGATGCGCTCGCTGCGGTCGCCCGAGCCGACCTTCTCCTTGCGCTCGGCCGAGCGCGCGGCGTCGACGCGCTGCCGCTCGGCATCGTAGATGCGCGAGCGAAGGATGTTCATCGCGGAGGCGCGGTTTTTGTGCTGCGAACGGCTGTCCTGCATCATCACGACGATGCCGGTCGGAATGTGGGTGATGCGGATCGCCGATTCCGTCTTGTTGACGTGCTGGCCGCCGGCGCCCTGCGCGCGCATGGTCTCGATGCGGAGGTCGTCGTTCTTGATCTCGACGTCGACGTCCTCGACCTCGGGCAGCACGGCGACCGTCGCGGCCGAGGTGTGGATGCGCCCTTGCGTCTCGGTGTCGGGCACGCGCTGCACGCGGTGCACGCCGGATTCGAACTTCAGCTTCGAGAATGCGCCGCGGCCCTGCACCTCCGCGATGATTTCCTTGTAGCCGCCGACCGTGCCTTCGCTGGCCGAGATCACCTCGACCTTCCAGCCCTGCAAGGCGGCGAAGCGCTCGTACATCCGGAACAGATCGCCGGCGAACAGCGAGGCCTCGTCGCCGCCGGTGCCGGCGCGGATTTCCAGCACGACGTTGCGGTCGTCCATGGCGTCCTTCGGCAGCAGCGCGACGCGGATCTTCTGGACCAACTCCTCGATCTTGGGCGTCAGCTCGTCGCGCTCGGCCTCCGCCATGCTGCGCATCTCCGCATCTGTCGCGGGATCAGCGATCAGCGCTTCGGTGTCGGCGAGCTCCTTGACGGCGGCGCGATAGGTTTTGACCGCGTCGATCAGCGGGGCGATCTCGGCGAGCTCGCGCGTGATCTGCACATAGCGCTCGGAGGCGAGCTGTCCCAGCGATTCGGCCTCGAGCGAGGCGTGATGCGCGAGCAGAACGTCCAGTTTGGCTTCGGGGAGTGACGACATCGGTTTGGTCTCAAAAGACGGAGGGAGGCGAGGCGGCGAAGACGGGCGGCAGGCCCGCTACAACGCCAGGCCTTCGGCCTCGGCAAATTCCGTCAGCTTCTGCCGGATCGAGACGGTGCCGGAGGGCGCGTCAAGCAGTGGGCCGAGCATCGCTTCGGCCTTCTTCGCGTCGAGGTCGATCACCATCGCCTTGACCGGGCCGAGCGCGGTCGCCGAGAGCGACAGCGAGCGATAGCCCATCGCGATCAGCGCCAGCGCGCCGATCGGCTTGGAAGCCATCTCACCGCAGAGCGACAGCGATTTCTTCGCCGCGTTCGATTTCCGCGCGATCTCGCGCAGGGCGCGCAGGATCGGCGCCGACATCGTGTCGAACCGCTCGGATACCTTGGCATTGCCGCGGTCGACCGCGAACAGGAACTGGAACAGATCGTTGGAGCCGACCGAGATGAAGTCGACCTTCTTCAAGAGCTCATCGAGCTGATAGAGCAGCGCAGGCACCTCGACCATGGTGCCGATGTCGATCCGCTCGGGCAACGTGTGGCCGTGCTGGCGCAGGTAAGTGAGCTCACGCTCGACCAGCGCCTTCGCTGAGTCGAACTCGGCGACCTCCGAGATCATCGGGAACATGATGCGCAGCGCACGGCCGCCGCCGGCGCGCAGCAGCGCGCGGATCTGGCCGCGCAACAGGCCGGGACGATCGAGCCCGAGCCGGATCGCGCGCCAGCCGAGTGCGGGATTCTCCTCGATCACCGCTTCCATATAGGGCAGTGCCTTGTCGCCACCGATGTCGAGCGTGCGGAAGGTGACGGGCTTGGTGCCCGCTGCATCCAGCACGGTACGATACAGCGCGAGCTGGTCGCTGGTGCGCGGCAGGCTCTGGCCGACCATGAATTGCAGCTCGGTGCGGAACAGGCCGATGCCGGCGCTGCCGGTGTCCTCGATATGCGGCAGGTCGATCGCAAGACCCGCATTGATCATCAGCTCGACCTTCTGGCCGTCCTTGGTGACGCAGGGCCGGTCTCGCAGCGCCAGATATTGCGCCTGGCGGCGGGCGCGGAAGCGCACGCGCTCGGCGAAGGCCGCCTCGATCTCCTGCGACGGGCGGACATAGATCGAGCCCGAGGTGCCGTCGACGATGATGGCGTCGCCGGGATCGGCAATGCCGGGTGCGTTCGGCACTTCGCCGACCGCGGGAATGCCGAGCGCGCGCGCCACGATCGAGACGTGGGAATTGGCGGTGCCCTCCTCCAGCACGATGCCGCGGAGGCGCTTGCGGTCGTAGTCGAGCAGCGCCGCCGGGCCCATCGCGCGGGCGATGACGATGGCGTTGTCGGGCAACTGCTCGCGCGACGGTGCGTGGTCCTGGCCGACCAGCTGCCGCATCAGGCGGTAGCCGAGATCCTCCAGGTCGTGCAGCCGGTCGCGCAAATAGGGGTCGGTCGAACGCAGCATGCGCGCGCGGGTGTCGGATTGCACGCGCTCGACGGCGGCCTCCGCGGTAAGGCCGGTGGCGACCGCCTCGTGCAGCTTGTGCGACCAGCCCTGGTCGTTGGCGAACATGCGATAGGCTTCCAGCACCTCGCGATGCTCGCCGCCTTCGGCGACGTCGCCGCGCTCCAGCATGCGGTCGAGATCGGCGCGCAGCTTGGCGAGCGCGGTGTCGAGCCGCTTGATTTCCTTCGGCAGGTCCTCGGCGATGTAGTCCTTGATGACGACGCGCGGCTCATGCAGCACGACATGGCCGAGCGCGATGCCTTCCGACAGGATGGCGCCGACCTTCTGGGCGGAATGGCGCGCGGCCGGCTCCAGGCCCGGCTGGGCCAGCGCGGACAGCTCACCCGAGGCGATCAGCTCGGCCAGCACCATCGCGGTGGTTTGCAGGGCCTCGAGCTCTTCCTCGACATAGTTGCGCTTGGCGCGGTTCTGCACCACCAGCACGCCGAGCGTGTTGCCGGCGCGCAGGATCGGCACGCCGAGGAAGGAGTGATAGATTTCTTCGCCGGTCTCGGGACGGAACGAGAAGGCCGGGTGGCTCTGCGCATCGCTCAGATTGAGCGGGGTGGCCTCGCTGGCGACGAGGCCGACCAGGCCCTCATGGGCGCTGAGCACGGTATGGTGCACTGCCTCGCGGTTGAGACCTTCGGTGGCATAGAGCTCGAGCGTGTTGTCGATGCGCAGCACATAGACCGAGCACACCTCGGCCACCATGTTGGCGGCGATCAGCACCACGATCTTGTCCAGCCGCTCCTGGGCCGAGACCTGCTCCGCCATGGTTTCGCGGAGCCGTCTCAACAAGACGCGGGGACCTCCCGACGCGCTCCGCATGAACCGTCAATCTCCTCCGTCTGCCGGGCCCGGCGGTATCGGCCGGCGGCTGGCCCAAAATTCCAGAAAAACAACCAAATTGTTTGTCCGGCGCAGGCGCAAACTCTCGCTTGCACCGAATCAGCGGCCTGAACTGAGACACAGTCTGCGGCAGCCCACCCTGTTCGCCGTATAGCGAATTGAGGCTTGTTTTGCCAAGCAAAACGCCTGCCAAACGCGAAGGTGTGTACACCTTCGCGTTTGCTGCGACCGCTAAGAGAAAATTAGTCCAAGCATGGTCCGGAAAAGTGCGAACCGGTTTTCCGGAAAGACCATGCTGAAGCGCGACGACGTCGCGCTTCAGGCCTGATCGAGGCCGTAGAGCGTGTGCAGGGTGCGCACCGCAAGCTCGGTATAGGCAGCGTCGATCAAAACCGAGAATTTGATCTCGGAGGTTGTAATGGCCCGGATGTTGATATTCCGTCCGGCGAGGGCCGAGAAGGCCTGGGCGGCGACGCCGGCATGGCTGCGCATGCCGCTGCCGATCACCGAGATCTTGGCGACGTCGGTGGCGGTATCCAGCCGTGCATAACCGATCTTGGCCTTGGCGGCGGTGATCGTGTCCTTGGCGCGGGTGTAGTCGGCGGCCGGCACCGTGAAGGTGAGGTCGGTGGTCTTGCCGTCTTCAGAAACGTTCTGAACGATCATGTCGACGTTGATGTTGGCATCGGCCAGCGGGCCGAAGATCGATGCCGCGACGCCGGGCTTGTCCTCGATCTGGCGCACCGAGATCTGGGCCTCGTCCTTCGAAAAGGCGATGCCGGTGACGACGTGGTTTTCCATGATCTCCTCCTCGCCGCAGATCAGCGTGCCGGGCGGCTGGTTGGCATGCGGGTCGATATCCTCGGGCTTGTCGAAGCTCGAGCGAACGAAGATCGGCATGTTGTGGACCATGCCGAGTTCCACCGAGCGGACCTGGAGCACTTTGGCGCCCTGGGAAGCCAGTTCCAGCATGTCCTCGAACGCGATCTTGTCGAGCCTTTTAGCCTTCGGCACGATTCGCGGGTCGGTGGTGTAGACGCCGTCGACGTCGGTGTAGATGTCGCAGCGATCCGCCTTGACGGCGGCCGCGATCGCCACGGCCGAGGTGTCGGAGCCGCCACGGCCGAGGGTGGTGATGCGGTTGGTCTTGGGATCGATACCCTGGAAGCCCGCGATGACCGCGACCTCCTTGCGATCCTTGAAACGGGTGATGATCTCGCTGCCGTCGATGTCCTCGATCCGGGCCGAGGCATGGGCGTCGCTGGTCTTGATCGGGATCTGCCAGCCCTGCCAGGAGCGGGCCTGGATACCCATGCTCTGCAGCACGATGGCCAGTAGGCCGGACGTCACCTGCTCGCCGGAGGCGACGACGGCGTCGTATTCGCGCGCGTCGTGCATCGGCGAGGCCTCGGTGCACCAGGCCACCAGCTCGTTGGTTTTACCGGACATCGCCGAGACGACCACGGCCACCTCATGGCCGGCGTCGACCTCACGCTTCACATGGCGTGCGACGTTGCGGATACGTTCGATGTTGGCGACGGACGTGCCGCCGAATTTCATCACGAGGCGGCTCATGACGACGCGTGCATTCCTTCATAAGGATCAGTATGGTGACCCGCGCTGGACGGATGCCAGGGGATACCGACCGCGCGTATACAGAGGGGCGGGGCCGGGGGCAAGCGGGTTCCTGCGGGGGCCAATCCGGGCAATGGGTTATCAGAGGTTATGGCGCGCTATATTGACGAAATCCTGCAGCCCGGCGAGCGGGTGCTGTATTCGACCAATGCGCACTGGATCTTCTATTTTCCGGCAATTCTGGCATGGATCGTGGCTCTGGCCCTGTTCGTCCTGTCCCGCCAGAGCGACATCTACAGCATCATGATCCTGTCCCTTTTCGGCTCCGGTCTGGTGGCGCTGGCTGCCCTGTTCTGGACCCTGAAGGGCTGGTTCCATCGCTTCACCACTGAGACCGACGTCACCAACCTCAGGGTTGTGCACAAGACCGGGTTCATCAAGCGCCGCTCCTTTGAAATGGCGCTGGACAAGGTCGAAAGTGTCGACGTCAATCAGACGATTCTTGGACGTATTCTCAACTACGGTGACGTGACCATCAACGGCGTCGGCGAGGGTCGCGAAACCATCAGGACCATCGCCTCGCCGCTGGCCTTCCGTAGTTCGATCACCACGCGGTAGGACCGCGCGTAATCATGAGCATGCAGCAAAATACTTCCGCAACCGCTACCGCCCAGCCGGGCTCGACCGTCGATGCCGCCGAGATCGCCAAATTCTCGAAGCTCTCGGCCGAGTGGTGGGACCCCAAGGGCAAGATGGCGCCGCTGCACCGGATCAACCCGCTGCGGCTTGGCTATATCCGCGACGCCGCCTGCCGCAAGTTCGAGCGCAATGTCCGCAGCCTCAACTGCCTCGGCGGCCTGCGCGTGCTCGATATCGGCTGCGGCGCCGGCCTGCTGTGCGAGCCGTTGTCGCGGTTGGGAGCGCAGGTCATCGGCGTGGATCCGTCCGTCAGCAACATCGCAGCCGCGAAGCTGCATGCCGACAAGAGCCACCTTGCGATCGATTATCGCTGCACCACGGTCGAGGAGATCGACCCGCGCGAGCGCTTCGACATCGTGCTGGCGATGGAGGTGGTCGAGCACGTCGTCGACGTCGGCGTTTTCCTCAAGCGCTGCGCCTCGATGCTGAAGCCGAACGGGCTGATGGTGGTCTCGACGCTGAACCGCAACTGGAAGAGCTTTGCGCTCGCCATCGTCGGCGCCGAATATATCCTGCGCTGGTTGCCGCGCGGCACCCATGAGTGGAATAAGTTCGTCACCCCCGACGAGCTGACCAAATACCTCCTCGACAACCGCCTGGTCATCACCGAGCAGACCGGCGTCGTCTACAGCCCCTTCGCCGACAAGTGGGCCCTCTCGTCCGACATGGACGTGAACTACATGGTCGTGGCGGAAGGCATGGTGTGAGGAGACGCGAGCGGGCGAGAGCATCGCTCCTATGACGTGGGCGTGATTGACCTGCTTCGCCGCTAGCGGCAGGTTGACCAAAGTCCCAAGCCCTCCGCCCATTTCACCCCATGTTCACCGTCGCCAGCCTCTGGATTCCCTTCACCGTCATTGCTGCGCTCGGCCAGGTCGCGCGCAATGCGATGCAGCGGTCGTTGACGAAGCCGCTGGGGACATGGGGCGCGACCAATATCCGTTTCCTGTTCGGCTTCCCGTTCTCGCTGCTGTTTCTGGGCGTGGTGCTGGTCGCAACCGGCGATCGTATCGGCATGCCGCCGACCGTGTTCTGGCCGTGGCTGCTGCTCGGCGCGCTCAGCCAGATCGTCGCGACCGGCTTGATGCTGCTTGCGATGAACGATCGCTCCTTCGTGGTGACGACGGCGTACCTCAAGACCGAGGCGATCCAGACCGCGATCTTCGGCTTCGTCTTCCTCGGCGATCACCTGACCTGGCTGAAGGTGCTGGCGATCGTGATCGCGACCGTCGGCGTCGTCATCACTGCGTTGCGCCCCGGCGGAGAGAAGAGTTTTGCCGAGCTGAAGCCGACCATTACCGGCCTCGTCGCCGCTGCGGCGTTCGCACTCTCTGCGGTCGGCTTCCGCGGCGCCATCATCACGGTGCCGAACGTCTCGTTCGTGACGGCGTCGTCGTTCACGCTGGTGCTCGGGCTGTTCGTGCAGACGCTGATCCTGACGGTCTACCTGCTCTGGCGCGCGCCAAAGGTGCTGCAGTCGATCCTGGGATTATGGAAGCCGTCGCTGCTCGCCGGCTTCACGGGAGCCTTCGCCTCGCAGTTCTGGTTCCTGGCCTTCGCGCTGACGGCCGCCGCGAATGTCCGCACGCTCGCGCTGATCGAGGTGCTGTTCGCGCAAGCCGTCGCCTACTACTCTTTCAAGCAGCCGATCGCGCCGCGCGAGATCCTTGGCATCGCGCTGATCGTGGTCGGCGTGGCGGTGCTGGTGGGAGCCTAGTTCCGGTCTTCCGGCAGCGTCGGCAGCGGCGACACCTCGATGCCTTCGTCGATCAGCGACTTGGCCTCTTCGGGCGAGGCCTCGCCATAGATCGGGCGATGCTCCTTGTCGCCGTAATGCATCGCGCGGGCCTCGTTGGCGAAGCGCTCGCCGACATTGTCGGCGTTCTTGACGATGTGGTCGCGCAGCTCCTTGAGCTTGGCGCGCAGCTCGCGCTCCTGCGCCATCATCAGCGAGGTCGATCCGGGCGCAGCAGCCTCGGCCGCGGCAGTCGTGGTTGTCGCCGGCTCCGGCGGCGGGGTCGCGCGGCCGCGGCCCTTCTTGCCGACGATGCGCGGGGCCATGATTGCCTTGTCGACCTTGGCCGAGCCGCAGATCGGACAGGTCACCAGCTTGCGCTTCACCTGCGAATCGTAGGCGGAGGAACTCTGGAACCAGCTTTCGAACGCGTGGTTCCGGTCGCAGTGGAGCGCATAGCGGATCATGCCGATCCCCGCACGAGATGCAGATGGTCCGGCCCGGCCTTGGGGTCGGCAACGCCGAAGCGGCGGCCGTGCTGGAGCGAGGGGATCGCGCGGCGGGCAGTCTCGACCTTGGCCGGATCGATCTCGGCCATGATGATGCCGGGCTCGACATCGCCCTCGGCGAGGATCTCGCCCCAGGGGTCGATGATCAGCGAGTGGCCATAGGTCTCGCGCTTGTTCTCGTGCAGGCCGGCCTGCGCCGCCGCGAACACGAAACAGCCGGTCTCGATCGCGCGCGCCCGGAGCAGGATATGCCAGTGTGCCTCACCGGTCTTGCGGGTGAAGGCCGAGGGCACCGTGAGAAAGTGCGCGCCGCTCTCGGCCAGCGCGCGGTACAGCGCGGGGAAGCGTACGTCGTAGCAGATCGTCAGTCCGACGCGGCCCCAGGGCAGGTCGGAGATCACGGCGGTCTCGCCCGGCTGGTAATTGGCGGATTCGCGATAGCTCTCGCCGTCCGGCAGCTCGATGTCGAACATGTGGATCTTGTCGTAGCTCGCGAGCACATTGCCCTCGGGCCCGATCAGGAAGGAGCGGTTGACCGCCTTCTCCGGCGAGAAACGCAGCGCCAGCGAGCCGACATGGATGTGGATCCCGAGCTCCGCCGCGAGCGCCCGGTAGGCCTTCAGCGACTTGTCGTCCTCTTCGCTCTGCAGATGCTCGAACAGCGCCTTGCGGTTCAGCTGCATCATGTTGCTGACTTCGGGCGTCTGCACGTAATCGGCGCCGTTGGCCGCTGCTTGGCGGATCAGCCTGGTGGCCTGCTCGAGGCTCGGCTCGGGCATCAGGCCGGTGCGCATCTGCACCATGGCGGCGGTGAAGGTCCTGTTGTCGCTCATGATGCCGCCTTCACGCTGTCCAGCATGCCGTCGAGCCTGCCCTCGCGGTCGAGCGCGTAGAGGTCGTCGCAGCCGCCGATATGGGTTCCGCCGATCCAGATCTGCGGGAAAGTCGAGCCCTCGCCGGCGCGGTCGTACATCGCCTGGCGCCAGGACGGGTCCCTGGCGACATCGAACTCCGTGAAGGTCGCCTTCTTGCGGGTCAGCAGCGATTTGGCCGCGGAACAATAGCCGCAGCCCGGCCTCGTGTAGATCTCGACAGCAGCGGTCATGTCGTCCAGCGCTTTCATGTCATGAATTCATTGAATTATATGGGAGATCACCGGCTTTCGACAACCCGGGCGAAGACCAGCACGTCCACCTGGGCGGCCTTGGCGCGGAGCAGAGCTCGCGCGCAGGCCTCCAGTGTCGCACCCGAGGTGAGGACGTCGTCGATCAGAACGATCTGCCGGCCCTGAACCTCCGGCTGACGGTCGGGGGATACCTGGAATGCGCCCTGCACATTGGTGGCGCGCTGTGCCCGCGACAGGCCGATCTGCTGCTCGGTGGCGCGGACCCGGCGCAGCACCTCGCCGCGGACCTTCACCCCGCTGTGCCGTTCGATGATGCGCGCCAGCGCCCCAGACTGGTTGTAGCGGCGGCGCCAGGCCCGCCGCCAATGCAGGGGAACGGGAACTAGCATGTCGGCGCTCGCCAGCAGCTCTCCGCCTGCGCGGGCCATCCAGAGGCCCATGGCGGGCGCGAGATCCGTGCGGTCCTGGTATTTCAGCGCATGTACCAGGCTGCGGGCGACGTCGTCATAGCGCACCGCGGCGCGTGCCCGCTGGTAAGCCGGCGGGCTCGCGATCGCCTCCATCGACAGCATGTCGGGGCCGGGGTCATAAACGAAGGGAATACCGAGCCGCGGGCAATAGGGCCGTTCGATGAACGACAGCCGCGCCCAGCAGGACGCGCAAACGCCCTCACCATCGACCGGCTCGCGGCAGGACACGCATAGCGTCGGCAGCGCAATGTCGAGTGCAAGCCGCGCCGCCCGCGTCAGCACGTGGCGGCCGGCCGTCCATGCGGCACGAAAGGGCGCGGCGATGAAGCGGGAGGGGGCGGCGTCGGCGTCCATCGAGGGAGGCTAGCGCCGCATTCGCCGGATTGCCAGAACCATCGCGATCGGCGTAACCAGCGGCATGGCTCAGACCCCGCAGATCCCGCCCGCTCTGTTCGACCGCGCCTTGCTGCATGCGCGGCAGCGGCGTGCGCAGGCGCAAGCGCCGGTGACCTTCCTGCTCGACAGGGTCGCCGAGGATATGTCCGACCGGCTGGCCGCGGTGATGCGCGAATTTCATGCGCCGGCCGATCTCTGGACGCCCGGCGAGGGGCTGGCGGCGCTGCGCGCGCGGCTGCCTTCGATCGAACGGATCGCACTCGACGCGGCGGGCGCGGAGAAATTGCCGTTCGCGCCGGAAAGCCTCGATCTCGTCGTCTCGGCGCTGGCGCTGCAATTCGTCAACGACCTGCCGGGTGTGTTCGCGCAGATCCGCCGTGCGCTGAAGCCGGATGGACTATTGCTCGCCGCGATGATCGGCGGCGACAGCCTGACCGAGTTGCGGCAGGCGTTTGCCGCGGCGGAAGCTGAATGCGAGGGCGGCGTGTCGCCGCGCGTCGCACCGTTCGCTGATTTGCGGGACATCGGTGCACTGTTGCAGCGCGCGGGCTTTGCGCTTCCGGTCACCGATGTTGACCGTGTCGTGGTGCGCTACGCCAATGCGTTCGCCCTGATGCAGGATCTCCGCCGCATGGGCGGGACCAATGTGCTGATCGAGCGGCGGCGTATACCGAGCCGGCGTGCGACGCTGCTGCGTATGGCCGAGATCTATGCGGAGCGCTTTGCCGACGCCGACGGCCGCATCCGCGCGACGTTCGACATCATCTGGCTGTCCGGCTGGGCCCCGCATGCGAGCCAGCAACAGCCGCTGAAGCCGGGCTCGGCGAAGGCGAGCCTTGCGGAGGCGGTGAAGAAGGCGGGGAAGGAGTGATCCTCATCAGAGATCAGGTCCGGCCTCACATCAGCAAGTCAATCAAATGCGGGATCAGCGGAATGTCCGCGGGCGGCATCGGATAGTCGCGCAGCTTGTTGGCGCGGACCCATGCCAGGGTCTGGCCTTCGCGTGGCGTGACCTGCCCTTCCCAGCGCCGGCAGATGTAGAGCGGCATCAGGAGATGAAACGTCTCGTAGCCGTAGCTCGCGAAGGTCAGCGGCGCCAGGCACGGCTCGGCGACGGTGATGCCGAGCTCTTCGTGGAGTTCGCGGATCAGGCTCTGTTCCGGCCGCTCGCCGGGCTCGAGCTTGCCGCCGGGAAATTCCCAGAGGCCGGCCAGCGTCTTGCCTGGGGGGCGCTGCGCTATCAGGACGCGCTTGTCGGCGTCGACCAGCGCGCAGGCCACCACCAGTGTCAGTTTGAGATCGGCCATAAATGATGTCGCTCGCTGAAGATGAACCGCAACGGTTCGTTAACCCTGTCGCGGCCCGCGTTTCTACGGTCTCCATAAGTCATATTTAATCGACGGTTCCTAGGGTGGAACCACAACAACCACTCCAGGCCGAACCCCCATGCGTTCCGCGCTTCGCACCTTCTCGCGCCGATTTGCCCGTGACCAGCGCGGCAATATTGCAGTGATCTTCGCGCTCTGCTGCGTCCCCCTGATCACGATGGTGGGCTGCGCGGTCGATTACGCCCGCGCGACCCAGATCCGGTCCAAGCTGCAGGCTGCGGCCGATGCGGCCAGCGTCGGCTCGGTCGCCAAGGCCTCGCCCGCCTTTGCCGCCGCCGGCTCGATGACCTCGGACGGTGCGATCCCGGCCGGCGTTACCGACGCCACGAATATCTTCAATGCCAACGTCTCCAACCTGACCGGCTACACGCTGAGCAGCATCACGCCGACCGTGGTCAAGAGCGGCTCGACTGTCACCTCGACCGTGACGTTCAGCGCCACCATCAACACCATGTTCCTCGGCGTGATCGGCAAGACCGCGCTGGGCATGAGCGGGACGTCGACGGCGACGGCCACCATGCCGCTCTATGTCGACTTCTACCTGCTGCTGGACAATTCGCCGTCGATGGGCGTTGCGGCAACGCCGGCGGACGTCACCAAGATGGTGAACAATACGCCGGACAAATGCGCCTTCGCCTGCCACGACTACAATGACGCCAACAACTACTACAATCTGGCCAAGACGCTCGGCGTGACGACGCGGATCGACGTGCTACGCAGCGCGACCCAGTCGCTGATGGACACGGCCGGCGCCACCGAAACCTATTCGAACCAGTTCCGCATGGCGATCTACGATTTCGGCGCTTCGTCGAAGACGATCGGCCTGCGTGCGCTGTACTCACTGTCGGCCAGCCTGTCGAGCGCCAAGACCGCCGCCGGCGGCATCGATCTGATGGGCGTTTACGGCAACAACGATTCCTACACGGCCGACAAAGACACGCAGTTCAGCACGGTCATTCCCGCCATCAACAATGCGATCGCCGCGCCAGGCCCCGGTACGTCAGCGTCGCCGATGAAATATCTGTTCTTTGTCTCGGACGGCGTCGCCGACGAATACAATACCGGCTGCTCCAAGCCGACGGTGAGCGGCGGACGCTGCCAATCGCCGATCGACGTCTCGCTCTGCACCACCATCAAGAACCGCGGCATCAAGATCGCGGTGCTCTACACCACCTATCTGCAGCTGCCGACCAACACCTGGTACATGACGTACATCGATCCCTTCAACAAGGGACCGTTCGGTCCGTCGCCGAACAGCGAGATCGCCCAGAACATGCAGAGCTGCGCTTCGCCGGGCCTGTATTTCGAGGTGAGCCCGACGCAGGGCATCTCGGATGCGATGGCCGCGCTGTTCAGGAAGGCCGTCGCCGACGCGCGGATCTCGGGGTGAATTGAAGCAAAATTCTCCGACCGTCACCCTGAGGTGGCCGCTTCTTAGCGGCCCTCGAAGGGCGACGGCCCGGCTCTTTCCGAGCGGTTGTAGCGTGGCCATGCATCCTTCGAGGCTCCCCACGCGGCGCGTTGCGCCGCGCGTCTCGCACCTCAGGATGACGGGGTGGGAGTCGTAAAGACTACGACCTGTAATCCCCGTTGATCGCCACATATTCCTTCGTGAGGTCGCAGGTCAGCACGCGGTCGCGGCCCTTGCCGAGGCGGAGCGAGACCTTGATCGCGATCTCCGGCGCCTTCATCGCTTCCGACACCTGAGCCTCGTCATAGGACGGATCGCGCGCGCCGCTCTTGGCGACGCGGATGCCGTTGAAGGAGATCGACAGCTTGTCGCGATCGGCCGGCTCGCCGGCCTTGCCGACGGCCATCACCACGCGGCCCCAATTGGCGTCCTCGCCGGCGATCGCGGTCTTGACCAGCGGCGAGTTGGCGATCGACATCGCGATCTTGCGCGCCGAGGCCTTGGTCTTGGCGCCCTCGACGGTGATATCGACCAGCTTGCGCGCGCCTTCGCCGTCGCGGGCGACCTGCTCGGACAGGTTGGCGAGGATCTGATTGAAAGCCCTGACGAAGGCCTTCAGGCGCGGATCGCTGGCGCGGCTGATCTTCGGTGCACCGTGCTCGGCGGCGGCGCCGGTTGCGAACGCCAGCAGCGTGTCCGAGGTCGAGGTGTCGCCGTCGATCGTCACCGCGTTAAAGGTGTCCTCAACGCCGGCCTTGAGCAGGGCCTGCAGCGCGGCAGACGCGATCGGGGCGTCGGTGAAGATGAAGGACAGCATCGTCGCCATATCGGGCGCGATCATGCCGGCACCCTTGGCCATGCCGTTGATGGTGACCTTGGCCTTGCCGAGCTTCACGGTCGCGGTTGCGACCTTCGGGAAGGTGTCGGTGGTCATGATCGCCTTGGCCGCGGCGAGATAATCGCCTGCTTCCGCGGTCTCGGCGAGACGGCCGAGCACGCCGTCGAACTTGGTCGCGTCCAGCGGCTCACCGATCACCCCGGTCGAGGCCAGGAAGATTTCGCCCTCGCTGCACCCGACGGCCTTGGCCGCGATCTTTACGGTCAGCGCGGTGGAGGCACGGCCGGTCTTGCCGGTGAAGGCATTGGCGTTACCGGAATTGACGACCAGCGCGCGCGCCTTGCCGCCCTTCAGCTTGGCGCGGCACCATTCCACGGGCGCGGAGGGGCATTTTGACTTGGTGAAGACGCCGGCCACCGCAGTGCCCTTGTCCATCACCGCCAGCAGCACGTCGGTGCGGTTCTTGTAGCGGATGCCGGCCTCGGCCGTCGCGAGACGGACGCCCGCGATGGTGGGCATGGCGGGAACGTTTTTCGGGGCGAGGGGAGAGACGGCTGAGGACATCGTTGGGCGCGCCTTGATGAGGTCTGGACATGCAGATGGCCGGGCGATGCCCGGCCATTGCGACGTTAGATACTATTGGCGTCCGTGAAGTGACAGCGAATTCTGACTTCTTCGCGGTCTTACTTCTTTGCGGGCGGAGCCATCTTGCTGTCGGAGGGCTTCGCCGCATCGGCCGGCTTGGCGTCCGCCGCCGGCTGGTCCAGCCGCTCGACCTTGGCCTCCGTGCGCAGCTTGGCGACGTAGTCGGCCTGGGCCTTGCGGGTGACGTAGTTCTCGATCTGGGCCTTCACCTGCTCGAAGTCCGGCGCCTTGCGGTTACGCTTTTCCTCGACCTTGATGATGTGCCAGCCGAACTGCGACTTCACGGGGTCGGAGATCTTGCCCGGCTCGAGCGCGAATGCCACGGCCGAGAATTCCGGAACCATCTGCTCCTTGGTGAAGAAGCCGAGATCGCCGCCATCGGCCGAGCCGGGGTCCTTGGACTTCTTCTTGGCCAGCTCGGCGAAATCGGCGCCCTTGTCGATCTCGGCCTTCACCGCCTTGGCCTCATCCTCGGTCTCGACCAGGATGTGGCGGGCGCGCACTTCCTGCTCGCCGGTGATCTGCTTGGAGGCCTCCTCGTAGACCTTCTTCATGGAGTCGGGGGTGGTGGCGGCCTTGCCTTCCTGGGCGAGCAGGCTGTCCATCAGCAGGCGATTGCGGGCGAACGCCAGGCGCTTCTTGAACTCCTCGCTGTCGGCGACCTTCTTGTCTTCGGCAGCCTTGCTGACGATCTTCATGTCGATCAGGAAGGACAGGACGTTCTCGTCCTTGGTCGCCGGGTCCATCTGGGCGAGGCTGGGTCCGAGTTCCTCCTCGGCCATGGCGACGTCGCTCTTCTTGATTTCCGCGCCATTGACCTTCGCCAGCACCGGATCGTCGGCGGCCCGGAGCGGGCCCGCGAACGCCAGGGTCAGCGCCAGAGCGAGGCTGCCAGCCAGGGCCGACGCATGGCGGAAACGCTGGCCGGTGGTTACCGGGAACGAGGTGGTCATGGAAAATCCTTTTGTTGAAGCAGGGGGCTGCTCGAGCGGGGCGGACACTCGCCCAATTCAGGGGGGCTTGGCAACGCGAAAAGCTTGTCAATTTGATGAATTAGCCGCAATGCGGCCGCCGTTGACAAGGCCCTGACCGGGCCATATCTCTGCCCGGTCGCGTCCATGGCGATGGCGTTTATTTTGCTGCGTTTTTGGCCGTTGAACCCAGGCTTGCCCAATTCCCACCCATATGGCGGATGACCCCCGCAGTCCGGGCTCTGGCGCCATCAGGCGTCACGGTGAGTTGATAGGCAGGCGGGTGACAACTTCTTGGCTGCAACGCGGTTGAATCGCGAACACAGGAACTAGGCATGATCGGCGCGCTCGCCCGCAAGTTTTTCGGCTCCGCCAACGACCGGCGGGTGAAGGGATATCAGTCCCGCGTCAACGCGATCAACGCGCTGGAGCCGGAGCTCGTCAAGCTCTCCGACGACGAACTCAAGGCCCGCACCGCCGACTTCAAGAAACTGCTTGCTGAGGGCAAGACGCTGGACGACCTCCTGGTCCCCGCCTTCGCCACGGTGCGCGAGGCGGCCAAGCGTACGCTCGGCCAGCGCCATTTCGACGTCCAGCTGATCGGCGGCATGGTGCTGCACGAGGGCGACATCGCCGAGATGAAGACCGGCGAAGGCAAGACGCTGGTGGCAACGCTCGCGGTCTATCTCAATGCGCTCGCCGGCAAGGGCGTCCACGTCGTCACCGTCAACGATTACCTAGCCCGCCGCGACTCCGGCTGGATGGGCCAGATCTACGGCTTCCTCGGTCTGACCACCGGCGTTATCGTCCACGGCCTCGACGATGCCGAGCGCAAGGCGGCCTATGCCTGCGACATCACCTATGGCACCAACAACGAATACGGCTTCGACTATCTGCGCGACAACATGAAGTACCGGCTCGAGGACATGGTCCAGCGGCCGCACTTCTACGCCATCGTCGACGAGGTCGACTCGATCCTGATCGACGAGGCGCGGACGCCGCTGATCATCTCCGGCCCGCTCGACGACCGTTCCGACTTCTACAACACCATCGACTCATTCCTGCCCAAGCTCGACAAGAGCGACTACGACGTCGACGAGAAGCAGCGCACGGTGACGCTCACCGAAGGCGGCATGGAGAAGATCGAGACGCTGCTGCGCGATGCCGGCCAGCTCAAGGGTGACTCGCTCTACGACGTCGAGAACGTCTCCGTCGTGCACCACATCAACCAGGCGCTGCGCGCGCACACTCTGTTCACCCGCGACAAGGATTACATCGTTCGCGACGACGAGGTCGTGATCATCGACGAGTTCACCGGCCGCATGATGCAGGGCCGCCGCTATTCCGAAGGTCTGCACCAGGCGCTGGAAGCCAAAGAACACGTTCAGGTCCAGCCCGAGAACCAGACGCTCGCCTCGATCACCTTCCAGAACTATTTCCGGATGTACGAAAAGCTCGCCGGCATGACCGGCACGGCGCTGACGGAAGCCGACGAGTTGTTCGACATCTACAAGCTCGAGGTCGTGGAGATCCCGACCAATCTGTCGGTAGCCCGTCTGGACGAGGACGACGAGGTCTATCGCACCCAGAACGAGAAGTACGCCGCGATCCTGGCCGAGATCGAGCGCGCCAATGCGCGGCTGCAGCCGGTGCTGGTCGGCACCGCCTCGATCGAAAAGTCGGAAGTGATTGCCGAATATCTCAAGAAGCACGGCTACCGGCAGATCGATTTCGGCAATGAGAATTCGATGCAGAAGTTGTACGCCGCGGCGCGCGCCGGCAAGCCGGCAAAGCTGTTTGCGGTGCTGAACGCGCGCTTCCACGAGCAGGAAGCCTACATCGTCGCCGAAGCGGGCGTTCCCGGCGCGATCACGATCGCGACCAACATGGCCGGCCGTGGTACCGACATCAAGCTCGGCGGCTCGCTCGAAATGCGCATCCAGCAGGAGACCGCGGGCATCGAGGACGAGGCTGAGAAGGCCAGGAAGATCGAGCAGATCAAGGCCGACATCGAGCACTTCCGCGACATCGTGCTGAAGGCCGAGGAGACCGTCGAGATCGAGCCGGCGAAGGGCTCCAAGCCCGCCAAGACCGTGAAGAAGCCCGGCGGCCTCTACATCATCGGCTCCGAGCGTCACGAATCCCGCCGCATCGACAACCAGCTGCGCGGCCGTTCCGGCCGTCAGGGCGACCCCGGCCGCTCGAAGTTCTTCCTGTCGCTGGAAGACGATCTGATGCGCATCTTCGGCTCGGACCGTCTGGACAGCATGCTGCAGCGTCTCGGCCTGCAGGAGGGCGAGGCGATCATCCATCCCTGGATCAACAAGGCACTCGAGAAGGCGCAGCAGAAGGTCGAGGCGCGCAACTTCGACATCCGCAAGAACCTGCTCAAGTTCGACAACGTCCAGAATGACCAGCGCAAGGTGATCTTCGACCAGCGCGTCGACCTGATGAAGGACGACAGCGTCGCCGAGACCGTCACCGACATGCGCCACGCCTTCATCGACGACCTCGTTGCCAAGCACGTGCCCGAGCATGCCTATGCCGAGCAGTGGGACGTCGCCGGCCTGAAGGACGAGCTCAAGCGCGTGCTCGATCTCGACCTGCCGGTCGACGACTGGGCCAAGGAAGAGGGCATCGCCGACGAGGAGCTGCTCAACCGCATCGAGACCAAGGCCGACGAGCACATGGCGGCCAAGGTCGCGCAATGGGGCCCCGACGTGATGCGTTACGTCGAGAAGACCATTCTGCTCCAGACGCTCGACCATCTCTGGCGCGAGCACCTGATCATGCTCGACCATCTGCGCCAGGTCATCGGCCTGCGTGGTTACGGCCAGCGCGATCCGCTGCAGGAGTACAAGACCGAAGCCTTCAATCTCTTCCAGGAGATGAGTGCACACCTGCGAGAGGCCGTCACGGCGCAGCTGATGCGCGTCGAGATCGTCCCGCCGGAGCAGGAAGCGCCCGTCCTGCCGGCGATGGAAGCGCACAAGTTCGACCCGAACACCGGCGAAGACGAGATGGCCCTCGCCAGCGTCACCCTCGCACCGCAGGCGACCGACGCAGCGCTGCGCGACCCGAAGAACCCCGCAAGCTGGGGCAAGGTCGGCCGCAACGAAGACTGCCCGTGCGGTAGCGGCAAGAAGTACAAGCACTGCCACGGGCGGTACGCGTAATAGCTGGCTACGTCGGCGTGAGGCGTGACAACGGCGCCTCACTCTCCACTGTCGTCGCCCGGCTCGACCGGGCGACCCAGTACGCCGCGGCTTCTCGGCTCAGTCACATCAGTCTCTGGAATACTGGATCGCTCGATTCAAGTCGGGCGATGACAGTTGAGTATGTGGTGCGCAACAGCCGCCACGGCACAGTTCTGAGAAAACCGTCACTCGCGGGAATTCGTAGCCCGGATGGAGCGAAGCGTAATCCGGGAGTTCTGTTCCGCGTGCGTGAAAGACCCGGATTGCGCTTCGCTCCATCCGGGCTACGGCTGTGTAGCGAGACGCGCGACCATGCCACTCAATTCGAACTGTCGATCAAGCTCTCCAGCAGCCGCTTGAGCTCGCTCGTCGACTTGTCGCCGTAGCTCTCCAGGATGTGCTCTTCCTGATCCACCGCGAGCGAGTTGAGCTTCTTGCACAGCACCTTGCCGCGGTCGGAGATGAACATCAGCACCTTGCGGCGGTCGTTCGGATCCTGCACGCGATAGACCAGCGTGTCGGAGACCATGCGGTCGATCATCTTGGTCAGCGTCGGATGGTTGAGCAGCACGGCGTCTGCAAGCTCGCCCATCGAATGGCCGTCGCCGTCCGACAGCACTTTCAGGATGCGCCACTGCTCGACGGGAACGCCCTCCTTGCTCAACCGCAGTTCCAGCTGCCGGTTGATCTCCCGGTTGGCTTGCGCGAGCAGATAAGCGAGGTGTTCGGTGATTGGAGCGTTGGATTTTGCCACGGCTAAGACTTCGTCTTGACCCAAATGAGTGAATGTCTTGCAATCAATGCTGCATCTATATGCACTTCAATTGTTGAATATTCAATATTTTCAAAATAGGATGATTGCCCAACAAAAGGGCGGAAGCCGCGGCCGCCTGCTCAATAGGCTTTCAAGTCTGGCACCAGACAGGAGTTGGCGTGCGCGCGACGGTAAACTTCCCGGCTCACGGCGGTCCGGCGTTGCCGCCGTCCTTGCTGTTCAGGAATCTGTCGTCGGCGGCGGCTGACGGTGCGTTGTCGCCGAGCGATCACGCACTCTTCCGGCGTCGCGGTGCCAACAAGCTGCGCATCGGCGGCTTTATCTGCTGCACCGGCTCGCCCGGAGTCTGGGGTCCGTGCGCCACCAACAGCGCGCAGCTCGCCGTCGCCGAGATCAACAAGCGCGGCGGCATTCTCGGCCGCGAGCTTGAGCTGTCGATCTACGATGCCGGCGGGCCGCTCGATGAGGTCCTGAACCGCGCCGAGCAGGCGATCGCGTTCGACGAGGTCGATCTGATTGTGGGCTTGCACACCAGTGCGGTCCGCGTTGGCCTCCGCGACGTCACCACGCGTCATCGCATTCCCTACATCTACACGCCGGTCTACGAGGGTGGCGAGCGCACGCCCGGCGTGATGGCGATCGGCGAGACGCCGCGCTGGCAGAGCCGGCCGTCGATCCACTGGCTTGCCGACGTCAAGAAGGCCTCGCGCTGGTATTTGATCGGCAGCGACTATGTTTGGCCTTGGCAATCGCACCGCGCCGTGAAGAACTACATCAAGGAAACCGGCGGCCACGTCGTCGGCGAGGAATTCGTTCCCCTCGGCGAGGATAATCACGAGCCGCATCTGGCGCGCATCCGCGCCGCGCGGCCGGACGTGGTGCTGATCTCCCTGATCGGCACCGACAGCGTCACCTTCAACCGCGCCTTCGGTGAATGCGGCCTCGGCGCCACGACGCTGCGGCTCGCCGGCGCGATGGACGAGACCGTGCTGCTCGGCATCGGCGCCGACAACAGCGAGAACATGTTCTGCGCCTCCGGCTATTTTTCCTGGATCGGCTCGCGGGCCAATGACGACTTCCAGATCCGCTATCGCGCGATGTTCGGACCGAACGCTCCGCCGATCGGCTCGCTTGGGCAGTCCAGCTATGAGGGTCTGCGCTTCCTCGAAGCTGTCGCGAACAAGGCCGGATCGCTGTCGATGGCGCAGATGCTCGCGGCCGGCCGCAACATCGTCTATGGCGGCGCGCGCGGGCCGGTCACCGTTCGCAATGGACATGCCCGGATGCAGATGTATCTCGCCGAGGCCGACGGCCTCGACTTCAAGCTGATCAAACCCGTCTGAGGGAGCGCGGCAATCCGTGCCCGCGACGTCACAAAATAATACTTGAAAAGGAAAATATTTCCGTTTTGAATGTTTCAGCGAGGCCGGTGGTGCGTGCGTCGCGCCGGGGTGGCCACGCCCAACGTTCGTCTCAAGAAACTTCAGGAGAGCGCCGTGACAGTTGTCCTTCCTACGCCAGCCCAGCTTCGCAGTGTCGCCGAGCAGTGCGGCCTTTCGCTCACCGACGACGACGTCGCCTCGTTCCGTGGCCTGATGCAGGGCTCGATCGAAGCCTACAATCTCGTCGGCGCGATGCCGGACGAGGTGCCGGAGGTGAAATATCCGCGCACGCCCGGCTACCGGCCGTCGGCGGAAGAGAACCCGCGCAACGCCTGGTATCGCAAATCGACCGTGAAGGGCGCCGCCAGCGGCAAGCTCAAGGGCAAGACCGTCGCGCTGAAGGACAACATCATGCTCGCCGGCGTTCCCATGATGAACGGCTCGGCGACGCTGGAAGGTTACGTCCCCGACTTCGACGCCACTGTCGTTACGCGTATCCTCGACGCCGGTGGGGAAATCCTCGGCAAGACTCACTGTGAGTCCTTCTGCATGTCCGGCGGCAGCCACACCGGAGCGGTCGGCGCAGTGCATAATCCCTACAAGATGGGCTATTCCGCCGGCGGCTCGTCCTCGGGCTCAGGCGTCGTCGTCGCGCTCGGCGAGGCCGACATGGCGATGGGTGGCGACCAGGGCGGCTCGATCCGCATGCCGTCCTCGTTCTGTGGCACCTACGGCATGAAGCCGACCTGGGGCCTCGTGCCCTACACCGGCATCATGCCGATCGAGATCTTCGTCGACCATACCGGTCCGATGACGGCGACCGTGGCCGACAACGCGCTCCTGCTCGAAGTGCTCGCCGGCGACGACGGCTACGATCCGCGCATCAAGGCGCCGAAGGTCGAAGAATACACCAAGGCGCTCGGCCAGGGCGTCAAGGGCATGAAGATCGGCATCTTGAAGGAAGGCTTTGAGCAGCCGACCGCCGAAGCCGCCGTCAACGAAAGCGTCCGCGAGGCTGCAAAGCGCTTCAAGGACCTCGGCGCGACCGTCGAGACCGTCTCGATCCCGATGCATCTCGTCGGTCCCGCGATCTGGACCCCGATCGGCACCGAGGGCATGACCCAGACTATGATGTATGGCGACGGTTATGGCCTCAGCCGTGCCGATCTCTATTCGACCTCGCTGATGGACTTCCATCGCGGCTGGCGCCGGCAGGCGGACTCGCTGTCCGAAACGACAAAGCTGTTCCTGTTGCTCGGCACCTACATCAACAACACGTTTGGCCCGCGCTATTACGGCAAGGCGCTCAACATCTCGCGGCGCCTGACCGCGGCTTACGACAAGGCCTTTGGGGATTACGACCTGCTTCTGCTGCCGACCACGCCGATGAAGGCGACGAAGCTGCCGGAGCCGACCGCGAGCCGCGAGGATTACGTCGCCCGCGCGTTGGAGATGATCGCCAACACCGCGCCGTTCGACATCACCCATCATCCCGCGATGTCGCTGCCTTGCGGCATGGTCGACGGCCTCCCCGTCGGCCTGATGCTGGTCGGGCGGATGTTCGAGGAATCCACCATTTACCGCGCCGCGCATGCCTTCGAGCAGGTCGGCGACTGGAAGAAGATGTGAGCGAGACTCTGATGAAGACGGACGGAACGGCATCGCATGGCTAACGCGTTCGTCGCGGCGTTCGAAATCCTGAGCTTCGGCGCGATCATCGTCCTGATCGTGCTGGGGCTCGGGATCATCGCCAGCATGATGGGCATCTTCAACTTCGCGCAGGGCGAGTTCGTCCTGCTCGGGGCCTACATCACCTATCTCGCCTACGCCAAGGGCATGCCGATCTGGGCCGGCATGGTCGCGGCGCCCTTCGTGGTCGGCGCACTCGGCTTCGTGCTGGAGGCGCTGATCATCCGCCGCTTCTACGCCGCGCCGATCGTGGCGATGCTCGGTACCTACGCTCTCGGCCTCATCATCCGCGAGGCCGTGCGCGGCCTGATCGGCGGCTTCTATCTCACCGTGCCCGAGCCGATCGGCGGCTCCATCGATTTCGGCACGATCCACATCTCGGCCTGGCGCTTCACCATCATCGTGATCACGCTGCTGGTCATGGCGGGCTGCTATCTCCTGCTGTCGCGCACCAGCTTTGGCCTGCGCATGCGCGCCACGCTGGAAAATCCGGCGCTGGCGCGTGCCTCCGGCATTTCCACGCCATTGATGTACGGCGCCACGTTTGCCTTCGGCTCGGCGCTCGCCGGCCTCGCCGGTGCGCTGATCGTGCCGGTGTTCAGCCTCTACGCCGATCTCGGCCTGCGCTTCCTGATCCAAGGCTTCGTTGCGGTGATGGTCGGCGGAGTGGGCTCCTTCATCGGACCCGTTGCGGGTGCCGGCGTCATCGGCACGCTCAGCGCCGCGCTGCCGTGGATCATGGCGCCCGTCGTCGCCGACGTCCTCGTCTTCGTTCTCGCCATTGTCTTCATCAAATTCCGGCCACAGGGCCTCATCGCTGGAAAAGGGGTTTAGTCACATGTTCGATCGTACTCAGCTCTCACGCCGCCGCTTTCTCTCCAACTTCGCTTTTGCGTCCGGCGCGGTCGCAACCGGTGTCGGCAGCTGGGTGATCCCTGCGCCCTGGGCCAATGCAGCCGAAGCTCCGATCAAGGTCGGCATCGCGACCGATCTCACCGGCCCGATCGCGTACGCCGGCAACGCCGACGCCAACGTCGCAAAAATGGTGATCAAGGAGATCAATGCGGCCGGCGGCCTGCTCGGCCGTCCGCTCGAGCTCTACATCGAAGACACCGCCTCCAACGAATCCGTCGCCGTCGGCAACGTCCGCAAACTGATCCAGCGCGACAAGGTCGACATGGTTCTGGGCGGCATCACCTCGTCGATGCGCAATGCGATCAAGGACCCGATCGTGGCGCGCGGCAAGACGCTCTACATCTATCCGCAGCTCTACGAAGGCAAGGAGTGCACGCCCTATCTGTTCTGCACCGGGCCGACGCCCGCGCAGCAATGCGACGAGTTCATTCCGTGGCTGATCAAGAACGGCGGCAAGAAGTTCGCGCTGCCAAGCGCCAATTATGTCTGGCCGCACACGCTCAACGTCTATGCCCGCAAGGTGATCGAATCGAACGGCGGTGAGGTCGTGTTCGAGGAGTATTATCCGCTCGACCAGGTAGACTTCTCCGCGACCGTCAACCGCATCATCTCCAACAAGGTCGATGTCGTCTTCAACACCGTCATTCCGCCGGGTGTCGGCCCCTTCTTCAAGCAGCTCTATGAAGCCGGCTTCCTTAAGAACGGCGGCCGTCTCGCCTGCGTCTACTATGACGAGAACACGCTCAACATCAACCAGGCCGCCGAGATCGAGGGTCTCGCGAGCTGTCTCGATTACTTCAAGGTGCTGACCAAGGAGAGCCCATTCGACGCAAAAATCCAGGCGGCTTACGAGAAGGATTTTCCGGGCAACTTCCTGTTCGCGGCGGGCAGCGCGGCCACCGGCACCTATCGCGGCCTGAAGCTGTGGGAGGCCGCGGTGAAGGAAGCCGGCAAGGTTGATCGCGATTCGGTTGCCGCGGCGCTCGATCACGCCAAGATCGCGGAAGGTCCGGGCGGACCGGCCGAGATGGTACCGGGCAAGCGGCACTGCAAGATGAAGATGTACACCGCGGTCGCCAAGGGCGGGAATTACGAGATCGTTGCGCGCAGCAACGGGCTCGTCGATCCCAAGGAATGCTAGGGTAGAATGCCGAAGTCGATGGGCGCAGTGAAGCAGGCGGTCCCCGCCGAGATCGGCGGGGAGGCGGACGCCGTCATGGCTAGCAGCGGAACGGTGGCGAAAGCTGGTGCGGGGCGAAAAGTCCTGCCGATCGTGGAGGGCGTGGTGCTCGTCGCCGCGCTGGCCGCGCCGCTGGTGCTGCAGGACTATCTCACGGTGTTCGCGACGCGCGTGATCATCCTGGCGCTGTTCGCGCTGTCGTTCGACCTGGTCTGGGGCTATGCCGGCATCATGAGCTTTGGCCAGGCCCTGTTCTTCGGCTCGGCCGGCTATGGCGTGGCGCTGCTCGCGCGCGACCTCGACATCACCAACATCTTGCTGGTGCTGCCGGCGGGCACGCTGATCGGCCTCACCGCCGCGCTGCTGCTCGGCGGCTTCCTGCTGCTGGGACGGCATCCCTCCAGCGTGATCTTCGTATCGCTGGGCACGCTCACCGGCTCCTATGCCGCCGACCGACTCGCGCGCGGCTGGTATTATCTCGGGGGCCAGAACGGCATTCCCTCGATCGCGCCGATGTCGCTCGGCGGTTACGAGTTCACGGAAGGGCCGGCCTTCTACTATCTCGTGCTCGGCATCCTCGTGGTGGTCTACCTGCTCTGCCGCTTCCTGGTGCGCTCGCAGTTTGGCCTCGCGCTCGCCGGCCTGCGCGAGAACGAGCAGCGCATCGCCTTCTTCGGCTACAAGGCGCAGCATCTGAAGGCCATCATCTTTGCGATCGGCGGCGCCATCGCAGGCCTCGCCGGCAGCCTCTATGCCTTCCACGAGGGCTTTGTCTGGCCCAACATGGTTGGCGTCGTGGTCTCGACGCAAGTGGTGCTCTACGTCCTGTTCGGCGGCTCCGGCACACTGATCGGCGCCGTCATCGGCACTGTCATCGTCGAAGGCGTCAGCTTCTGGCTGTCGGACAATTATCGCGACATCTGGCCGATCATTTTGGGATTGTTGCTGCTGCTTGTGATCCTGTTCCGGCCGCTCGGCCTGATCAGCTTTGTGCTTGGCGAGCGCGAGCGTGTCGGCAGCTTCGGCGCCAAACCCAAGGAGAGCGTAAAGGAGAAGCGCAATGCTCCTTGAAGCCGCCGGCATCAAAAAAGTCTTCGGCAAGCTCACTGCGCTCGACGGCGCCGCGCTCACCGTCGGCGAGAACGAGTTCCACGGCCTGATCGGCCCGAACGGCTCCGGCAAGAGCACGCTGATGAAGTGCATTGCCGGCGCCGAAGTGCCGACGCAGGGAAAGGTCTCCTTCGTCAACACCGACATCACCGCGTTTACCCCGACGGAGCGCGCGCGGGCCGGCATGAGCCTGAAATTCCAGATCACCAGCGTGCTGCCCTCGCTGACCCTTTACGACAACATCCTGCTCGCGCTGCAGGCGCAGTCCTCGCTGTTCGACCTCGTGTTCTCGCGCACGCGCGGCGCTCTGCACGATCAGGTCATGACCATGCTGACGCAGTTTCGCCTCGCCGATCGCGCTTTCGATGCGGCGGCGGCGCTGTCGCACGGCCAGCAGCAATGGCTGGAGATCGCGATGGCGCTGGCGGGCAAGCCGAAGCTCCTGCTGCTGGACGAGCCGACCGGCGGAATGAGCCTGGAGGAGCGCCGCGTCACCGGCGAACTGCTTCAGCCGATCAAGCAACATTGCTCGCTCGTCATCGTCGAGCACGATCTCGATTTCATCCGCGACATCTGCGATCGGCTGACCGTGCTCGATCAGGGCAAGGTGCTGGCGTCGGGCACCGTGTCCGAGATCCAGGCCAACAAATCCGTCCAGGAGATCTATCTGCGCCGTGCCTGAATTTTTGGACATCAAGCATCTCGACGCCGGCTATGGCCGCAGCCAGGTCCTGTTCGACGTCACCCTCGGCATCCCCTGGCGCGGCGGCGTCGCCGTGCTCGGCCGTAACGGCGCCGGCAAGACCACGCTGATGAAGACCATCGTCGGCGAGCTGCCGGCGTGGAAGGGCGAAGTCGCCTTCGACGGCCGCGATATCAGCCGTCGCCGCACCGAGGAGCGCGTGCGTGCCGGCATCGGCTATGTCCCGCAGGAGCATTCGGTGTTCGCGCGCCTGTCGGTGCGCGACAATCTCGCCGTCGGATCGCTCGCAGCCAGGGATGCGTCCGCCGTCGACCGCGTGCTGACGATCTTCCCCAAACTCGGCCAGCGCCTCGACCAGCCCGCCGGCACCCTCTCCGGCGGCGAGCGCAAGATGCTCGCCATCGGTCGCGCCATGCTGGGCGATCCAAAACTGCTGCTGCTCGACGAGCCGACCGAAGGCGTCTGGATCGGCGTGATCGAGGAGATCACCGAGCGCCTGATCGATCTCGCCAAGGAGATCGCCGTCATCATCGTCGAGCAGCACCTCGACCTCGCGTTGCGTGTCGCCGATTACGCCTATGTGCTCGATCGCGGAAGAGTCGCGCTGCAAGGCGAGGCGGGTGAGGTGAGAGGCAATCCGGAGCTGATGCGGTATCTGGCGCCGTAGGATAGGGCCGCCGTCAGTTTCAGATCTTCACAGCGTACACCCCTGCCAGCTCCGTCATCCTGAGGTGCGAGTGGCGCGATGCCAAGCATCGCGCCGGGAGCCTCGAAGGATGCACGGCCAAGCTGGCAGCCGGGCCGTCGCCCTTCGAGGGCCGCTGAAGAAGCGGCCGCCTCAGGGTGACGGTGAAAGATTGTCGGTCGAGGAGGGAGAACGTTCGCCCTTACTTCACCGCGCCAAAGCGGCTGTCGAACGAGTTCGAGGAGACCACCGGTGCTGCACCGCCTTCTGGCCGCTATCATCGGCGCCGTCGCTCACCGACGGCTTCAGCGCCGGACGCGCCGCGGCTTCTCGGCTTAACGAGCTCCGTTCGGCTCGCTTGATTCCGATCGTTCCCGATTCAATTTTCAAATAGCCACAACATCGCGATCCCGCGGCACACCGTGCCCGGGTTTTTGCCTCGCTCATGCCCTTCGAACCGGAAGGGCGCAGGGAAGACCGGGTACCGGCTGGTACCCACGAGCCCCTGTGCATGATGCGTAGGTAGTCGCTCACAGGGGAAACACAGGTGCAGCCCGATAACCGGCCTTCCCTGCGCAGTGGTTGAAACGGCTTATGTCGCGCTCTCCCCGGGGAGCGATGCACTATTGCCCCCGTCGCCTTGCAGATGGCTGATGCGCCCGTCCGGTCGGACAGCTCACATCACCACAAGACTTGACGCACAGACCCCGGGCGTCAGGACCACACGATTTCGCCGTACGCAGGCTGCGTCTGTCGATAGCGCCGGCCAATCGCTCACGGGGACCACCCGCCCTGCAACCGCCTCGACGCCAACGCCGCCCGCGTCCACCGCAACTCACCCCACGAACCGTGACGATCGCGACCCGCCCCTTCCGGAGGGATGAGATGGTGGGCACAATAAAGTGTTTCGAGATTCGGGTAAATAGAATTATCTTTATCCGAAGGGGTTGCATTGGGGAAATGGGGTGTTTCGCCCGACGGACGGTTAGGTTCTTCCAAAAAAGTCGGAGATCGCCTTATCGCGGTTCGGCCATATAAGCTGCCGGCGTCATGAAGAGCGCATGCTTGAGCGGTGGAGCTATCTCGAACATCTGCGCGCGGTTACGAAAGTGAAAGACACGCCGGATCCGGTACTTGTCACTTTGCTGCGCTGAAACTTCCACTTCTCGCCTCGTGAGCCAAAACGCCGTTCGTTCATGCCCGCACGTTGTCTTGATTTCCAATAGCCGCTCTTGGCCGTCAGCCTCAAAGGACCGGACGTCGTATCCGTAGCCGTCGCCGTCCAGGTCAGAAACCCAGCGAACCCTCTCTGCGAGGTCTTCACGTCCGGCGAGTCGCAAACGGTCGCGCTCGAATTCCACGACAAATTTTTCGCCGGCTTTCCCCAAGCTGCGATTCTGCGCATCGCGCTCGGCGGGATCGAATTTCCCGACCAGTCGGCGTACGGCCGGCGTCAGCGCCTTGTCGAAGTCTGGAGCAAACGGTGGTGCAACAAAAACGAGATCGTCGTTGAGCGTCAGCGGTCGAGTGTCGGTCATCGCAGGGTAAAGGAAATCCGGCGTCCGGCTGACGTTGCGCTCGACTGCAGCCACCAGGGCATCCTGATAATGCGCCAAGGGCTTGTAGCCATTGATCCACGGAGCTCCGAGCATATCGAGAACAGCGGAGATGTTTTGGAGCTTTCGCTCGATTGACCCTTCAGAGCGATGGACAGTGGTTAAGAGCTGTCGCCTATTTTGCGCTTTGCTGTAAGCCGCGCCTGCTCTCTCGAGAGCCAACATCCGAAAATAGCTGTCAACGACGGTGGAGATCTCGCTCTCCGTCCACGGTGTTCCGGCGACCCCTTCAGCGTGTTCCCGATCCAAGTCTCGGTTCCTCAGATCTTGATGGTATCAGTGAGGGGGACGAGACGTAATCTAGCTGCTTAACACGCGGGACGAGCGGATTTTCGTCGGAGACTAAGTCGATCCTTACTTCACCGCGCCAAACCGGCTGTCGAACGAGTTCGACGAGACCACCGGTGCTGCACCGGCCATCTGGCCGCTATCACCGGCGCCGTCGCTCACCGACGGCTTCAGCGCCGGACGCGTCGCGGCGAGGCGGGTGTCGGGCCGCTGCGGCTTCGGCGCCTCGGCGGGCTTGGTGGCGGCGACGGCCGGTTTCGGCGCATCCTTTGCGGCGTCCTTGGACTTGTCGTGGCCTGGCACGAAGCGGGTCACTGCGGCCTTCAGCCGGGATGCTGCGGTCGGCGGCGTCGTGGCCGGGGTTGCGGACGCGGCAGCTTGCGGCGGAGGCGTGGTCGCCGTGGTGTCGGCGGTGCCGAGGCCCATCTTGCGGCCGAGATTGGAGAAGAAGCCGCCGCCTTCAGACTTCTCGGCCGGCGCGGCTGCGGCGACACGGGTGTTGGCGGCGGGCGCGCTGACGGCGACGACCGGCTCCTGTTGCGGCGCGGCTGCGACCGCCTCGAGATTCGGCTTGGGCGGATTGACGTGGCCGGGGATCGTGCCTGGCGCCTTCGCCATCGCCAGCATCTGCAAGGTCGAGCCTTCGGCTTCCTCCGACAGGCCGGTCGAGCCTTCCGGAATCTTCGCGGCAAAAATCTTGTTCATGCCGCCGTCGATGCCGGTGTTCATGCGCGCCATCGGCGTGCCCTTGGCAACGAGCTTGGCGTAGGCGGTATCGTCTTGCTGCTGCTTCTCGCGCACGGCGCTGGCGATGTCTTCGGGGATCACATAGGCCGGGCACTTGGCCGAGGCGTCGAACACCGGATCGCGCTTGGCGTCGGGCGTCTTCGCTGCGTCGAAGACGTACTTCTTCTCGCAGAAATCGACCTTCGGCTCCTGCCGCGTCACCTCGAAATGATCATAGCCTTCCTTGATCATCTTCCAGAACGCCATGTTCGGATTGTTCCGGTGCTTGGCCATGTTCACCGGCGTCATCTTGAACGGATAGGCCTGCAGCTGGAACGCCTTCTGGCCGCCGAAGAAGGACTCGCGGCCGAGCGAATAGATCTCGGCGATCTGCTCGTCCGTCATCGCGTAGCAGCCGCGCGACGAGCAATCGCCATGCACCATCAGCTGCGAGCCGGTACGGCCGAGCGCTTTGTCAAACGCGTTCGGATAGCCCGTGTTGAACGACAGGTAATAGGCCGACTGCGGATTCATCTGGCTCGGATTGATCGAGTAGAATCCTTCCGGCGCCTGGCGGTCGCCTTCGCGCACCTTCGGTCCGAGGTCGCCGGACCAGCGGCAGATCGGATAGGTCTTGAGCAGCGCGAACTGGCCGTTGCGGGCCTGCTTCCAGACCTCGAGCTCGGCCTCCTGCTTGAACAGGCGCACCAGGATCGGTGATTGCAGATCCATGTCCTTCTCGACCATCGCGGCGAGAAGCTTTGGCGGCACCGGCTGGTTGGCCTTGGCGTTGGTCGCGAGCGAAACCTGATCGGTGTCGCAGCCGGTCAGCAGAACGCCGGCCGTCATCAGCGCAACCGAAGCCAAGAGCGCGCGAGCAAGCGTACGAGAAATCAAGATGGACCCCACACCGTGCCGGGCAGAGAGCGCGAACCCCAATTCGTTAGAGCATGATCCGACCGGACAACCGGGCCCGTCACGACGGGTTTTTCGCAACCATGCTCCAGCGCTTATGCCCTGAAGCCATTGATTAAAATTCTAACCTCTGGGTCATGCGGTCGCAACCCGAGCGGGGATCACGAGCCCGTTGGCCCAGTGGCATGGTCAACAGACGCTAAATGGACGCGACTTTGGGCCGTACTTGGGCTTTTCGGCCCGGACCGGACTCAGATCGCCGATTTGGGCAAAAAAAGGGTTAACGGGGCGTTACCGGGGTGGTTTGGGGCGGTCTCTCGTGCCCCGGACGCGGCGCAGCGCGTCAGCGGTGCTACGCAGAGCCGGGGCCCAGCCTGGGAGATGGGTCCCGGCTCTGCGGAGCGTCACTTCGTGCCGCACCGCGTCCGGGACACCGGAATCAGCCCGAATCAGCCCAGTTTCCGGCCGATATCGAGGAATTTCTGCCGCCGCTGCTTGCGGATGGCGTCGCCGTCGAGGCCCCGGAGCTCGTCAAAGGCCTTGGCGATGGCGTCGCCGGTGGTGGCGATCATGGCGGCGGGGTCGCGGTGGGCGCCGCCGACCGGCTCCTTCAGGATGGCGTCGATCACCCCGAAGCGGAGCATGTCCTGGGCGGTGATCTTCATGTTGTTGGCGGCTTCCTGCGCCTTGGAGCCGTCGCGCCAGAGGATGGAGGAGGCGGCTTCCGGCGAGATCACGCTGTAGATCGCGTGCTCCAGCATCAACACCTTGTTGGCGGTGGTGATGGCGATGGCGCCGCCCGACATGCCCTCGCCGGTGATGATGGCGACGTTCGGCACGGTCAGCGCCATGCAGGCATCGGTCGAGCGCGCGATCGCCTCGGCCTGGCCGCGCTCCTCGGCGCCGATGCCGGGATAGGCGCCGGCGGAATCGGCGAGCGACAGCACGGGCAGGCCGAACCGCTCGGCCATCTCCATCAGCCGCACGCATTTGCGATAGCCCTCGGGCCGCGCCATGCCGAAATTGTGCCGGATGCGGCTCTCGGTGGAATCGCCCTTCTCCTGGCCCATCACGCAGATCGGCTCGCCGCGGAAGCGGCCGAAGCCGGCGACCAGCGCCTCGTCCTCGCCGAACTTGCGGTCGCCGGCGAGCGGGGTGAATTCGGTGATCAGGCCCTTGATGAAGTCGTTGAAATGCGGCCGCTGCGGATGCCGCGCGACCAGCGTCTTCTGCCACGGCGTCAGGTTTTGATAGAGGTCGGCCAGCGCCTGCGCCGCCTTGTCCTCGATCCGTCCGATCTCCTCGGCGATGTCGGTGCCGGAGGCAGCTAACGTCCTGAGCTCGTCGACCTTGGAGTCGAGCTCGGCGACGGGCTTTTCGAAGTCGAGATAGCTGCGCATCTGGTCTGGCATCAACTCAATATAGGGGGACGGGGCGAGAGAGCGAAGCGAGGTTGGGGCCGCGGAAAGAAATGTAGCGTCTTCAATGAGTTGGCTTGTGCGCTCCCGGGAGCCCGCCAAATCATGCGTGAGGCCACGGCTCTTTCTGCGGAGATGTGGCCGAAGTCAAGGCGGTTTCGTTCCCTCCGCTGTCGTCCGCTTAGCTCGTAGCCCGGATGAGCGGAGCGATATCCGGGGATAGGTCGTGCCTCAGGCACCGATCCCGGATGTCGCTGCGTTCATCCGGGCTACGAAAGCTGCGTCCGGGGCTCCAAGCCTGTTTACTTCTCCGCCAGCGGGTGCAGGTCGCGCACCAGGCTCTTCAGCCGTTCCTCGACCACATGGGTGTAGATCTGCGTGGTCGAGATGTCGGTGTGGCCGAGCAGGGTCTGCACGATGCGCAAATCCGCGCCGTTGTGCAGGAGGTGGCTGGCGAAGGCGTGACGCAGCACGTGCGGGGAGACCAGCCGGGCCTGCAGCCCCGAGGCGACCGCGAGCTCCTTCAGATCGCGGGCAAAATGCTGCCGCGTGAGATGTCCGCTCTCGCCGAAGGAAGGAAACAGCCATTTCGCAGCGGCGAGGCTGTCTTTCTTCTTCTCTGTCTTCGCGGCTTCCGTTGCGCCGAGATAATCCGCCATCGCCTGCCGCGAGACGTCGTTCAGAGGCACCAGGCGTTCCTTGTTGCCCTTGCCGCGCACCACGATCATGCGGGCGTCGCGTTTGGCCGCCGAGCGCGGCAGCGCCACCAGCTCGGAGACGCGCAGGCCGGTGGCGTAGAGCACCTCGAGCAGGCAATAGAGCCGCAAGGCGCGCAGCCGCTTCGAAGCTGAGGCATCTTCCGCCTCGCTCAATTCCTTGGCGCGGCGGAGCATGCGGTCGACGTCCGCGATCGACAGCACCTTCGGCAGCCCGCGGCCGCGCTTGGGGCCGGACAGGATCGCCGCGGGATCATCGCCGCGGATGCGCTCGTTCAGGAGGAAGCGGTAGAGATGCCGCATCGCCGACAGCCGCCGCGCGACGCTGGTGGATTTGAAGCCGCGGGTATCGAGATCGGCGAGATAATCGCGCAGCGTCTGCGTCTCGGCGTCCGCAAACGTATGACCGACGCGGCCCAAAAATTCCGAGAAATCGGTGAGATCGCGGCGGTAGGCATCGAGCGTGTTGGGGCCGGCGCCTTGTTCCGCCGCGAGCATGTCGAGGAACAGGCCGGTGAGCTTGGCATCTGAGGGCTTTGCGCGCATGCCCCGAGGCTAGCTCCTATTTCTTGAGAAACTTATCCGGCGGGATCGTCACCGTCATTTCCCGCGACTTGGGGCTCACGAAATTCGCCAGCGCGAACACGACGCCATAGACGATGCCGGCGATCACGGCGACGACCGTCAGGAAGCGGAACAGGCTGGGCATCGGGAAGGGTCTCGACGAGGTCTCAGGTTTGCAAATTAACCAATGAAATCATCCAACATGTTCGCCGTTTCGTGGCAAGAGTCCTCTGGCGAGGCCCCTTGTGGGGTCGTATAGGTGGCCCAGATGCCGCCTTTGGCGGCAGATTGAGCGAGATCCAATCGAGCGAAATAATGTCCGACGCCGCCCTGCCGATACCAGCTTCCCCCGAGGCCGACATCCTGTCGGCGCTCGGGGCGCGCTCGATCGTGCTCGTCGGCATGATGGGGGTGGGCAAATCCACCATCGGCCGCCGCATGGCCGCCCGTCTCAAGCTGCCCTTCGTCGACGCCGATACCGAGATCGAGGCGGCGGCCGGCATGACCATACCGGAGATCTTCGAGCGTCACGGCGAGGCGCATTTCCGCGACGGCGAGGCCCGCGTGATCGCGCGCCTGCTCGACGGCGGCCCGGTGGTGCTGGCAACCGGCGGCGGCGCCTTCATGCGCGAGGAGACGCGGACCCGCATCGCGGCGAAGGCGATCTCGATCTGGCTCAGGGCCGATCACGACGTCATCATGCGCCGCGTCCGCCGCCGTGCCGACCGTCCGCTGCTCCAGACGCCAGATCCCGAGGGAACCGTGACGCGCCTGCTCACCGAGCGCGAGCCGGTCTATGGCAAGGCCGACCTCACCATCGCCTCGCGCGACGTGCCGCACGACAAGATCGTCGAGGAGTGCATCGAGACGCTGCACGCCCATCTCTGCGGCGAGCAATCCGCACCCCAACCACCTGCCGACGTCGCGAGTGCCGTACGATGACTGCGCCCCTGAAACATTTCGATCCTGTCAACGTCGACGTCGCGCTCGGCGATCGCGCCTATGAGATCGTCATTGGCCGCGGCGTGCTGGCTTCGCTCGGCGAACGGATCGCCGCTCTGCGCCCCGGCGTGCGCACCGCGATCGTGACGGATCGCACCGTCGCAAAATACTGGCTCGAGCCGACGGAAGCCGCGCTTGCAGCCAGCGGCATTCCGACCTCGCGCGTCGTGGTCGAGGAAGGCGAGATCTCGAAAACCTATGCGGGCCTGGAAAAAGTCAGCGAGGCCCTGATCGCCGCCAGGATCGAGCGCAACGATCTCGTCATCGCGCTCGGCGGCGGCGTTGTCGGCGACCTCGCCGGCTTTGCGGCCGCGATCCTGCGCCGCGGCATCGATTTCGTGCAGGTGCCGACCTCGCTACTGGCGCAGGTCGATTCTAGCGTCGGCGGCAAGACCGGCATCAACTCGCCCCAGGGCAAGAATTTGCTCGGCGCCTTCCACCAGCCGGTGCTTGTCATTGCCGACACCGCCGTGCTCGACACGCTATCGCCGCGGCAGTTCCGCGCCGGCTATGCCGAGGTTGCCAAATACGGCGTGCTCGGCGACGCGGCCTTCTTCTCCTGGCTGGAAAAGAACCATTCCGACATCTTCAAGGGCGGCTCGGCGCGCGAGCATGCGATCGCGACCTCCTGCCGCGCCAAGGCCGGTGTCGTCTCGCGCGACGAGCGCGAGACCGGCGAGCGCGCGCTGCTCAACCTTGGCCACACCTTCGGCCACGCGCTGGAAGCGGCGACCGGCTTCTCCGACCGTCTGTTCCACGGCGAGGGCGTGTCGATCGGCATGACCTTGGCGGCGCAGTTCTCGGCGCAGCTCGGCATGATCGGCGAGGCCGAGGCGGCGCGCGTCGAGCGGCATCTGATCGAGGCCGGCCTGCCGACGCGCCTGCAGGACATCGCGGGCTTTGCGCAGGAAGGGCTCGCCGATGCCGACGCGCTGATGGCGCTGATGGCGCAGGACAAGAAGGTCAAGCGTGGCAAGCTCACCTTCATCCTGCTGGAAGCGGTGGGGCGCGCCGTCATCGCCAAGGACGTCGAGCCGACCCCGGTGCGCGATTTCCTGAAGGACAAGCTCGCCCTCAAGGCGTGATACGCGGCTCTGTTGAGTGATGCATGGATTGGCTCGGATTCACCATCGTCGTCCTCTGCCTTCTGGTCTCGGCGTTCTTCGCCGCGAGCGAGACCGCGCTGACCGGCGCCTCGCGCGCCAGCATGCTGCGGCTCTCCAAGCAGGGTAATCGCGACGCCGACGTCGTCTCGGACCTGCTCGACATGCGCGAGCGCCTGATCGGCGCGCTGCTGCTCGGCAACAACATCGCCAATATCGGCGCCTCCGCGCTCGCGACCGCCATTTTCACGTCCTGGTTCGGCGACGTCGGCGTGCTCTACGCCACCGGCGTAATGACGGCGCTGGTCGTGATCTTCGCCGAGGTGCTGCCCAAGACCATCGCCATCAATGCGCCCGACCGCATGGCGCTCGCGGTGGCGCGCCCGATGCGGCTGACCATGTACGTGCTGGGGCCGCTGCTGCGGATCGTCGAGGTCATCGTCCGCCTGCTGATGCGTCTGTTCGGCCTCGCCGGCGAGCACCAGGCGATCCTGTCACCGACCGAGCGCCTGCGCGGCGCGGTCGACCTGCTGCACCATGAAGGCAAGGTCGAGAAGCAGGATCGCGACATGCTCGGCGGCCTTCTGGACCTGCGCGAGCTCCAGGTCTCCGACGTCATGATCCATCGCACCGAGATGATGATGATCAACGCCGATCTGCCGGCGGAGGAGCTGGTGCGCGAGGTGCTGGCGACCGAATACACCCGCATCCCGCTCTGGCGCGAGAAGCCGGAAAACATCATCGGCGTGCTCCATGCCAAGGATCTCTTGCGCGCGATCCGCGCCTCCGACGGCGACACCTCGCGCATCGACGTCTCCACCATCGCGCTGCCGCCCTGGTTCGTGCCGGAGATGCGGCCCGTGTCCGAGCAGCTCAAGGCATTCCGCCGGCGAAAGACCCATTTCGCGCTCGTCGTCGACGAGTACGGCGAAGTTGAAGGTCTTGTGACGCTGGAAGACATTCTGGAGGAGATCGTCGGCGACATCTCCGACGAGCACGACGTCGTGGTCGCGGGCGTACGCGCCCAGCCGGACGGCTCGGTGGTGGTCGACGGTTCAGTGCCGATCCGCGATCTCAACCGCGCCATGGACTGGCATCTGCCTGACGAAGAGGCAACCACGGTGGCCGGCCTCGTCATTCACGAGGCCCGCTCAATCCCCGATCGCGGCCAGAGCTTTACGTTCCACGGCTTCCGCTTCCGTGTCCTCCGCCGCGAACGCAACCGTATCACCGCACTCCGCATTTCGCCGGTGCCGCGCGATGCGGATATGGAAGAGGCGAAGCCGAGACGGGCCGGGACGTCGTTCTAACCGCCACCAGGATGCCCCGCCCCCGTGCGCAATTGCGGACTATGCGGGGGCATGACGAGGCGACTTGTCGCGCCTCAGCCTTCCCCCGGCGCCTGCGCATGGATCGCGAGGGCGTGCACGCTGCCGGAAAGTTCCGCGGCCAGCGCCGAATTTATCATGCGATGGCGGTCGACCCGGGTCTTCCCTTTGAAGGCTTGAGACACGATATAAACGCGAAAGTGCGTCTCGCCGCTCGGCCGATGGCCGGCATGGCCCTCATGCAAATGTGACTCGTCGACGACCTGCAGGCTTTCCGGCGTGAAAGCTTCCTGCAACTTGTTGCTGATAGTGTCTTTCATAACCATGTGCGCCATTAAGGCGCGTCATCGCACCCCGTCAATCCCCGGGGTGTCACGCTAATTGCAATGTCAAGACTTGAAGGTTTTTGCATTGCGTAGTCAAAGTCTGTCATGCCGATCGATTCATCAAAGTTCTTCGACTCCATCCGCGTGAAGCCGCGAGGCAAGCAGCCGGAAGTAAAGCCGCGGGAGACCGTGGTGGGTTGCGAGTGGGCCGGATGCCAGAACAAGGGCGCGCACCGCGCACCGAAGGGGCGTGAGAACCAGCGCGAATATTGGCACTTCTGCCTCGATCATGTGCGCGAGTACAACCAGAATTACAATTTCTTCTCCGGCATGAATGCTGACGCTGTCGCGCGCTACCAGAAGGATGCGCTGACCGGCCACCGCCCGACCTGGAAGATGGGCGCCAATGGCGGCAAGAAGGGTCCGGAAGCCGAGATCGATATGGCGTCCGATCCGTTCAGCATGTTCAGTGAGATCAACGGCCGCGCCAGCTGGCGGAAGGGCCCGGACGCCCAGCCGAAGGCCGAGACGCGCAAGGTGATGAACGCCGAGCGCAAGGCCCTCCAGGTCATGGGCCTCGGCCCGGACGCCACGCTCGCCGACGTCAAATCCAAGTACAAGGCGCTGGTGAAGCAGCACCACCCCGACGCCAATGGCGGCGACCGCTCGACCGAAGATCGCCTGATCGAGATCATCAAGGCGTATAATTATCTGAAGACCGTCGTACGCGAGGCTTAAGGCCTCCAGCCCGCGCGGGCTTAAGAATTCCTCCGCGTCGCATTCGTGGCAATTGCGGCCGCCGCGGTCCGGTTCTCCACGCCGAGCTTGGCGTAGATCTGCTCCAGATGCTTGTCGACCGTGCGGGGGCTTAATCCCAGAATCTGCGCGATGTCGCGGTTGGTCTTACCCTTGCTGAGCCAGGCCAGCACTTCGCCTTCGCGGGTGGTGAGGCCGAGCTCGCTGGTGAACTCCGGCGGCGGCGCCGTGCCGGCTTCCCTGGACAGCCGCAGCAGGAACTCGTTCGGCGCGGTTTCGCCCATGTAATAGAACCGGAGCTGCGGATTGTCGGGCAGGGAGGCGGCTTGCGACTTCGAGCTGCCCTTGCCCTTCACCTGCTCCAGCCATTGCAGTAGCGACGGCGGCAGGACGAAGTCGTCGGCCTGCGCACCGTGATGATCGGCCAGCAGCTTTTGCGCCTGCGGCGTCGCCCACAGAATGTGACCTTGCCGGTTGACCGCGAACAGGAAGCGGCCGGAGACGTCGAGCGCGGTGCGGGCGCTCTGGGTCAGGCGGGCGTTGCCGAGATGGACGCGGATGCGGGCCAGCATCTCCTCGATCACGATCGGCTTGGTCACATAGTCGACACCGCCGGCGTCCAGCCCGCGGACGATGTGCTCGGTCTCGGCAAGACCGGTCATGAAGATCACGGGGACATTGGCGAGACCTGTGTCGCGCTTGAGGCGGCGGCAGGTCTCGAACCCGTCCATGCCGGGCATCACGGCATCCAGCAGTACGATGTCGGGCGTGATCTGGTCGACGATGCGCATCGCGGCCGCGCCGTCGAGCGCCACCATCACCGTCATGCCGGCGCCGTCGAGCGCGTCGGTGAGCAGCCGCAGCGTCTCGGGGGAGTCATCGACAACGAGCGCGACGTCGCGCTTTTTCGGCTCAATGCTCATAAGCATGCAACGTCTTCAATGTGGCCATGTACTGGTCGAGATCGAAGCTATCGACGAGTGAGCGCATCTGCGCGACGAAATCGGCATGTTCAGGATGCTCGCTGCCGATCTCGTCGAGCTTCAGCTGGATGCCCTTGACGTAACCGATCTGGCCGAGCCCGATCAGCGCCTCGACATGGCGCAGCGGCGGCTTCGATCCGCTCTCCGGCCGCCAGAACGGCACCGCGATCTCGTCCGAACCGTATTGCCATTCGAGCTTGAGAAGCTGGCGGATCGTCTCCAGCAGCCGCGGGATGTCGATCGGCTTCATCAGATAACCGTCGTGGAAGGGCTGCGCCAGCGGCGTGCCGTGAGCCTCCAGGGCGCTCGCCGATACCATCAGGATGCGGGCCTGGTGATGGCCGCTCGCACGCAACGCCTCCGCCACGGCCCAGCCGTCCATGGCGGGCATGGAGATATCGAGCAGGAACAGGTCGGGCCGGCAATGTTGCGCCAGCGCGAGGCAGCCGGCGCCGTCGGGGGCGCTGAGCAGGATGAAGCCGAGCGGCGCCAGCACCTCGCGCAAGAGGTCGCGATGGACGGGATCGTCGTCGGTGATGAGGATGGTCTTGCGCGCGCCATGATAGCCGGACACCGGCGCCTCCACCGGAGCGATGCGCTGCGGATTAATGACCTCCGACAGCAGGATCTTGACCTTGAACGTGCTGCCGGTACCGACCCTGCTCGTCACCTTGATGTCGCCGCCCATGACGCCGGCGAGCAGCCGGCTGATGGTGAGGCCGAGGCCCGTGCCGGTCTGCGGCTGCGAGACGCCGAGCGCGCCGCGCTCGAACGGCGCGAAGATGCGCTCGAGATCGTCGCCCTGGATGCCGGGGCCGGTGTCGATCACCTCGAACTCGGCAACGGGGCTGCGATAGTGCACCACGAACTGCACGCTGCCGGTCTGGGTGAATTTTATGGCGTTGGAGAGCAAATTGATCAGCACCTGGCGCAGCCGCTTCTCATCGGCATAGACCACCGTCGGCAATGTCGCCGGCCGCCTGAACACGAAGTCGATGCCCTTGGCGGCGGCCTGAAGGCGGAACATGCCGACGAGCTGGTCGAGGAAGTCGCTGAGGCGCACCTCGTCGCGCGACAGATACAGCCGTCCCGCCTCGATCTTGGAGATGTCGAGGATGCCGTCGATCAGGCCGGAGAGATGGTCGGCGCTGCGGCGGACGACGCGGACCTGGTCGCGCGGCTTGGTGAGAAGCGTCGAATCCTGCTCCAGTAGCTGCGCATAGCCGCTGATCGCGTTCAGCGGCGAGCGTAGCTCGTGGCTGAGGCCGACGACGTAGCGACTCTTGGCGAGATTGGCGGATTCGGCAACTTCCTTGGCGCGCTGCAGCTCGGCGTCGGTGCGCTTGTGCGCGTCGATCTCCTGGATCAGCAGTGCGGTTTGCCGCCGGGTCTCGGCCTCGGCGGCGCGGCGGCTCTGCTGCGCCAGCACGAACAGCCAAGCCACCACGCCGATGATGATGCTGAGCGAGAAGAACACCTTCCACAGCACGTTGGAGACCAGCATGTTCTCGCCATGCACGCTCGCCGAGGTCTGGAGGTAGATCAGCCCCAGCACCAGCGCGACGAGGCCGGCGGAGATCACGAACACGCCGACGTAATGGCCGAACTGCGAGTTGATCCGCTGATAGATCGGCTGCGGCAGGATCTTGCCGAGCGCCTCGGAGAATTGCACCTGCGCGCGCCCGTGCGGCTTGCAGAGATCGTGGCAGCGCGCGTCCAGCGAACAGCAAAGCGAGCAGATCGGGCCGGCATAAGCGGGGCAGGAGGTGGTGTCCTCGGGCTCGAAGCTGTGCTCGCAGATACAGCACTGGATCGCCTCGATATTGGCCCAGCTCTTCTTCGGCTTGCGGGCGATGTAGAACTTCCCGTCCGTCAGCCAGGCGATGACGGGCGCGGTGACGAAGGCGACCGTCAGCGCGACGAAGGCGGCGAGCGCCTTCATGGTCGGGCCGAACAGGCCATAGAATGCCGCGATCGAGACGATGATCGCGAGCGTCATCGCGCCGACACCGACCGGGTTGATGTCGTAGAGATGCGCGCGCTTGAACTCCATTTGCGGCGGACGCAGGCCGAGCGGCTTGTTGATCACGAGGTCGGAGACCAGCGCGCCGACCCAGGCGATCGCGACGTTGGAGTAGAGCGCGAGCGTCTGCTCCAGGGCCTTGTAGACACCGATCTCCATCAGCAGCAGCGCCACCATCACGTTGAACACCAGCCAGACGACGCGTCCGGGATGGCTATGGGTCAGGCGCGAGAAGAAATTCGACCAGGCAATCGAGCCGGCATAGGCGTTGGTGACGTTGATCTTGATCTGCGACAGCACCACGAAGATGCCGGTCAGCGCCAGCGCGAGGTCCGGCTCCGACAGCACATAGCGAAAGGCCACGAGGTACATATGCGCAGGCTCGGCAGCCTCCTCGGGCGGGATGCCGTGGCTCAGCGCAAAGAAGGCGAGGAACGAGCCGGCCATCAGTTTCAGCGCGCCGAGCACGATCCAGCCCGGCCCGGCGCTCATCAGCGCGATCCACCATGACGCCTTCGAGGCGCGGCGGTCGCGCGGCAGAAACCTGAGGAAGTCCACCTGCTCGCCGATCTGGGCCACCAGCGAGAACACGACGGAGGATGCGACACCGAACAGCAACAGATCGAAATGGCCGCCGAGATCACCGTGCTCACCGGAGAATTTCTGCCATTCCGTGAAGGAGTGCGGGCTGGCCCAGGCGATCGCGATGAACGGCAGGATGTGCAGGACGATCCAGAGCGGCTGCGTCCAGAGCTGGAAGCGGCTGATCAGCGTGATGCCGTAGGTCACGAGCGGGATGATCGCGACCGCGCTGATGAGGTAGCCGATCGGGCGCGGAATTCCCAGGCACATCTCCAGCGCGGTCGCCAGGATCACCGCCTCGACCGCGAAGAAGATGAAGGTGAAGGAGGCATAGATCAGCGACGTCACGGTCGAGCCGATATAGCCGAAGCCGGCGCCACGGGTCAGCAGGTCGATGTCGATGCCGCATTTCGCGGCATAATAGGCAATCGGCACGCCGCAGCAGAAGATGATGGTCGAGACGACGAGGATCGCCGCGGTGGCGTTGGTGACGCCGTAATTGAGGGTGATGGTGCCGCCGATCGCCTCCAGCACCAGGAAGGAGATGGCACCAAGCGCGGTGTTGGCGACGCGGGCGGCGGACCAGCGTCGCGCGCCCTTGGCGGTGAAGCGCAGCGCGTAGTCTTCCAGCGTCTGGTTGGCGACCCATTGGTTGTACTGGCGCCTGACGCGGTCTATTCGCTGCCGCCCTGCCACGCTTTACTCCACTCCCGATATGGACCCGGAGCCCTCGCAAATCCCGTACCAAAAGCCTACGTCGGTATTTTGCGGTGCAGTATACGCGATCTTGCGTATGCTTGCGCTGCACAAATTCGAGCCATCCTCACGGCACCAATCGCGTGTCCTCGAACAAACAGTGGGGTGCTCATGTCAGACGAAGCAAACAAGGGCCTGTTGTCGCCACTCCGGCGCAAACTATTGATGGGAATGGCCGCTGTGCCGGCCATGACAATGCTGCCGCGCGCATCTTTTGCGCAGGCCCCTGCGACTTCGGCGGTCAACACCACGGGCCTCGCGGTCACCGACACCGAGGTCACGGTCGGCATTCTGCACTCGGCGACCGGCACCATGGCGATCTCCGAGACCGGCTCGATCGAAGCCGAAAAGCTCGCCATCGAGCAGATCAACGCCGCCGGCGGCGTGCTCGGGCGCAAGATCAAGTTCATCCAGGAAGACGGCGCCAGCGACTGGCCGACCTTCGCCGAGAAGGCCAAGAAGCTGCTGGTCAACGACAAGGTCGCGGCGATCATGGGCTGCTGGACCTCGGCCTCGCGCAAGGCAGTGCTGCCGGTCGTCGAGCAGTATAACGGCATGCTCTATTACCCGACCTTCTACGAAGGCCTCGAGCAGTCCAAGAACGTCATCTACACCGGCCAGGAAGCGACCCAGCAGATTCTCGCCGGCCTGAACTGGATCGCCAAGGAGAAGGGCGCGAAATCGTTCTTCTTCATCGGCTCCGACTACATCTGGCCGCGCACCTCGAACAAGATCGCGCGCAAGCACGTCGAGAACGTGCTGAAGGGCAAGGTCGTCGGCGAAGAGTACTACGCGCTCGGCTCGACCCAGTTCAACTCGGTCATCAACAAGATCAAGCTGACCAAGCCCGACGTGATCTTCACCGACGTCGTCGGCGGCTCGAACGTCGCCTTCTACAAGCAGCTCAAGGCCGCCGGCATCGACCTCGCCAAGCAGCCGCTGCTGACCATCTCGGTCACCGAGGACGAAATCGACGGCATCGGCGGCGAGAACATCGCGGGCGCCTATGCCTGCATGAAGTACTTCCAGTCGCTCGACAATCCCAACAACAAGGCGTTCGTGCCGGCGTTCAAGAAGGCCTGGGGCGAAAAGACCGTGATCGGAGACGTCACCCAGGCTGCCTATCTCGGCCCGTGGCTGTGGAAGTTGACGGTGGAGAAGGCCGGCTCCTTCGACGTCGACAAGATCGCGGCGGCCTCGCCCGGCGTCGAGTTCAAGGGCGCGCCGGAAGGCTATGTGCGCATCCACGAGAACCATCACCTCTGGTCGAAGACCCGGGTGGGCCGCGCCAAGCTCGATGGCCAGTTCGAGCTGATCTACGAGACCGCCGATCTCGTCGAGCCCGATCCGTTCCCGAAGGGCTACCAGTAAGAGACACCGCGTCAGTCGCGGCCTCCCTCAAAAGTTCAGCCTCTCCCTGGCGTGGACAGCAAACCCACGCCCAAGACCCCCGCGTCGCGAGCCTGCATCGCGACGCGGGACCCTTATCCCCGACGGAGGACATCGATGTTCGGCGACTACTCGCTTGGTGATCTTGGCTCGATCTTCGTCATGCAGGGTTTTGCAGGACTGATCCTGTTCTCGGTCTACGTCCTGATGGCGCTCGGGCTTGCCATCATCTTCGGCCAGATGGGCGTCATCAACATGGCCCATGGCGAGTTCATGATCCTCGGTGCCTACGTCACCTGGATGACCTCCAATCTGTTCCAGAGCTACATGCCGAGCCTGTTCGGCGGCTACTTCTTCCTCGCGATGATATTGGCCTTCGTCGCATCCGGGGCACTGGGGATGCTGGTGGAATGGGCGCTGATCCGGCACCTCTACAAGCGCCCGCTGGATACGCTGCTCGCCACCTGGGGCCTCAGTCTGATGCTGCAGCAGGCCTATCGCTCCGTGTTCGGCGCACGCGAGGTCGGTGTCGATCTGCCGCAATGGATGCTCGGGTCGCTGCACGTCACCGACAGCATCGAAGTGCCGATCAACGGCGTCTTCGTGATGTGCCTGACCGTGCTGATCACGATCTCCGTCGCCTACGTGATGTACAAGTCGCGCTGGGGCCGCCAGGTGCGCGCCGTCGTACAGAACCGCATCATGGCCGGCGCGGTCGGCATCAACACCGAGAAAGTCGATCGTTACACCTTCGGCCTCGGTTGCGGCATCGCCGGTGTCGCCGGCAGCGCCTTCACCATGATCGGCTCGACCGGGCCGACCTCCGGACAGCTCTACATCGTCGACACCTTCCTGGTGGTCGTGTTCGGCGGCGCCGCGAGCCTGCTCGGCACCATCGCCTCGGCCTTCTCGATCTCGCAGACGCAATCGACCCTCGAGTTCTTCATGTCCGGCTCGATGGCCAAGGTGCTGACGCTGCTCGCCGTTGTCGGAATCCTGATGCTGCGGCCGCAGGGGCTGTTCGCCCTCAAGGTCCGCAAGTGAGAAAGTGGGGCTGATGTTATGACCGACAATCGGTTCTTCAATCGATCGGAGCTGATCGGAATTCTGGTGCTCGCGGTCTTCCTCGTGGTGGTCCTGCCGCTCACGCTGGACGTCTTCCGGCTCAACCTGGTCGCAAAATATCTGACCTATGCCTTCGTCGCGCTCGGACTGGTGATCTGCTGGGGCTATGGCGGCATCCTGAGCCTCGGCCAGGGCGTGTTCTTCGGCCTCGGCGGCTACTGCATGGCGATGTTCCTCAAGCTCGAGGCATCGAGCGTCGAGAACACCAAGATCCAGTCGACCCCCGGCATTCCGGATTTCATGGACTGGAATCAGATCACGGCACTGCCGTTCTTCTGGAAGCCGTTCAACAGCCTCACCTTCACCATCGCCGCCATCATTCTCGTGCCCGGCATCTTCGCTCTCATCATTGGCACCGCGATGTTCAAGCGCCGCGTCGGCGGTACCTATTTCGCCATCATCACCCAGGCGGTCGCGGCGATCCTGACCATCCTGATCGTGGGCCAGCAGGGCTACACCGGCGGCATCAACGGCATGACCGACCTGCGCACCCTGAAGGGATGGGACATCCGGCCGGACCACGCCAAGGTCGTGCTGTACTTCTTCGAGGTCGGCTGCCTGTTCGTCTGCATCATGATCGCGCAGTTCGTCCGGCACTCCAAGCTCGGGCGCATCCTGGTCGCGATGCGCGAGAAGGAGGACCGGGTCCGCTTCTCCGGCTACAGCGTCGCGAACTTCAAGATCTTCGCCTTCTGCATCGCCGCCGTCTTCGCCGCGGTCGGCGGCGCCATGTTCGCGCTCAACGTCGGCTTCATGTCGCCGTCCTTCGTCGGCATCGTGCCGTCGATCGAGATGGTGATCTACACCGCGGTCGGCGGCCGGTTGTCGATCCTCGGCGCCATCTACGGCACGCTGCTGGTCAATTTCGCCAAGACCAGCCTGTCGGAGACCTTCCCCGAATTGTGGCTGTTTGGCCTCGGCGGCCTGTTCATCGCCGTGGTCCTGGCCTTCCCGAACGGCCTTGCCGGGATTTGGGGCGACTATGTACAGCCGCGCATCGATCGCCTGATCTCGTCGCGCAAACCGAAACCCGAAGGCTGGACCGACAGCTCGGTCGCCGACGGCGCCCCGGCGGAGTGAGGAGATCGTCATGCTCGTCGGTCATCACGATGCCGATGCCACGCTGGCAGTGAGGAGATAGATCATGCTCGTCGGTCATCGCGATGCCGATGCCACGCTGGCAGTGAGGAGATAGATCATGCTCGTCGGTCATCAGCCCAAGGAATTCCTGCTCGCCGTCGAAGCCCTGACCGTCTCGTTCGACGGGTTCAAGGCGGTCAACGATCTCTCCTTCTACGTCGACGAGAACGAGATCCGCGTCATCATCGGCCCCAACGGCGCCGGCAAGACCACCGTGCTCGACCTGATCTGCGGCAAGACCAAAGCGACATCAGGCTCGATCCAGTTCCGCGGCAAGGAGCTGACACGGATGCGAGAGAACGAGATCGTCAAGACCGGGGTGGGGCGCAAATTCCAGAACCCGTCGATCTACGACGATCTCACCGTATTCGAGAATCTGGAGATCTCGTACCCGCGCGGGCGCTCCGTGTTCGGCGCGCTGACCTTCACCCGCGACGCCGCGGTGCGCGACCGGGTGCACGAGGTCGCGGAGATGATCTTCCTGAAGGACCGGCTGAACATGAACGCCGATCTGCTCAGCCATGGCCAGAAGCAATGGCTCGAGATCGGCATGCTGCTGATCCAGGACCCCGACCTGTTGATGCTGGATGAGCCCGTCGCCGGCATGAGCGTGTCCGAGCGCGCCAAGACCGCCGAGCTCCTCAACCGCATCATCAAGAACCGGTCGGTGCTGGTGATCGAGCACGACATGAAGTTCGTCGAGGACATCGCGCACAAGGTCACCGTGCTTCACCAGGGCCAGATCCTCTCGGAAGGCACCATGGAGAAGGTGAAGAACGACCCCAAGGTCGTCGAAGTCTATCTGGGGCATTAGCGCATGATCCCGGAAAGTGGCGTCCGGTTTCCGGACAAGATCATGCACAAGAAATAAGGAACGTGACGATGCTGGCTATTTCCGATCTCCACGTCGCTTACGGCCAGAGCGAGGTGCTGCACGGGCTCAACGTCAAGGTCGCGCCCAACGAGATCGTTGCGATCATGGGCCGCAACGGCATGGGCAAGACTACGCTGATGAAATCGCTGATGGGCATCCTGCCGGCCAAGAGCGGCTCGGTGACCATGGACGGCGCCGAGCTCGGCAGCCTCAAGAGCTATGAGCGTGTGGCCAAGGGCCTCGCCTATGTGCCGCAGGGCCGCATGATCTTCTCCACCATGACGGTGAAGGAGAACATCGAAACGGGCCTCGTCGTGTCAGGCGGCGCCGAGGTGCCCGGCGACATCTACGAGCTGTTTCCCGTGCTGCTGGAGATGAAGGGCCGCCGCGGCGGCAATCTCTCCGGCGGGCAACAACAACAATTGGCGATCGCCCGCGCACTCGCGACCAAGCCGAAGGTGTTGCTGCTGGACGAGCCGACCGAAGGTATCCAGCCTTCGATCATCAAGGAGATGGCGCGCACGCTGAAGCGCATCCGCGACGAGAAGGGGTTGTCGATCGTCGTCTCCGAACAGGTCCTGAGCTTCGCGCTCGACATCGCCGACCGTGTGCTGGTGATCGAGAACGGCGAGATCGTGCGCGACGATCCGCGCGATGCAGTCGATGCCGCGCAGGTCTCGAAATATCTGTCCGTCTAACCAACCGTAGTAAAAGGGGAGCATCTCGATGCCAGAGACACTGATCAAGGTCGATCTCACCAAGTCGGCTTACGAAAATGACATGGTGCATAACCGCTGGCACCCCGACATCCCGATCGTGGCCTGGGTCAATCCCGGCGACGACTTCATCATCGAGACCTATGACTGGACCGGCGGCTTCATCAAGAACAACGATTCCGCCGACGACGTGCGCGACATCGACCTGTCGATCGTGCACTTCCTGTCCGGTCCGATCGGCGTCAAGGGCGCCGAGCCCGGCGACCTCCTCGTCGTCGATCTGCTCGACGTCGGTCCGATGAAGGAGAGCCTCTGGGGCTTCAACGGCTTCTTCTCCAAGCAGAATGGCGGCGGCTTCCTCACCGATCATTTCCCGCTGGCGCAGAAGTCGATCTGGGACATCAAGGGCCTCTACACCTCGTCGCGTCACGTGCCCGGCGTCAACTTCGCCGGCCTGATCCATCCCGGCCTGATCGGTTGTCTGCCCGATCCCAAGATGCTGGAGACCTGGAACAAGCGCGAGGCCGAGCTGATCTCGACCAACCCGACCCGCGTGCCCGGTCTCGCCAATCCGCCGTTCGCGGCGACCGCCCATGGCGGTCGCGCCAAGGGCGACGTCAAGGCCAAGATCGGCGCCGAGGGTGCGCGCACCGTGCCGCCACGTGAGCATGGCGGCAATTGCGACATCAAGGATCTCTCGCGCGGCTCGAAGATCTACTTCCCGGTCTACGTGCCCGGCGCCGGTCTCTCGATGGGCGACCTGCACTTCAGCCAGGGCGACGGCGAGATCACCTTCTGCGGTGCGATCGAGATGGCCGGCTGGCTGCACCTGAAGGTCGAGGTGATCAAGGACGGCATGTCGAAATACGGCATCAAGAACCCGATCTTCAAGCCGTCGCCGATCACGCCGAATTATAAGGACTATCTGATCTTCGAGGGCATCTCGGTCGACGAGGCCGGCAAGCAGCATTATCTCGACGTCCACATCGCCTATCGCCAGGCGTGTTTGAATGCGATCGAGTATCTGAAGAAGTTCGGCTACTCCGGCGCCCAGGCCTATTCGATCCTCGGCACCGCGCCGTGCCAGGGCCACATCTCCGGCGTCGTCGACGTCCCCAATGCCTGCGCCACGCTGTGGCTGCCGACCGAGATCTTCGACTTCGACGTGATGCCGTCGGCGGCAGGGCCCATCAAGCACATCACAGGCGATATCCAGATGCCGATCTCGCCGGACAAATGACGCCGCGCTCCCTCTCCCCGTTCTTGCGGGGAGAGGGTCGGGGTGAGGGGCTGTCTCCGCACACGCGGTCATCAAATGCGTAGGGATCAACGATGCCGGTCTATGAATATCTCTGTGACGATTGCGGTCCGTTCAAGGACATCAGGCCAATGGCTGAATGCGACGATCCGCAAAGCTGCCCGCACTGCGAGACGATGGCGCCGCGCGTCATCCTGACCGCACCGAATTTCTTCTGCATGCCGGCGGACAAGCGCAAAGCGCACGCCGTCAACGAGCGCAGCTCACACGCGCCGCAGACGCTCGCGCAATACAAGGCTTCGCACGGCCCCGGTTGCGGCTGCTGCTCATCGGGCAAGACGGTCAAGGACAAGAGCGCGACGGACAAGAAGAAGCCCGCGCGGCTGATGACCAAGACCAACAGCGGCGCCAAGGGCTTTCCCACCGCGCGGCCCTGGATGATCAGTCACTAACCTCAAACGAATAAAAGACAGGAGCGCTCAACATGCTTCACGGCGACATTTCCAGCAGCAACGACACGGTCGGCGTCGCGGTGGTCAATTACAAGATGCCTCGCCTGCACACCAAGGCCGAGGTTCTCGAGAACGCCCGCAAGATCGCCGACATGATCGTCGGCATGAAGGTCGGCCTGCCCGGCATGGACCTCGTGATCTTCCCCGAATATTCGACGCAAGGGATCATGTACGACTCCAAGGAGATGTACGAGACCGCGTCCGTGGTGCCGGGCGAAGAAACCGCGATCTTCGCCGAGGCCTGCCGCAAGGCCAAGGTGTGGGGCGTGTTCTCGCTGACTGGCGAGCGCCACGAGGAGCATCCGCACAAGGCGCCCTACAACACCCTGATCCTGATGAACGACAAGGGCGAGATCGTCCAGAAGTACCGCAAGATCATGCCCTGGGTGCCGATCGAAGGCTGGTATCCCGGCAATTGCACCTATGTCTCCGAGGGACCAAAGGGCCTCAAGGTCAGCCTGATCATCTGCGACGATGGCAACTATCCGGAGATCTGGCGTGACTGCGCCATGAAGGGTGCGGAATTGATCGTACGCTGCCAGGGCTACATGTATCCGGCCAAGGAGCAGCAAGTCATGATTTCCAAGGCCATGGCCTGGGCCAACAACGTCTATGTCGCGGTCGCCAATGCCGCCGGCTTCGACGGCGTCTACTCCTATTTCGGCCACTCCGCGATCATCGGCTTCGATGGCCGCACGCTCGGCGAATGTGGCGAGGAGGATTACGGCATCCAGTATGCCCAGCTCTCGAAGCATCTGATCCGCGATGCGCGCCGCAACGGCCAGTCACAGAACCATCTCTACAAGCTGGTCCACCGCGGCTACACCGGCATGATCAATTCCGGCGACAGCCCGCGCGGCGTCGCGGCGTGCCCCTATGATTTCTATAAGAACTGGATCAAGGACCCCGAGGGTACGCGCGACATGGTCGAGGCAATGACCCGCTCGACGCCGGGGACCGACGAGTGCCCGATCGACGGCATCCCGAACGAGGCGGGGCCGAGTAATTATTGAGGCACTGTCGTCCCCCGGGGCTCGGCGGAATCTTGCTCAGGTTGCGGAGGGCTGCCGAATAAGCGTTGCGCGGGTACAACACCGAGCCTGAAAGTTCCCGTTTTCCGGGCAGCGCGGCAAGATTTGGAAACATAACCGCAAAACTACGGAACACGACGTGCTAACCATCGCCCGCGTAGCGCCGCAGAGCGCTCAAGGGAATGGGGTTGGGGCGTGCGTTTTCGATTGACCAGACCGGGCCGGGTTCGGCCGGGGACGATATGCGTGGCGACCGTATCGACGGCGCTCCTGGTGATCGCAGTCCCGCCAGTGTCGGCGCAGGACGCCACCTGGGTCGGCGGCACCCCCAGCGCGGCGAACAGCAATTATTCGACGTCGTCCAACTGGACCCCGGGTATTGTGCCGACCGGCACCGCAACCTTTGGCGCGTCGGCGAATACCAATATTTCGCTCTCGACGGTCGCCAACCTCGATGGCTGGACCTTCAGCGCGGCAGCGTCCAACTATACGTTTACGTCGAATGTTGTCGGCGCGCTCTTTTTCAATGGCGCGGGCATCACGGTCAACGGCGGCAGCGCCACCATCATCAGCGACGGGATCCTCCAGTTCAATAATTCGAGCTCCGCGGGCGCGGCCAGCATCACCAACAATTTTTCATTCTTGTTCTACAACACGAGCGACGCCGGAAGTGCCGACATAACCAATACCGGCTCGGTTGAATTCTTCAACAAGAGCTCCCCTGCGGGCGCCGCGATCACGAATGTGGGGTCGCTTGCGAACGTCCATTTCGAGTTCACGTCGGGGGCCAGCAATGATCACAAGCTGACTGTCGGCTCGATCGCCGGCAGCGGGACATTCATGTTCGGCCAGAACCAACTGACCGTCGGCAGCAACAACCTTTCGACGGCGGTTAACGGCATCATTTCCGACGGCAGCGGTTTCACGGGCGGCTCGCTAGTCAAGATCGGCACGGGCACGCTGACGTTGACCGCCGCCAACACCTATACGGGCGGTACCACGATCTCCGACGGCATCTTGCAGGTTGGCGATAACAGCGCGGTCGGTACCGGCGCGGTGACGCTGGACGGCGGCTTGTTTCAGGCCGACGGCACCACCGATCTGACCATCGCCAACCATTTCAGGATCAACAACACGCTGGCCGGCGGCGCGATCGATGCCAACGGCACCGTACTGACGATCGCCGGCAACATCAGTGACGGCAACGGTCCCGGCAAGCTGACGGTGTTGGATGGCACGTTCAGTGGGGTCGGCGTCGTCACGCTGCTCGGCACCAACACCTATACCGGCGGCACGTTGATCTGCTCCTGCGGCAGCCTGGTGCTCGGCGATTCCACCCATAAGGCCTCGATCATAGGCGCCGTCACCAATGAAGGGCGCCTTGCCTTCGTCAACGCCAATAATTCGGGCATCACGACGCTGACCAATGATGGTGGCCTCACCGCATTCACGAATACGACGACCGCCGGCACGATGACCATCATCAACAAGAATGTCGGTTTGATTGGGTTCTTCGATGCGAGCAGCGCCGGCAACGCCACGATCAGGAACCGGGGCGGCAGCGTCACGGTGTTCGGAAACAACGGCGGCACCGACACCGCGACCGCCGGCAATGCCAATATCGACAACAATGGTGCGGGCACGATCTTTGCCGCGTCGACCAATGCCGGTACCGCCATCATCACCAACCGCAATGGCGGCGGAACCGCGTTCACCGATCAATCGTCGGCAGCGGGCGCGCAGATCACCAACACGGGCGGAATTACCTCGTTCGGCCAGCCGTTCGGCACGGACGCGCCGACCGCGGGCAATGCCGTCATCATCAACAACAATGGCGGCGAAACCGACTTCAATGCCTTCGCCACTGCGGGCAACGCGGTCATCGCCACCAATGCGGGCGGTGCGGTCTACTTCTTCGACAACTCGACCGGCGGCAGCGCGCAGTTCATCACCAATGGCACCGGCTTTGTCGATTTCTCAAGCAGCCTCGGGCCGAACGGCGACGGCCGCATTCCCGTGGGCTCGATCGCGGGCTCCGGATCCTATTTCATCGGCGCCGGCAACACGCTGGTGGTCGGCGGCAACAATCTGTCGACCATCGTCAGCGGCGAGATCGCGGACACCAATCCGTGCGGCTGCGGTGGGCGGGGCCCGGGCAGTCTCGAAAAGGTCGGGGCGGGTATGCTGGTCCTGTCCGGCGTCAACACCTATACCGGCAGCACGACCGTCAATGGCGGTATCCTGCAAGTCGATGGCTCGATCGCGTCGTCGGTCCTGACCACGGTGAATGCCGGCGGTGCGCTGACGGGCGTCGGCACCGTCGGTAATACCATGATCGCCAATGGCGGCATTTTCCTGCCAGGCAACGGTACGCCGGGCACGGCGATGACAGTGTCCGGCAATCTGACCTTCCAGTCCGGCGCGCTCTATCTCATTGGCATCAACGGCACGACATCGAGCCTCGCCAACGTGACCGGGACCGCGACGCTGTCTGGATCCGTCGGAGTGAGCGTGGCACCCGGCTCTACCCTCGCGAAGCAATATACCATCCTGACCGCAGCGGGCGGGCGCAATGGCACCTTCAGCGGTGTCGATGTGCCCGGCGCGGCCAGTTACACCGCGAGCCTCAGCTATGATGCGGGCAATGTTTACCTGAACTTCGCGCTCGACTATGGCGCGAAATCGGCACTCAACGTCAACCAGGCGAACGTCGCCAATACGCTAGTCAATTTCTTCAATGCCAACGGCGGCATCAACAGTACCTTCGCCGGGCTCTCGCCGGCCGGCCTCACACAGGCCTCCGGCGAATCGGGAACAGGGTCGCAACAAACGACCTTCAACGCGATGAACCTGTTCCTCAGCCTGTTGACCGATGTGTTCGGCTCGGGGCGGAGCGGCGAGGCCGGCGCGACGCCTTATGCCGATGACGCCGGCGCGAATGCCTATGCCGCAACCGGCAAGAACGCGCAGGACAAGAGCGCGCGTAGCGCCTTTGCCTCGATCCATCGCAAGGCGCCGCCGCCGGCATTCGAGCAGCGCTGGGATGTGTGGGCTGCCGGCTATGGCGGCTCGCAGGCCACCGACGGCAACGCCGTGATCGGTTCGAACAACACCACCAGCAGCGTCTATGGCACTGCCGTTGGTCTCGACTATCGCTTCTCGCCTTCGACGATCGCCGGCTTCGCGCTCGCCGGCGGCGGCACCGGCTTCAACGTCAACGGGCTCGGCTGGGGCCGTTCGGACCTGTTCCAGGCCGGCGCCTTCGTACGTCACACGGCGGGACCTGCCTATATCACGGCCGCGCTGGCCTATGGCTGGCAGGATGTCACCACCAACCGCATCGTCACCGTCGCCGGGACCGATCGGCTTCGCGCGCAGTTCAACGCCAACGCGTTCTCGGGCCGCGTCGAGGGCGGTTATCGCTATGCGACGCAATGGATCGGGCTGACGCCCTATGCTGCGGCCCAGGCCACCCTGTTCAGCCTGCCGAACTATTCGGAGTTCGCGGTGGTCGGCAGCAACGCCTTTGCGCTCAACTATGCCGCCAAGGACGTGACCAGCACCCGCACCGAGCTCGGTCTGCGCGCGGACAAATCGTTCGCCGCGGCCGGCGGCCTGATGACCCTGCGAGGTCGTCTCGCCTGGGCGCATGACTTCAATCCGGACCGCACCATCGGTGCCGTGTTCCAGACGCTGCCGGGCGCGGCCTTCGTCGTGAACGGCGCCGCGCAGGCGCGCGATTCTGCGCTGACCACGGCGGCGCTGCAGGTGAACTGGATGAACGGCTGGTCCGCGTCCGCGACCTTCGAGGGCGAGTTCTCGAACGTCACCCGCTCCTACGCCGGCAAGGGCGTCGTCCGCTACGCGTGGTGAGGCGGGCGACCCTCCGCCTCCAGAGGCGGATAAGGACGTGCATCACTGCTTCTTCTGCGGAGGCTTGCGCGGCGGGCGCGGGGCGGCTGCCGCAGGCGAAGAGGGCGTGCCGGCCATCTTGTTGGCGGCCTCGCTGACGTCGAGCAGGCTGCGGCGGGTGTCCTCGAGGAAGCTCGCCGATTTCTTCTTCATGGTGTCGGCGAGCTCGTGCAATCCCTTGATCTTCTCGAACAACTCGTCGGCCTTGCCGTCGACGAAACCGGGCACCACGCTCTCGATCTTGGTGACCGCCTTGTCGAAGCCCGCAAAGGCGGTGTCGACCTTGGCCATGACGGAATCGATCTCATCGCCCTTGCTCCTGAGGTCGCCGGTGGTGTCCTCGAAGGTGCGCAGGCCTTCCTTGATCGCAGGGGCGTTGCTCACGATCGAGCGGTCGACACTGTGCAAAGTGTCGACGATGGATTCGGCGTCGCTGAGATCGGCGGTCAGCACGGGGATGCCGTCGGAGTCCAGCGGCACCGGCGGGGCTGAGGGCGCGCCGCCGATCAGCGAAATCGCGGCGACACCGGTGAGCCCCTGGAACTCGATGCCTGCGGCGGTGTCCTCGCGGATCGGTGCGGTGTTGTCGAGCATCACCAGCACCACGATCTTGCGCGGATTGTCCAGCTTGATCGACAGGATCTGGCCCGCGGGCACGCCGTCGAAATTGACTGGCCCGCCGCGCCGCAAGCCGCTGGCGGAACCGCCCTCGAACACCACGCGCAATTGGCTGCGGCTCTGGATGGTGCGCCATTTCTGCACGCCGAGCATACCGCCGAACGCCACGGCAATCGCCGCCAGCGTCGCCGTTCCGATCACAAGATTGCTCGCGCGTGCCATCAGGCGATTCTACGGCCAAAGCGGGGAGGTGGAAAGGATGCAATGGTACGTAGGGCGGGTTAGCGAAGTGTAACCCGCCAACGCCTCGCGCCTGGATGGATGGAATTGGCGGATTACGCTGCGCTAATCCGCCTTACCGCCTCAATGCTCTGCAGCGCGTTTTGCCGCAGCGTTGTTCAGCACGATCAGGGCATCGACCGCCACGCCCGTCCTGGCGTTGATCAGGAACGGGTTGATGTCGATCGAGGCGATCCGGTCGCCGGCATCCGCGATCAGATTGGACAGGCCGACCAGCGCCTTCACGGCTGAGCTCTCGTGCAGGGCCGGCTTGCCGCGATAGCCGCGCATCTTGATGCCGGCCTTGGTGCGGCCGATCAGCAGCCGCGCCTCGGCTTCGTCGAGCGGCGCGCCCGCGAGCGCGACGTCCTTCATCAGCTCGATGTCGATGCCGCCGGTGCCGAACAGCACGACCGGCCCCATCTCGGCATCCAGCGAGGCGCCGACCACGAGCTCGAGATCGGCCTTGACCTGCTGTGCGATCAAAATGCCGTCGAGCTTCGGCTTGCCCTTCAGCTTTGCCACCCGCGCGGTGATGTCGGAAAATGCTTTCTTCACCTCAGTGGCGGTGTTGAGGTTCAGCACCACGCCGCCGATATCGGATTTATGCAGGATCTCGGCGCTGACGACTTTTGCCACGACCGGAAAGCCAATCTGCCTGGCGATCTTCGCAGCCTCCGCCGCGGTCTGCGCGATCGCCTCCTTCGAGATCGGGATGCCATAGGCCTTCAGCAGCTTCTTCGAGGCGATTTCGTCGAGCGCGGCGCCGTTCGCGGCTTTCAGCGCCTTCTCCAGCACCGCGCGTGCGGCCGGTTTCGAGCTGGAGACGATGTCGGGCACCTCCTTGCGCAGCCTGGCATAGGCGAGCAGCGACTTGATCGCGGTCACCGCGCGGTCCATGCCCTGCATCACCGCGAGATGCGGCAGCGACTTGCGCAAGCCTTTGGTGAATTCGGTGAAGCCGATCGACATCGCGCTGATGTAGATCACCGGCTTCGCAGCCTGGCTCGCCATCTCGTTGACGATCCGCAGATTGCGCTCGCGCAGCTCGTGCGGCACTTTTGGAAACTCGGCATCTACGATGACGATGTCGATATCGGGGTCGTCGATCATCAGCTTGATCGACTTCATGTAGACGGAGGGATCGACCACCGCGGCGAAGCCGGCGTCGAGCGGATTGCCGACGATCGAGCCCGGTCCGAGCATTTTTGCCAGCTCCGCGCTGACATGCGGGCTCAGTGGCGCAAAATTCAGGCCTTCGGCGTAGAAGGCGTCGATCAGCATGCCGCGCTTGCCGCCGGATAGCGTGACCGCGGCGAGCCGGTCGCCCTTGGGGACGGCCGAGTGGACGAAGCATTCGGTGGTCTCGATCAGCTCGTCGAGGCCGCTGACGCGGATCACGCCCTCGCGCGTTGCAATGGCATCGAAGGTCTCGATCGAGCCCGCCAGCGCGCCGGTATGCGCCATCGCCGCCGCGCGGCCGCCTTCGGATGCGCCGAGCTTGAGCGCGATCACCGGCTTGCTCGCGGCGCGCGCAGCCTTGCAGGCGTCGCGAAACGCCTTGGTGTTGCGCACGCCCTCGAGATAGACCACGATCACGTTGATGCTCGGATCCTCGGCGAAATAGCGCATCAGGTCCGGCGTCTCGAGCCCGGCCTCGTTGCCTGTCGTCACCATGTAGCCGACGCCGACGCCGCGATCCTCCAGCGCCTGGCGGATCGCCATCACGATGGCGCCGGATTGCCCGGCGATCGCTACCGCACCCTGCTCCATGGTGACGATGCGGTCGTCGATATTGGTGAAGAGCTTTTCGCCGGCGCTCAAATTGCCGAGGCAGTTCGGCCCCGTGACGGCGAGCCCCGTCTCGCGGATCGCGGCTTGCAATTCGGCGGCGAGCCGCTGGCTCTCCTCGTCCTGCAATTCGCTGAAGCCCGAGGTGACGATGGTGGCCGACCGCGCGCCGGCCGCGGCGGCATCGCGGATCACCTGCACCGCAGAGCGCGCCGGCACCAGCACTAGCACGTGGTCGGGCTTTTCCGGCAGGCTGGCAAAGTCCTTGAAGCAGGGAACGCCCCAGATGGTCTCGCGCTTGGCGTTGACCGGATAGAGCCCGCCCTCGTAGCCGTATTTGACCAGATTGTTCCAAATGCGCTCGGCATAATTGCCGGGCTTGTCGGTTGCGCCCACCAGCACGATGTTGTGCGGGTGCAGCATGGCGTGGATGCGTTTGACGATGTCGCTCGCGTCAGGCGCTGGAGACCAAGGGCGTGAAGAAACCGACGCAGCACGTACCTGGGCTTCCATGGCGTGACCTCACCTGTTGTTGTTCTTGGTGGCGCGTCACGCAGTTGTATGGCGAGTTCTTCGGAGTGGCAACCTTGCGAAGTATGCCGTGCGATGGAATGAGCGGGTGATTAAACGCTGGTGATCACTGCCTGACCGATCGGCCGAATCACGGCGCGCATTGCCGTTCAGTATTGCAGGATCCCGGATCGAGGCGCCGTCCTGCACGTGGTAGTACAGGTTCGGATAGTTCTGGGTGACGATGCTCTCGATCGTGGTGCCGAGATATTGCGCGTGGTTGTAGCTGGGCGTGACCATTGCGATCCGCGGCGCATTTGCCGGAATCGCAGACGCGGGGGAAACGTCGTCAGGTTGAGCAGGCGCGGCGGATATTTGCGAACCGCTATTCACCCGTCACAATCAAGGTGGCATGCAGGACGTAGCGATCGGCGCCGGACGTGACAGCGTCGAACGGCCAGCAGGTCGCGAGCACGAGTTCGGCATCCTGCCCTGCGGGATCTATGCCGGACTCATCGAAACGAACGACGGCGGAGCAATCCGCCCGATAGCGAAAGTGTTTGCCGTCACTGCGCGTGACATCGATGACATCACCAATGGCAACATTCCGCAGGAAGCGGAAATGTGTGTCTCGATGCGCTGCATATACGGCAACACCACGCTCGCCGGCATCAACCGTTTGGTGGATATGGCCGGGTCCGAAAGCGAGCGCCTGGCCGCTTGTCCCCTCCAGGACGATCGCGCTGGCGCCGATCCGCCTCACTTCGATCCGCGCGACCGGCCAGGTGTCGGCCCACGACCACGGCTTGACCGGCTGGCCGGTCGCGATGCTCTTGTCGAATGCGCGCTCCAGCAGCAACTGCGCCAGCCAGGCCTTGGCGTGGATGTAGGCCCCGTCGCCGAACAGGATGGTGCCGATCAGCGCGAGAACGAGGGGAGAGATGAGGCGGGGCATTGTGTCAATTTCCCGTCATTGCGAGGAGCGAAGCGACGAAGCAATCCAGACTGTCTCAGCGGATGGATCTCTGGATTGCTTCGCGGAGCCTGTCATCGGGCCGCGCTTCGCGCGGACCCGTTGGCTCGCAATGACGAATTCGATTGAGACACCAGGAAAAAAAGGCGCGCGCGGCCGTTGGTGTGGGACGGGCAGCCGCGCGCGCTAACAGAGGAGTTCGGGGGGCTCCTCTCTCAAGCGGCGTCGGTGAGCAAGGGTCGACGCCGGTTGAACACGAACAGGACCAGGGCGAGCACGATCAGGATCAGGCCTGCGATCATCTTCAGCTCGGCCGAGGTCGCCGTCTTGGGCAGGCGGATCGCATCGGGCGCGGCGGGTGTCGGCCGCCTTGCCGCCGGCTGGCTGCGCGCATCGGCACGACGTTCGCGAAGCTGCGTCGGTACCTGCTGCGGCCGTTCGCCAAACACTTTTTCGAAGTCCCAGCCGGCCGGAAGATTGATCGGCAATTCGCTCAGCCTGAGCGGCGTGCCCTCGGGGCGGCTCGGCGTCTTGTCGATCGCGACGAGGCTGGTCAGCCGCGTGACGATCTGATGGTCGAGCGCCAGTGCCAGGATCGCCTTGTCGGAGTCTTCCAGCGTCATCTCGCGCATGGTGCGCGCGACCTCGGCATCGCCGATCTTGCGCTTGGCCCAGAGCTTTGACAGACCCTTGCCTTCGGCTGCGTTTTGCAGCGGCAGCGTCACCGACCACGGACGGTCGCCGACGCGGCCTTTGATCTCGAGCGAGCCCGCGAGCTTGTCGAGCTTTGCGGCCAGCACCAGCGGCTCGTCGCGATAGACGTCGGGGATGATCGCCGGCGTCACGTCGGCTGTCGCGTCGGAGAATTTTGCCGTGAGGCCGGTCACCGCCGGGTTCTCCAGCTTGGCGAACAGGCCGCGCATGCGCTCCTCGACCTGCTCGACCGAGCCGATATGAGTGAAGGCGCCGCGGCCAAGCTCGGATGCGCGCGTCATCAGATAGGTATTGGGGGCGGAGCCGATGCCGACCATGAAGACGCGCGAGCGGCCGCGCATCGCCGTGATGGTCTCGAACAATTGCTGTTCGTTGCCAATCGCGCCGTCGGTGAGGAACACGACCTGGCGAACCATGCCGGTGTCGCCGAGCTTGTCGGTCAGCGCGGCACGCATCGCCGGCACCATCTCGGTGCCGCCACGCGCCTGCAATGCGTCGACGAACGCGGTTGCGTCCCTGACATGCGCTGCGTCGGCCTGTACGGAGGTCGGGAACAGCACGTCCATGGTGTCGTCGAAACGGATGACGTTGAAGCGGTCATTGGGCTGGAGGCGGCCGAGGGCATAGAGCAGGCTCGCCTTGGCCTGAACGATCGAGGTGCCGCCCATCGAGCCGGAATTGTCGATCACGAACACCACTTCGCGCGGCAGCGGCTTCTGCGTCGCCTGCTCGGCGCTGGGCGGGGTGACGAAGGCGAGCAGGTAGTCGGCATCGCCGACACGCTCGCGGAACAGCCCGACCGAGGGCGCTTTCTCGGCAGCCGGCTTCCAGCTCAGCTCGAAATCGCGGTCGGCGGCAACGGCACCGTCGGCGAGCGTGACGACACGCGTCGTGCTGTCTGGGCTTTCCGTCTTGACGTTATGATGGTGGCTCTTGACCTCGCCGAGCGCAAAGCCGGCCTTCAGGCGCACCGTGATGCTGACCGGGTTGACCGGCGCGTTCTTGGCCGGGTCGAGCACCTGCGGCGTGATGCGATCGCGATCCGGCACCGGATTCGATGTGGTTGCGCCCCAGCCCGAGCCATCGTTGCGGAAGTCGACGCTCTGCACGATCGGCGCCGGATTGTAGCGCGGGGCGACCACCAAGGGCAGGCGCAGCGAATATTCGTTGCCGGCCTGGTGCACCGGCTCCTGATATTCGATCTGCACCAGCACGGTTTCGCCGGGACCGATATTGGCGACCGAGTTGGTGAAGATGTTCGGCCGCTCCTGCTCGGTGAGCGCGGCCTTCTGGCCGGCGGCGCGCGCCTGCTCGTAGATCACGCGGGCCTGCTGGCGCTCCTTGATGTCGCCGACGATGACGCGGTCACCAACCACCATCTTCAGCGTGTCGACGGCGCTATTGGTCGCGAGCGGATAGACATAGGTGGCCTCGACCCAATCGTTGGTCGGGTTGCGGAAGATCTGGGTGACGCGGGCGCGCAGCGTTGGGCCCGAGACCGTGACGTCGACATCGGTCGCGAGGCGGATCGCTTCGGTATAGGCGCCGTCCTCCTTCAGGAGGAGGCTGCCGGATTTGGCGTCGCGGGGCTGGAGCAGGCTGGCCTGCTCCGTCGTGGCCGACCATCCCGGCTCGAAGCTCACCAGCAGGGCGACGAAGGCGACCAGTATCACCGCGATGCCCTGCACCAGAAGAAACAATCCCAGCTTGATCAGCCGGCCCAGCAAGGGGTGCTCGTCGCTGTCGGCTGTGTCGTAGGTATCCATTTGGTCTGCTCCCGAAGGATGTTTGCTGGTCCTCAGCATCGGTCGGGAGGGCCTGATGTCGCGAGCAGAATGATCGGCAATGTTCCGCCGCAGCCGGCCCGGGCGGGCGGCCTCCGGGGCGGCCCTGTGCGGTTTTGTGCTGGTTTGTCCGCCCTGCTAGAGTGGCACTCCCAAAGCAGGGTTGATGATGCAGACGCAGGGCGACAAGCAGCTTTCCGACGAGCAGAGCCGCGAGATCGCGGAGACCATTCGCGAGGAGCTCGCAAGGCGCCGGATCTCCCGGCAGGCGCTGGCGGAGCAGGCCAAGCTCAGCCTGTCGACGCTGGAGAAGGTGCTCGGCGGGCGCCGGCCGTTTACGCTGGCGACGACGGTCCGGCTGGAGCAGGCGCTGGGCGTCTCCTTGCGCAAAAGCGTCGTCGTGGCGACGCCTCCGGCCGCAAACGACGTCGCGCCCGACAGCCTTGGCTCCTATGCGCACCGCGCCGTGACCTGGCTTGAGGACGTCTACATCACGCTGCGGCCGTCGTTCGGCGCCAAGGACGCGATCTTCGCCTATCGCACGGAGATCGTCTGGGAGCCGAAAGTCTCGTCACTGGTGTTCCGCGAGGACGAACGGACCGATGCGGCCTATGAGCACACTGGCGAGGTTGCTGTGCCGCACCAGTCGGGCTTCATCTACCTCGTCATCATCAAGCACGGCCAGCATCGCGTGATCACGGTGTCGCGGCCGACGGTGAGCGGCGAGATGTACGGCATCATCTCGACGCTCCGCGCGGGCGCCGGCTCGCAATTGACGCCGGTTGCGGCCCCGATAGCCTATGTGCCGGCACGGACGATCGCCGATCCCGTTGTGGGCCGGATCACGCCCGACCACGCGAACTACGAGCTGTATCGCGATCACCTTCGGCGTACCGTCGAGGAGTCTTTTGCGCTGTTTCTGCCTGCCTGAACCCGCGTCCGAATCGGCGGCCCGCGCCATTGTCGTGGGCATCGAGGTGGCTCTGGAGCTCACGTGACAGCAGCCAAAAGAATAGCGGCCTTTCGGCCGCTATTCTCGCGCGTATCAGCAACTTTCAGCCCGAGCTAGCCGCTCGGCTCGGCGCTGATGATGTCGCCGAACAGCTCCCACTGGCCCTTCTTGAACCGCCACATCTTGAGCTGCTCGATCGGCGCGAAGTCCGTGGCGGAGGTGTTGATCTTGATTCCCGGGATCAGCGTGTCGGGGACGAAGTCCTTCAGGCTGGCGGCCTGCTTCATCACATTCTCACGGGTCAGGTTGTCGCCCGACTGCTTCAGCACCTGCACCATCGTCTGGGCCGCAGCATAGGCGTAAACCAGATTGGCGTCCGAGATGTTCGCACCCGGCATGTATTTGTCGATGAAGGTCATGAACTTCTTCATGCCCTCGTCGTCCTTCCACTGCGGGTCCGACGCATCCTTCAGGTAACCGGCGGACAGCACGCCTTCGGAGGCTTCGAGGCCGGCCGGCTTCATCACCGCGCCGATGGAGACCGAGACGTCGGTCATCAGGTGCATCGGCTTCCACTCCAGCTCCGCGATCTTCTTGATGGCTTGAGCTGCGAATTTCGGGGTCGAGATATTGACGAAGACGTCGGCGCCGGTGCCCTTGAGCTTGACGATATGGGCGTCGATCGACGGCTCCGAGGTCTCGTAGCTCTCTTCGGCCACGATCAGCTTCGAGGCCTTGTCGCCGAAAATGTCCTTGATGCCGGCGACGTAGTCTTTGCCGAAATCGTCATTGGCATAGAAGATCGCCACCTTGGCGTCCGGCTTCTCCTTCAGGATGTACTTCGCAAAGATCTGGGCTTCGACCCGGTAGCTGGGCTGGAAGCCCATGGTCCAGGGGAAGTTCTTCGGATCGTTCCACTTGCTGGCGCCGGTGGCGAGGAAGAGCTGCGGCACCTTCTTGGCGTTGTGATATTTCTGCACGGCGGTCTGGGTCGGCGTGCCCAGCGCGTTGAATACCAGGAAGACCTCGTCGCTCTCGATCAGCTTGCGGATCTGCTCCACCGTCTTCGGCGGCGAATAGCCGTCGTCATAGGAGATCCAGTTGATCTTGCGGCCGTTGATGCCGCCCTGGTCGTTGATCATCTTGAAATAGGCTTCCTCGGTCTTGCCGATGATGCCGTAGGCGGAGGCGGGACCGGAATAGGCCTCGACATTGCCGATCTTGATCTCGGTGTCGGTGACGCCGGTGTCGTACGCCTTCTGCGCATAGGCGGATTGGGCTGCAAGCAGCGCCACTGCTGTTGCTGCGGCAAGCAGGGAGAGTTTCCTGTTCATGAAAATTCCTTTGGGTTTTCTTTTGGGTTTCTTCTGGAGTGGAGCAGGCACGTCGAAAAACAAAAGCGCCCGCGAGGGGCGCTTTGATCAGGCGTTGGCGACTTTCTTGTCGACTTCGGACGCTGCCGAGAATTCTTTCCGCAAGGTCGGCTTGTGGATCTTGCCGGTGGCGTTGCGTGGCAGCGCATCGACGAAGCGGACCTGCCGCGGACATTTGAAGCGCGCGAGATTCGCCGCACAGTGCGCGAAGACATCCGCCTCGGTCAGTTGCTGGCCTGGCTTGGCCGCGACGATGGCAAGGCCCACCTCGCCCCATTGTGGATCGGGAATGCCGATCACCGCGGCTTCCGCGATCGCGGTGAGCTGGTGCAGGACGTTCTCGACCTCGGCCGGATAGACGTTCTCGCCGCCGGAGATGTACATGTCCTTCCAGCGGTCGACGATGTAGTAGAAGCCCTCTTCGTCCACGCGCGTCGCATCGCCGGTGTGCAGCCAGCCGTCGGTGAAGGAGGTCTTGTTCGCCTCCGGCCGGTTCCAGTAGCCGGGCGTGATGTTCGGGCCCTTGACCCAGAGCTCACCGAGCTCGCCGGTATCGGCATCGCTGCCATCGGGCCGAACGATGCGGACTTCCGTGTGCAGCACGGGCTTGCCGGCGGAGCCTGCCTTCCGCGCCGCGTCCTCGCGGTCGAGCACCAGCACGGCCGGCGAGGTCTCGGTCATGCCGTAGCCCTGCTGCAGCGCGACACCGCGCGCCTCCCACACTTTGAGCAGCGGCACCGGCATCGGCGCGCCGCCGACACCGCCGACGATCAGCCGGGTCAGGTCGGCGGTCGCGAAGGCCGGATGCTGCGCCATGAACTGATAGATCGCGGGCACGCCGAAGAACACGTTGATGCCCTGGGCGGGATCGTTGATCAGGCCGAGCGCCGCGCCGGGATCGAAGGCGCGCATGATCATCACGGTGCCGCCGGCATGCAGCACCGGGTTGGTGTAGCAATTCAGCCCGCCGGTATGGAACAGCGGCAGCACGGTGAGCAGCACCGAGGCCGGCCCGATGCAGGCGGGGCCACCGAGATTGACGCAGTTCCAGAAGGTCATGCCATGGGTGATGGTGGCGCCCTTCGGATGACCCGTGGTGCCCGACGTGTACATGATGGTCGAGACGTCATCGAGCGTGACCTCTTCGGCACGGTCGAGCGGCTTTGCCGCGGCGATGCCGGCGTCATAGGCGCCGCCCGGGCCAAGCAACAGGCTGGTCGCGATGCCGCAGAGCTTTGCGACGGCGAGGGCGGTCTCGGCGAGGTCGGTGTCGTGGATCATCACCTTTGGGGCGCAGTCGCCGGTGATGAACTGAAGCTCGGGAACGGTGAGGCGGGTGTTCAGCGGCACGAAGATCGCGCCCAACCGGCCGCAGGCGAACTGCACCTCCAGCGTATCGGTCGTGTTCAGCGCCAGCACCGCGACGCGGTCGCCGCGCGAGACCTTGAGCGTGTCGCGGAGGAAGCCGGCCAGCCGCGCGACGCGGGCGTCGAGCTGCGAATAGGTGAAGCGGCGCTCGCTCGCGAGGTCGATAACCGCGACCTTGCCGGGCGTGCGGCGGCCATGATGGGCGATCCAGTCGTAGTAACGAACGGCCAAAAATCCCTCCCTCGGCGGTCTTGTGCCGCCTCTCGTCCCACTTGCCGTGCACTAGGCCCGGCATGGCCCTGGGGCCAGCCGGAGTTTGTGCACCACGTCTTTTTTTGACCGGGAGTTGGCCTGCGAGGGGCGAAAATCGTCTTGCGTTGAGTTGCTAGGTCCTGACCGTCGCAGGGTGACGCTCGTGGTCAGCCACTCCACGCAAGTGAGCCGCCGGGGTTCCGGCCATGGTGAATGCGACGAATCCGCCAACAGGGCGAGACTGAGATGAAGAGCCCGTTCTATACCGCCGAGCATGACGCGTTCCGCGACGTGATGCGCCGTTTTGTGGACAAGGAGATCGCGCCGTTCGCCCATGAATGGGACGAGGCCGGCGAATTTCCCCGCGCGCTCTATCGCAAGGCGGCCGAGATCGGCCTGTTGGGGCTCGGATTTCCCGAGGAATATGGCGGGATCGCCGCCGACCAGTTCATGAAGATCGTCGCGAGCCAGGAACTGGCGCGGGCCGGTACCGGCGGCGTCAGCGCCAGCCTGATGAGCCACACCATCGGTTCGCCGCCGATCGCACGCGCAGCGCGGCCCGAGGTGAAGGCGCGCGTGCTGCCGCAGGTGCTCTCAGGCGAGAAGATTTCCGCGCTTGCGATCACCGAGCCCGGCGGCGGCTCGGACGTCGCGGGCCTCCGCACTCGGGCCCGGCGCGACGGCAATCACTACGTCGTGAGCGGCGAAAAGACCTTCATCACCTCGGGCGTGCGTGCCGATTATCTGACCGTTGCGGTGCGTACCGGTGGCGAGGGCGCCGGCGGCGTCAGCCTGCTCCTGATTGAGGGCGACACGCCGGGCCTGTCGCGCACCAAGCTGAAGAAGATGGGCTGGTGGGCCTCCGACACCGCGACGCTGCATTTCGACGAATGTCGCGTGCCGGCCGAGAATCTGATCGGCGAGGAGGGCCAGGGCTTCAAGATCATCATGCGGAATTTCAACAGCGAGCGCATGGGTATGGCGGCGAGCTGCACTGCTTTCGCGCGCGTCTGTCTCGACGAGGCGGTCACTTATGCCAAGGAGCGCAAGACGTTCGGCAAGCCGCTCGCCCAGCACCAGGTCATCCGGCACAAGATCGTCGACATGGCGCAGAAGGTCGCTGCGTCCCAATCAATGCTGGAGCTGCTGGCCTGGCGGCTGGAGCAGGGCGAGAGCCCGGTCGCCGAGATCTGCATGATGAAGAACCAGGCGACGCAGACCATGGCGTTCTGCGCCTCGGAAGCCGTGCAGATTTTTGGCGGCGCCGGCTTCATGCGCGGTATCAAGGCCGAGCGCATCTACCGCGAGGTCAAGGTCAACGCCATCGGCGGCGGCACCGAGGAGATCATGAAGGATCTGGCGTCGAGGCAGATGGGGTTGTGAGCCCGTCATTCCGGGGCGCGCGAAGCGCGAGCTATGGTGCGCAATTGCGCACCTGAGAATCCATCGGGCCGCACGTACCGTAGAGAAATGGATTCCGGGCTCATCGCTTCGCGATGCCCCGGAATGACGAGAGGGAAGAGATGCTATTCACCGCCGACCACTACGACATCCGCCGTTCCCTCCAAAAATTCATCGCCAATGAGATCAATCCTCACGTCGATGAATGGGAGAAGGCCGACATCTTCCCGGCGCATGAGCTGTTCAAGAAGATGGGCAATCTCGGCTTCCTCGGGCTGAACAAGCCCGTTGAGTTCGGCGGCTCCGGCCTCGACTATTCCTACGCGCTGATGATGGCGGAGGAGCTCGGCGCCATCACCTGTGGCGGCGTGCCGATGGCGATCGGGGTGCAGACCGACATGGCGACGCCGGCGCTGGCGCGGTTCGGCTCGGACGAGGTGCGGCGCGAGTTTCTCAGCCCCTCGATCTCCGGCGATTACGTCGCCTGCATCGGCGTCTCCGAGCCCGGCGCGGGCTCCGACGTCGCCTCGATCAAGACCAGCGCGCGCTCGGATGGCGACGACTACGTCATCACCGGCGGCAAGATGTGGATCACCAACGGCACGCAGGCCGACTGGATCTGCCTGCTCGCCAACACCGGCGATGGTCCCGTTCACCGCAACAAATCGCTGATCTGCGTGCCCATGAAGTGCAAGGGCGTCACGGTTGCGCGCAAGCTCGACAAGATGGGCATGCGCTCGTCGGATACCGCGCAGATCTTCTTCGACAATGTCCGCGTTCCCAAGCGCAACCGGATCGGCGAGGAAGGCAAGGGCTTTACCTACCAGATGATCCAGTTCCAGGAGGAGCGGCTCTGGGGTGCGGCGGCGTGTCTCAAGGCGCACGAGTACATCATCGATCAGACCATCGAATATACTCGCAACCGCAAAGCCTTCGGCCAGAGCATCCTCGATAACCAGGTCGTGCACTTCAAGCTCGCGGAGATGCAGACCGAGGTCGAGCTGCTGCGTGCGCTGATCTATCGTGCCGCCGAGCAGCTGGTCGCCGGCGAGGACGTGACGCGGCTTGCGACCATGGCCAAGCTAAAGGCCGGTCGGCTCGGCCGCGAGCTCACCGACGCCTGCTTGCAATATTGGGGCGGAATGGGCTTTACCAACGAGACGCCGGTCAGCCGCGCCTATCGCGACAGCCGCCTGACCTCGATCGGCGGCGGCGCCGACGAGGTCATGCTAATGGTCCTGTGCAAGATGATGGGTACGTTGCCCGGGAGTCGTAAAGTTTGAGCATGATCTTGTCGGAAAACCGCTTCACACTTTTCCGGATCATGCTCTAGGGGGAAGTCCTTATGATCACGCTCTATCACTGCGACGCCGCGCGCTCGTTCCGTCCGCTCTGGATGCTGGAGGAGATGGGGCTGCCGTATGAGCTGAAGATGCTGCCGTTCCCGCCGCGCGTCTTCGCCAAGGAATATCTTGCGCTCAATCCGCTCGGCACCATTCCCTTCATGGTCGACGGCGAGACGAAGATGACGGAGTCCTCCGGCATCTGCCATTACCTCGGCACCAAATACGCCCCGACGCCGCTGATGGTGGACGTCGCGGATCCCGCCTATGGCGCGTTCCTGAACTGGATGTATTTCAGCGACGCCACGTTAACTTTCCCGCAGACGCTGGTGCTCCGCTACACCCAGCTCGAGCCGGAAGAGCGCCGCAATCCACAGGTCGCCACCGATTATGCAAAATGGTTCCTGGGGCGGCTGCGCGCGGTGGAGGCAGCGACGGCGAACGCCGATACATTGTGCGCGGATCGCTTCACCGCCGCTGACATTGTCATCGGCTACGCGCTCCGCCTTGCCAGCAACATCGGCCTCGCCAAGGATTTCGGGCCAAATGTCGCAGCCTATTGGGCGCGGTTGCAGCAGCGCGACGGCTTCAAACGCGCGGTTGCTGCGGAGCAGAAGGCCGGTGCCGAGCAGAATGTTGCGCCGCGTGTGAGGGCGTAAGCCCTGCGGATTGGGACTACAGTCTCATGACAGTTCCGGACTGGCACATCGCCGTCCTGGAATGCCAACGCTTTGCGCGTCATGACAGCGCTATCCCGTCGTGACAGCGCCCAAATTTCCGTTAAGGTGACCCCCGTCCGCAGCGGCCAGAGAGCCGCGCGAGGAGGATCCCAATGGAAGATAACGGTCGCGAATCCGACCATCTGATGCTGATCACGCCGGAGCGGGTGTTCTATGCCGGCCTGCTCGGACGGCCCCGCAAGCGGACCCCGGGCTGTTGCCATGTTTATGTGGCGGTGAAGGGCAACCTGCACCTGACCATCGACGACGTCCTCGCCACCGCCGAGCTGTTCGTCACGCTGCCGAACCAGCGGCATTCCATTGCCAGCGACTACCGCACCGCGATCAGCGTGACGCTCGAGCCTGAGAGCATGCCGGATGGCGTGCTGGAGGTCCTGGCCCAGCGGCTGATGGGACCGGACCGCGCGGTCTATGCCCGAAAAATCCTCGCCGCCTACGCGCTGCTGCGCCAGCGCCGCTATGGCGACATCACCACCGCCGAGTTCGACGAGATGTGCTTTGGCGAGGCGCTGCCCCGCCGCGTGCTCGATCCGCGCGTGACGCGCGCCGTCGCCCGCATCGAACGCTTCTCCGGCGAGCCGGTGACGGCCGACACCTGCGCGGCCGAAGCGGGCCTCTCCGCCTCGCGCTTCCTGCATCTGTTCAAGGAGGAGACCGGCATCTCGTTCCGCTCCTTCCGGGCCTGGAAGCGCGCGCGGCATCTGCTGCACTTCGCCAACCAGGATCTTAACCTCGCTCATCTCGCGCAGGACATCGGCTATCCCGACAGCACCCATTTCAGCCATTCGATCCGCCGCTTCTACGGCCTGAAGCCGCGCGCGATCTTCGTCGGCTCGCGGGACCTTGCGATCTATCGGAGCAACGAGACGGTGAAGCTCGCGGAAGCGAGCTAGCCCCGCTCCCGTAGGGTGGGTTAGCGCAGCGTAACCCACCTCTTCTGCTTCCGCGGAGCAGGACAGTGGTGGGTTACGCCTTCGGCTAACCCACCCTACGATTCGTCGTTTTTCCCAGCTTCTCCGCGCAAGAAGCCGCACGCTCCCGCATCACATGATCGCCAGCGTTGAATTCTCAACGTGCGAGATATTTTTGGCATGAGCGACACGGCCGTCATCACCTGCGCGCTGAACGGCGTGCTCACCGACCCCAAGCAGCACAACGTGCCCGTCACGCCCGAGCAGATGGCGCGCGAGGCCAAGGCTGCGTTCGATGCGGGCGCGTCGATCATGCACATCCATCTCCGCCAGCAGGCTCCGGGCAAGGGACACCTGCCCTCGTGGGAGGTCGCCGTCAGCAAGGAGATCCAGCAGGCGATCCGCGAGGCCTGCCCCGGCGTCATCATCAATCACACCTCGGGTGTCTCCGGGCCGAACTACTCCGGCGCGCTGGACTGCATCCGCGAGACCAGGCCGGAGATTGCCGCCTGCAACGCCGGCTCGCTGAATTATCTGAAGGTGAAGGCCGACAACACCTGGGCCTGGCCGCCCATGATGTTCGACAACGCGGTCGAGAAGGTGAAGGACTATCTCGACGTCATGAATTCGGTCGGCACCATTCCCGAGTTCGAATGTTTCGACGTCGGCATCGTCCGCTGCGTCGGCATGTATCACCAGGTCGGCATGTACAAGGGCCCGCTCGAATATAATTTTGTGATGGGCGTTGCGTCCGGCATGCCTGCTGATCCCGACCTGCTGCCGATCCTGATCAAGCTGAAGCGGCCCGAAGCGCAGTTCCAGGTCACCGCCATCGGTCGCGAAGAGATCTGGCCGCTGCACCAGCGCTGCGCCGAACTCGGCGGTCACTTGCGCACCGGTCTCGAAGACGCGTTCTATCTCGCCGACGGCAAGAAGGTGACGTCGAACGGACAGCTGATCGAGGCCATCGCCGCCTGCGCCCGTCGCGCCGGCCGCGAGATCGCAAGCCCCGCCGAGGCGCGGAAGATCTTTGGGACGAACAGGTAAGCGCGGCGTCAGCCGTCATTGCGAGCGAAGCGAAGCAATCCAGAATCTTTCCGCTGAGGCAGTCTGGATTGCTTCGTCGCTCCGCTCCTCGCAATGACGGGTAAGGTAGAATTATGTCCATTCTCGAAAACACCATTTCCCTCGGCAGCACCACCTACCACGCCAACCGTGACGGCATGCTCGCTCTGATCGACCGCATGCGCGCGCTGGAAGAGCGCACGCGGGCGGCGTCGGCGGCGGCGAAGGATCGCTTCCACAAGCGCGGGCAGTTGCTGCCGCGCGAGCGTGTCGCGCTGGTGCTCGATCCCGGTGCGCCCTTCATCGAGCTGTCGACGCTTGCCGGCTACATGTTCGACGTGCCGGATGCGGCCAAGAGCGTGCCCGGCGGCGGTGTCATCGCCGGCATCGGCTTCGTCTCCGGTATCCGCTGCATGGTCAGCGCCAATGACGCCGGCATCGATGCCGGCGCGCTGCAGCCCTACGGCCTCGACAAGACGCTGCGGGTGCAGGAGCTCGCGCTGGAGAACAAGCTGCCTTACGTGCAGCTCGTGGAAAGCGCCGGCGCCAATCTGCTGCGCTACCGCGTCGAGGACTTTGTCCGTGGCGGCAACATCTTTCGCAATCTCGCGCGGCTCTCCGCGGCGGGCCTGCCGGTCGTCACCGTCACGCACGGCTCGTCCACCGCCGGCGGTGCTTATCAGACGGGGTTGTCCGACTACATCGTCATGGTACGCGGCCGCACCCGCGCCTTCCTCGCCGGGCCGCCCCTGCTGAAGGCTGCGACCGGCGAGATCGCGACCGAGGAAGAGCTCGGCGGCGCCGAGATGCACACGCAAATCTCCGGCCTCGGTGACTATCTCGCCGAGGACGATCGTGACGCCCTGCGCATCGCGCGCGAGATCATGGCGGCGCTGGAATGGGAGCGGCCAGGCCGGGTGTTGCCGGAATTCAAGCCGCCGCGCTACGACCAGGACGAGCTGCTCGGCATCATGCCGATGGACCACAAGCGCACCGTGGATATGAAGCAGGTGATCGCGCGCATCATCGATGATTCCGATTTCACCGAGATGGCGCCGAATTACGGCCCGGCCACCGTCTGCGGCCATGCCCGCATCGAGGGCCAGGCGATCGGCATCATTACCAACAACGGCCCGCTCGATCCCGCCGGCGCCAACAAGGCGACGCATTTCATCCAGGCCTGCTGCCAGACCCGCACGCCGATTCTCTATCTCAACAACACCACCGGCTACATGGTGGGCCGAGCCTATGAAGAAGCCGGCATGATCAAGCACGGCTCGAAGATGATCCAGGCGGTGACGTCTGCGACGGTGCCGCAGATCACCATCTATTGCGGCGCCTCGTTCGGTGCCGGCAATTACGGCATGTGCGGGCGCGGCTTCGATCCGCGCTTCTGCTTCTCCTGGCCCAACGCCAAGACCGCCGTGATGGGCGGCGAGCAGGCCGCCGAGACCATGGCGATCGTGACCGAGGCCGCCGCCGCGCGCCGCGGCAAGCCGATCGAGAAGGACAAGTTAGAGGCCATGAAGGCGCAGATCGTCGGCGTGTTCGACGGCCAGATGGACGTGTTCTCGACCAGCGCGCGCGTGCTCGACGACGGCGTGATCGATCCGCGCGACACCCGCGCGGTCCTCTCGGAAGTGCTGGCGATCTGCCGCGAGGGGGATTCGCGCACACCCCAGCGCATGCAGTTCTCGGTGGCCCGCCCATGAGGAACGGATCAGTGCCGCACCGGCCGTTCTTCAAGGTCTTGGTCGCCAATCGCGGCGAGATCGCGTTGCGCGTGATGCGCAGCGCGCGGCAGCTCGGCCTCGGCGTCGTCGCGGTCTATTCGGATGCGGATCGCGATGCGCTCCACGTCAAGCAGGCCGATCAGGCGGTGCGCATCGGCGAAGCCCTGCCGGCGCAGTCCTATCTCAACATTCCCGCGATCATTGCCGCGGCCAAGGCAAGCGGCGCGGACGCCGTTCATCCCGGCTATGGATTCCTCGCCGAGAACGAGGATTTCGCGCAGGCCTGCAAGGATGCCGGCCTCGTCTTCATCGGCCCGTCGCCGCAGGCGATCGAGGCGATGGGTAACAAGGCCGGCGCCAAGGAGATCATGAAGAAGGCCGGCGTTCCCTGCGTGCCTGGCTATCAGGGCACTGATCAGGGCGACGAGGTGACGCTCGGGGAAGCCAGGAAGATCGGCTTCCCCGTGATGATCAAGGCGGTTGCCGGCGGCGGCGGCCGCGGCATGCGGCTCGTGACTGACGCGGCTTCCTTCGGCGATGCCCTGCGCAGCGCGCGGTCCGAAGCGAAAGCGGCGTTCGGCGATCCCACGGTCATCCTCGAACGCGCGATCCAGAATCCCCGCCACATCGAGATCCAGGTGTTCGGCGACAGCCATGGCAACGCCATTCATCTCGGCGAACGCGACTGTTCGGTGCAGCGGCGACACCAGAAGCTGATCGAGGAGGCGCCGTCACCCGCGGTGACTCCGGAGTTGCGCGCAAAAATGGGCGAGGTCGCGGTCGCTGCGGTCAAGGCGCTCCGTTATGAGGGTGCCGGCACGCTGGAATTCTTGCTCGATCAAGGCGGCGAGTTCTACTTCATGGAGATGAACACGCGTCTCCAGGTCGAGCATCCCGTGACCGAGGCGATCACCGGGCTCGATCTCGTTGAGCTGCAGCTGCGCGTCGCGCGCGGCGAGGCGCTGCCGGTGAAGCAGCAGGACATCCGCTTCGCAGGCCACGCCATCGAGGTGCGGCTCTGCTCGGAAGATGCTGCGCAGGACTTCATGCCGCAGTCCGGCCGCATGGCGCGCTGGCAGGTGCCTGACCGCGTCCGCGTCGAGCACGCGCTGCAATCGGGCTCGGAGATCCCGCCGTTCTACGATTCCATGATCGCCAAGGTGATCAGCCATGGCGCCACGCGCGAGGAGGCGAGGGGGCGGCTGATCGTCGGCCTCGAGCAGCTCACGGCGCTTGGTGTGACCACCAACCAGGCGTTCCTGATGTCGTGCCTGCGTCATCCCGGCTTTGCCAGGGGCGAGGCGACCACGGCGTTCATCGGCGCGCACCGCGATGAACTGCTGGCGCCGTCGGCGAATGCCGCATTCGATACGGCGCTAGCGGGCCTGCTGCTCTACGTCACCAATCCGCGCGCGCCGTCATGGCAAAGTGGCCGGAGCCTGTCGGCGACGTTTCCCCTGCCGGCGAAGATCGAGATCGCCGGCCACGCGCACGAGCTCGACATCACCCGCGAGCGCGATGGCAGCTTTACCGTCGCAACTGGCGGCCGGCAGGACAGGTTCGAGATCGGGCAGCTCGATCCCGACGCGATCCGCTTCCGCCATGACGGTGTGATGGACAGCGCAAAGTTCCTGCGCGATGGCGATCGCCTGTACGTCCAGCATCGCGGCATCCCGCTCGCGGTAATCGATCTCACGCTCGCTGCGCCGAAGGCTGCCGCAAGCAACGGCGGCGACGGCAAGGTCCGCGCCGCCATGAACGGCCGCGTCGTCGCGGTCCTGGTCAAGCCGGGCGACCGCGTCACCGCCGGTCAGCCGGTGATGACGCTGGAAGCGATGAAGATGGAGCACGTCCACAAGGCCGGCATCGACGGCGTGGTCGCCGCGATCGACGTCGCTGAGGGCGAGCAGGTCACGACAGGCAGGATCGTCGCGGAGATCGGGGCCGGCTAGCGCGGCGAACGCAGTCTCGTAGGGCGGGCAAAGGCGCGAAGCGCCGCCCTCCGTCTCTCCATGATTGAAGGGTGGTGGGCACGCTTCGCTTTGCCCACCCTGCGGCACCTCGTGCGTGGTCAAAAACACAAGTAATTTCAATAAGAAAACAGACCGTAACGCCGCGCGAATAATCTCTATTGAACATTGTTCATTTGTGATGTATATGTACTGAACATTGTTCAATTCATCTAGAGGCACGCATGTTTCGCACCGATGAGCACACCCAAGCGACGGCTGCCACGCTTCTGTCAGCGCCCCGCCGACTCTCTTTTGTGCCGCTGCAAGCCCACGAAAAATACCTGCTCGGCGCGCTCCTTGTCCTCGCAATGGCGGCGCTTCTCGCGCCCGCGCTGCCGGCCGCCGGTTGGCACATCCCGCATTTCGTCGACACCCGTGGCTGGCTGGGGGTGCCCAACGCCGGCGACGTGCTGAGCAATCTCGCCTTCCTCGCGATGGGCGTCTGGGGTTCGGAGCGGCTGCGCGCCCGCAAGGATGCGCCGGTGGGTGCAAGCTGGCTTTTCGTCGGACTAATCCTCACCTGCCTGGGCTCCGGGTTCTATCATCTGGACCCCGACATGCCGCAACGGCTCATCGCCGATCGCCTCGGCATGGCGGTGGCGTTCGCGGGCTTTCTCGGCATCGCGGCCAGCGAGCGCATCAGCGTGCGCGCGGGTGAGGCGGTGCTGGTGCTGATGATGGTTGCGGGCCTGCTCGCGGCCTGGGTGGCACGCGAAAATCTCACGCCATGGGTGGTCGTGCAGTTCGGCGGCATGGCGCTCGCCGTGGGCCTGGCGTTGACGAAGCCTCGGCTCGGTGCGCTCGGCGTGCCGCTTGGCGGCGTGATCGTCTTCTACGTGCTCGCAAAGCTTTTCGAGCTCGGCGACGCCACCATTTACGAAGCGACAGGGCACCTCGTCTCGGGCCACACGCTCAAGCACCTCTCCGCCGCGCTGGCGGCATGGCCGGTGATCCGGGCGCTACGGCCTACTGGCCTCGCCCCGTCCCCTCGTTGAGCAAGCACGCCACCTGGTGCCCGTCGCCCGCGTCCACCAGCGCCGGCCGCTCCGTCTTGCATCGCTCCATCGCAAACCGGCAGCGGGTGTGAAACGCGCAGCCGGAGGGCGGGTTCACCGGGCTCGGCACGTCGCCGTCCACCAGCGGCGCGAGCCGTTTCGCCAGCGGATTGGCGATCGGCACGGAGGCGAGCAGGGCTTGCGTGTAGGGGTGGCGCGGGTTGCGGAACAGCTCGTCCTTGTCGGCGATCTCGACGATGCGGCCGAGATACATCACGGCGACGCGGTGGCTGATATGGGCGACCACGGCGAGGTCGTGCGCAATGAAGAGATAGGAGAAGCCGTGCTGGCGCTGCAGGTCGATCAGGAGGTTGATCACCTGCGCCTGGATCGAGACGTCGAGCGCCGAGACCGGCTCGTCGCAAACGATCAGCCGCGGCTCCAGCGCCAGCGCTCGCGCGATGCAGATGCGCTGGCGCTGGCCGCCTGAAAATTGATGCGGGAAATTGCGCATCTGGTCGGGCCGCAAGCCCACCTGCTCGAACAGCTTTGCGACACGCGCCTCCAGCGCCTTGCCGGTCGCGAGCCCGTGCACGGCCAGCGGCTCACCGACGATGTCGCCTGCAGTCATGCGCGGATTGAGCGAGGCGAACGGATCCTGGAACACGATCTGCATCGAGCGGCGATGCGGCCGCAGCGCCGTCTTGGACAGGCGCGTGATGTCCTCGCCTTCGAGGCGAATCTGGCCCGAGGTCGGCTCCACCAGCCGCAGCACGCTGCGCGCCACCGTCGACTTGCCGCAGCCGGATTCGCCGACCAGGCCGAGCGTCTCGCCGGCGCCAAGCGAGAACGAGACGCCGTCGACCGCATGCACGGTGCCGACCTGCCGGCGCAGAACGCCGGCGCGCACCGGATAATGTTTCTTGAGGTCGGTGACCTCGAGCAGGGCTTCGGTCATGCCACCTCCGCCACTTCAGCCGCGCGCCAGCAGGCGGCGAGATGGCCGCCGCCCCAATCGGTCAGCGGCGGATATTCGGCCTCGCAGCGTTTCACCGCGAGCTTGCAGCGCGGCGCGAAAGCGCAGCCCTTCGGCAGCCGCACCAGCGACGGCACCGTGCCGGGAATTTCGTTCAGCCGCTCCTGCACCGCGACGCCCGAGGCCGGCACCGCAGGGATCGAGGCCATCAGCCCGCGCGTATAGGGATGCTTCGGCGAAGCGAACAGCGCCTCGACACTGGCCTCCTCGACCTTTCGCCCGGCATACATCACGATCACCCGCTGCGCGGTCTGCGCGACGACGCCGAGATCGTGCGTGATCAGCACGAGCCCGGTGCCGAGCTCCTTCTGGAGATCGAGGATCAGCGCCAAAATCTGTGCCTGGATGGTGACGTCGAGCGCAGTGGTCGGCTCGTCCGCGATCAGCAGCGCCGGCCGGCACGCCAGCGCCATCGCGATCATCGCGCGCTGGCGCATGCCGCCGGACAGCTGGTGCGGATATTCGCGCGCGCGCCGCGCCGGCTCGGGAATGCGCACCAGACGCAGCATCTCGACCGCGACATCGCCGGCTTCCTTGCTCGACAGGTTCCGATGCAGCCGTACCGCCTCGACGATCTGGTCTCCGATCCGGATCACTGGATTCAGCGAGGTCATCGGCTCCTGGAAGATCATGGAGATGCGGTTTCCCCTGATCGCGCGCATCTGCGCTTCGTCCAGCGCCAGTAGATCGGTACCCTCGAGCGTAACAGAGCCACCGACGATGCGGCCCGGTGGATCGGGCACGAGCCGCATCAGGGAGAGCGCGGTGACGCTCTTGCCGCAGCCGGATTCGCCGACGATCGCCAGCGTCTCGCCGCGCTTCACCGTGAAGGAGAGGTCGTCCACCGCCCTGAACAGGCCGGAGTTCGTGAAGAACACCGTCTTCAGGTTCTTCACTTCGAGCACGAGATCGGATTGTTTCGCCATCAGCCGCGCTGCCGGGGATCGAGGATGTCGCGCAGGGCGTCACCGAACAAATTTGCGCCGAACACGGCGAGGCTGATGGCGATGCCAGGGAAGATCACCAGCCACGGTGCGGTGCGGACATATTCGGCGGCGGATTCCGAGAGCATGCGGCCCCACGACGGATAAGGCTCGGGAATGCCGAGGCCAAGGAAGGAGAGGGAAGCTTCGGTGAGGATGGTCGAGCCGAGCTGCGCGGTCGCCAGCACGATCAGCGGCGCCAGCGTGTTCGGCAGCACGTGGCGGAGCGCGATGCGGACCTCGCTCATGCCGATCGACTTGGCGGCCTCGACGAAGGGCTGCTCGCGCAACGCCAGCGTGTTGGCGCGGATGACGCGTGACACCGTCGGGATCAGCGGGATCGCGATGGCGATGATGACGTTCGGCAAGGATGGGCCGAGCGCGGCCGTCATGATCAAAGCGAGCACCAGAAGCGGCAGCGCCTGAAGGATGTCGGAGACGCGCTGGAACACGAGGTCGACCCAGCCGGAGAGATAGCCAGAGGTGAGGCCGACGATGACGCCGATGGTGCCGCCGAGCGCGGTCGAGCCGATGCCGACCGCGAGCGAGATCCGCGCGCCGTGGATGATGCGGCTGAACACGTCGCGGCCGAATGAATCCGTGCCCATCCAGTGCGCCCAGCTTGGACGCGCCAGCGCACGCGCGGCATCGACCGTGAGCGGATCATAGCGCGCGATGAAGTCGGCGAAGATCGCGGTGAGCACGAAAATCGTCATGATGACGAGCCCGGCCGCGCCCAGCACATGCCGCTGCGCCAGGAACAGCACGCGCCGCCAGCCGCCGGTTGCATGCGCCCCGGCGCGTCTCAGCTCAACGTCAAAGTCGATCGCGGCCAACCTGATCTCCTAATCCGTGTATCTGATCCGCGGGTCGAACACCGCGTAGAGCATGTCGACGGTGAAATTCGCGAACACGACGACCACGGCGATGAACATCACGAGGTTCTGCACGATCGGGTAGTCGCGCCAGCGGATCGCCTCGACCAGGAAGCGTGCGACACCGGGGATGTTGAACACGGTCTCGGTGACGATCAAGCCGCCGATCAGGAACGCCGCCTCGATGCCGATCACGGTGATGACCGGCAGGATCGCGTTCTTCAGCGCGTGGTGATAGTTCACCGCCGCATCCGATGCGCCCTTGGCGCGCGCGGTGCGGATGTAGTCCTGTCGCAGCACCTCCAGCATCGAGGATCGGGTGATGCGCATGGTCAGCGCGGCGCTGCGGAAGCCGACGGCGGCGGCCGGCACGGCGTAGGTCGTGAACGCCTCGAGCCAGGTCTGCGGGTTGGGATTGAAGATCGGGATCTGGCCGAACATCGCCACCGCCGCGGTGAGGATCAGCAGGCCGAGCCAGAATGAGGGCAGCGACAATCCACTGAGGCTGACCACGCGCAGCGCGTAATCGAGCCGCGTGCCCTGTTTGACCGCGCTGATGACTCCCAAGGGAATGCCGATCGAGGCCGAGAACAGCAGCGCAAGGCCTGCGAGCCGCGCGGTGATCGGGATCCGCGGCAGGATCTCCTGCAGCGCGGGCTTCTCCGAGACATAGGAGTAGCCGAAATCGCCGCGCAGAAATCCGCTGATCCAGTGCCAATATTGCACGATCAGCGGCTGGTCGATGCCGAGCTCCTTCTCCAGATTGGCCTTGTCGGCGGGATCGACATAGCCGGCCGCAGCGAACAGGATGTCGACGATGTTGCCGGGCACGACGCGCAGCAGGAAGAAGATGACGATCGAGATCCCGAACAGGGTCACGAGCATCAGGAACAGGCGCCGCACCAGATAGGCAAACATGCATCGCCTCCTGTCGAACCCGCCGGCCGCCTGCTACTTGTCCAACCAGACGTCCTCGTAGCGGTACCCATTGTACGAGCTGTTCGACATGATCGTCACGCCCCTGACGTAGGGCTGCCAGCAGCTGCCGGTGCGCGCGTGGAAGATGATCGGGCGCGCGACGTCCTCCTGCAACTTCTTGTCGATGTCCCACACCAGCTTTTTGCGCTTGGCGATATCGGTCTCCTGCGACTGCACGTCGAACAGTTTCTCGATCTCCTTGTTGCAATAGTTGGTGTAGTTTCGCTCGGAACCGCAGGAATAGTTCTCGTAGAACGACTGGTCGGGATCGTCGACGGCGTTGCCGGTCAGATTGAGCCCGAGCATGTAGTCCTTGCGGGCGATCTTCGGGAACCAGTTCGCGGTTTCGACCACGTCGAGCTCGCCGTCGATATAAATGCTCTTGAGCTGGTCGATCAGGATCACCGTGGGGTCGCGGTAGACCGGGATGTTGCGGGTCGAGACCTTGACGGCGAGATGCTTGTCCGGGCCGTAGCCGGCCTTCTGCATCAGCTTCTTGGCCTCCTCGCGGTTGGCGTTCACGTCGGGGCCATAGCCCGGAATTGTCTCGAGCATCTCCTTCGGCATGCCCCACAGCCCATTCGGGGGCGGCAGCATGGTGCCGCCGACGTCGCCCTGGCCCTCGAACATGATCGAGATGAACGATTTGCGGTCGAGCGCCAGCGCCATGGCGCGGCGGATGTCGATATTGTCGAACGGTGCCGACGTCGAGTTGACGATGATGTTGGTCGCGACGTTGTTCGGCTCGACCACGCAGACCGCGTTCGGCGCCTGCGATTTCACGTCCTTCAGCAAGGGAATGCTGACCTCGGTCGGGAACGTCATGTCGAACTTGCCGGCGACAAAGGCGAGGATCGCGGTCGAGCGGTTCGGGATGATGGTGAACTCGATGCCGTCGAGATAGGGCCGGCCCTTGCGCCAGTAATCCGTGTTGCGCGTCAGCTTGATCGACTCATTGGCCTTGAACTCGACGAATTTGAACGGGCCGGTGCCGATCGGGTGCGTGCGCATGTCGCCGGGCGAAACGTGGCAGGGATAGACCGGCGTGTAGCCGGAGGCGAGCAGCGCCAGCAGCGACGGCTGCGGCCGCTTCAGGTTGAACGAGACCTCGAGATCGCCATTGGTCGAGATGTCGTTGACCTGCTCGTACCAGGACTTTCGAGGGTTCTGGCGGAACTTCTGCTGCGACTTGCCCATCAGCATGTCGAAGGTGCATTTGACGTCCGCCGAGGTGAACGGCTTGCCGTCGTGCCATTTCACCCCCTGGCGCAGCTTGAAGGTCAGCGTCTTGTTGTCATTGACCCAGGCCCAGCTCTCGGCGAGCTCCGGGACGATGTTGTTCATCGTGTTCTGGGCCTCGTCCTGCTTGTAGATGACGAGGTTGTTGAACACGGGCATGAAGGGAACATTGAGCGAATAGGTCGCGCCTTCATGGATCGAGGCGTTGCCGGGGCTGTCGCGGTGATACATCCGCAAAATACCGCCCTGCTTGGGCTCGCCGGCGAATGTAATGGTCGAAAACGCCAGCAAAGATAGCGCCGCCGCCGCGGCGAGCGCCCGCACGCTCCGCATCCTCGTCCTCCCTGGACATTTGTCTTTTGGGCCTTTTCTGGCCTGTTTGTCAGGACGATAGCGACGCCCGCGCAGTGAGGCAACCGGCAAGGCCGTCTGATCTCTCGGCAATTCGGATGACGGAAGGCCGCAGGCGTTTCACAATTTCATCATGTGAGAGTGCGGGTGCGAAGAGATCACGCGCAGGTGTTGCGCGATGCAAGATCAGCAAACTCGCTGTCACACAATCCGCGACGTCTTGTTCCCCCAGTACCGGTCCCTGAGCAGCCGCTTGTACAGCTTCCCCGTCGGCAGTCGCGGCAGCTCTTTTTCGAAATCGACCGAGCGCGGCACCTTCTGCCGCGACAGCGATGTTCCGCAGAAGGCGATCAGCTCTTCGGCGAGCGCCGGCCCCGGCACTACGCCCGGCATCGGCTGCACCACCGCCTTCACCTCCTCGCCGAGATCGGGATTGGGCACGCCGAACACGGCGGCATCGGCGACCTTGGGATGGGTGATCAAGAGATTTTCGCATTCCTGCGGATAGATGTTCACCCCGCCGGAGATGATCATGAAGGTGGCGCGGTCGGTCAGGTACAGGAAGCGGTCCTCGTCGACATAGCCGACGTCGCCAACCGTGCTCATGCTGCCGTCGGCCGAGCGGGCCTCCTTGGTCTTCTCGGAATCGTTGAAATATTCGAACGGCGATCCTGTCTTGAACCAGACCTGGCCGGGCGTACCGGTCGGGCACGCCCGCATGTTCTCGTCGAGAATATGGAGATCGCCGAGCAGCACCTTGCCGACGGTGCCGCGGTGGCTAAGCCACTCCTCGCTGTTGCACGCCGTGAAGCCGAGCCCCTCGGTCGCGCCGTAATATTCGTGGATGATCGGGCCCCACCATTTGATGATGTCGTCCTTGACCAGCGCCGGGCAGGGCGCGGCGGCATGGATCGCGATCTCCAGCGATGAGAGGTCGTAGCGGCTACGCACCTCCTCCGGCAGCTTCAGCATGCGCGAGAACATCGTCGGCACCAGCTGGGTATGGGTGATGCCCCATTGCTGGACCAGCTGGAGGTAACGCTCCGGATCGAAACTCTCCATGATGATCACGGTGCCGCCCATGCGGATCGTGAGGTTCACCGCGGCCTGCGGCGCGGAGTGATAGAGCGGCGCCGGCGATAGATAGACCATGCCCTCGCGGTAGTGCCAAAGCTTCGTCAGGAAATCGAACAGCGGCAGATTGTGCTTCGGCGGCTCCTCCGGCAGCGGGCGCAAGATGCCCTTGGGACGTCCTGTGGTGCCCGACGAATAGAGCATGGCGGTGCCAAGCCACTCGTCCGCGATCGGCGTCGCCGGCAGACCGGCGGTGACGTCCGCAAGGCCGACGATGCGGTCGCTCTCGCCGGGGCCGTCCGCGACGATGCAGAGCTTGACGTCGGGACAGGCCTGGATCGCCTCACGCGCGATGTCGAGCTTTGCCATCGACGTGATCAGGATCTTCGACTGGCTGTTGACGAGGAGATAGGCGAGCTCGCCCGGCGTCAGGAACGAGTTGATGCAGGTGTAATACAAGCCGGAGCGCTCGCCGGCGCCGCAGGCTTCGAGATAGCGCGAATTGTTCTCCATGAAGATGGAATAGTGGTCGAGCCGCTTGAGGCCGTGCTTGCGGAACAGATGCGCCAGGCGATTGCTGCGTGCGTCGAGCTCGCGATAGGTGACGGCCTCTCCCGTCGCCGCCATGATGAAAGCGGGCTGCAGCGGGCGTAGGCGGGCATGCTGACCTGGGTACATCAGTCCTCCGGCTTTAGGGATTATGCGGCGAGAAGCAGGATTTCGCACACCTGCGCTGGGGTATCGATCTTGCGCGGATTGCGCGGGATCCAGTTCGTCCGCATCGCCTGCTCGGCGATGGCGTCGAAATGCTCCGGTGAGACACGCACGTCCGCAAGGCTGCGCGGCATGCCGAGCGAGCGGATGAGTGCGTCCAGCACGTCGGCGGCGTTGTGGCCGGGAAACCCCATGGCGGCCGCGACGATCATCTGCCGCTCGGCATTGGCGCTGGCATTCCAGCGCATCACCGCCGGCAGCATGATGCAGGAGGTGTAGCCGTGCGGCACGTCGAAGGCGGCGCCGAGCACATAGCCGATACCGTGGCTCGCGCCCATGGGAACGCCGGCCGCGAGCGCGCCCATCGATAGCCAGGTGCCGATCTGCGCATCCATCCGGGCGTCGAGATCGCCGGGGTCGGCCTTCACCCGCGGCAGCGCGTCGGCGAGCATGGCAAGGCCCTTGACCGATTGCGCGTCGGCATAAGGATGCGTCTCGCGCGAGCAGATCGCCTCAACGCAATGATCGACGGCGCGGATGCCGGTGGAGAGAAACAGCCATTCTGGCGTGTGCACGGTGATGGCAGGGTCGAGGATGGTCGCGCGCGGCACGGCGAGCGGGTGCCGCAGCATCTGCTTTACATGCGTGCTGCGGTCGGTGACGCCGGCGATGGATGAGAACTCGCCGCCCGCGATCGTGGTGGGTACGCTGACCTGACGCACCGTTGGCGGCGTCATCTCCGGCGCGACACCCTTGTGCACGCGGATGCGGTCGATGCCGGCGATATCGTCGATGCCGTTGGCGAGGCAGAGCTGCACCGCCTTGGCGCCGTCGGTGATCGAGCCGCCGCCGACGGTCACGATCAGGTCGGCACCGGCCTGACGGGCCGAATTGGTCGCGGCGATCACCGCCTCGCGCGGCGTGTGCGCCGGCATGGCGTCGAAAAGGCCGGCGCAGCGCGCGCCGAGTGCGTCCTGGATCTTGGTGATTTCGTCGGTCTGCCGGTTCAGCGTGCCGGAGACCATCAGGAAGGCACGGCGCGTCCCCAACCGGTCCATTTGCGCGACGATGGCGCCGGCCGCCGGATGGCCGAACACGACCTCCTCGATCGCGCCGTAAACGACACGTCCCTGGTGCACGCCTGTCCTCCCCGGACAATTCGTCTTGTTTTTGTAATGGAAGTCTAGCCGAGCGGACGGCGTCCGTCATGTGCGAAGGCGCTGGCTGCCCTTTCGTCTCCCTCTCCCCGTTCTTACGGGGAGAGGGCGGGGTGAGGGGCCGCTTCCATGATCACGGTGACAGTCGGACTCGCGGAGACTCCCCCTCACCCGGATCGCATCTTGCGATGCGCTCCGGCCTCTCCCCGCAAGCGGGGAGAGGCGAAGGAAGCCCGGCGCACGCCAATCCATCCCCCTGTCAACCCGCCATCCGGCCAGGGCGTCGCTCCGAGCCCTGCGCACGCTTTGGTCTTGAAGTGTTCATCAACTCCACCCATCTTGGGACGCCCGCGGGTAAATGCCTACCCTGCTTTTTCCGCGGCTTTTGATGCGAGGACCTGGGATGATCGGACCGGACGGAAGCGAGCGACTTGTCAATAAGCTTGTCAAAAAGCACGATTTCGTTCGGCCACGGCATTACGCAATAGCGGGTCTCCTCGCGACGTCATTCGCACTCGCCAGTTGCGGGCAGCCTGCTTCGCAAGCGTCCGCACCGCCGCCTGCGCCGGTGACCGTGGCCCAGCCGGTCAAGCGCACCGTCACCGATTGGGACGAGTTCACCGGCCGCTTCGAGGCGGTTGAGGAGGTTCAGGTCCGTCCCCGCGTCGGCGGCTTCGTCAACTCGGTCGAATTCCAGGACGGCGCGATCGTGCACCAGGGCGATCTGCTCTACGTGATCGACCCGCGACCGTTCGAGGCGGTGGCCGAGCAGGCCGATGGCCAGCTCTCCGATGCGCGCGCCAAGGTGGAGCTGGCCAAGCGTGAGCTCGATCGCGGTTTGAACCTGGTGCAGACCAGCGCGGTCTCCGAGCAGGTCGTCGACCAGCGCCGCCAGGCCCTGCAGGCCGCGCACGCTGCGGAAACGCAGGCCTCCGGCGCGCTGAAGGCGGCGCGGCTCAACATCGAGTTCACCCATGTCACGGCGCCGCTCACCGGCCGTGTCAGCCGCCATCTCGTCAGCCCCGGCAATCTCGTGCAGGGCAGCGACACCGGTACCTCGACGCTGCTCACCTCGATCGTCGCACTCGACCCGATCTACGTCTATTTCGACATGGATGAAGCGACCTTCATCAAATACAGCAAGCTGTGGTTCGAAGGCCGCCGTCCGAGCTCCCGCGACACCGCGAACCCGGTGCAGGTGACGCTCGCCGGCGAAACCAAGCCGTCGCATGAGGGCACCATCAACTTCCTCGACAACCGCCTCGACGTCTCCACCGGCACGCTGCGCAGCCGCGCGGTGATCAAGAACACCGACCTTTCGATTCTGCCCGGCCAGTTCGGCCGCGTCCGCCTGATCGGCAGCGCGCCCTACGAGGCGCTGCTGATACCGGATGTCGCGGTCGCAACCGACCAGTCCCGCAAGATCGTGTTCGTGGTGAAGCCCGACGATACCGTCGAAGCGCGGCCTGTGGTGCTCGGTCCGCTCGACGACGGCCTGCGCGTGATCCGCGAAGGCCTGAAGGCTGATGACCGCGTCATCGTCAACGGCATCCAGCGCGCCCGCGTCGGCGCCAAGGTCGCCCCGCAGACTGCGCAAGCACCGGCTGGTGGCAAGTCATGAATCTCGGCCGTCTCTCCATCAACCAGCCCATCCTCGCGATGGTGCTGTCGATCGTGCTGCTGATCGTCGGCGCGCTCGCCTACACCACGCTGCCGGTGTCCGAATATCCGCAAGTGGTGCCGCCCACCGTGGTGGTCACCACGCAATATCCCGGCGCCTCCGCACAGACCGTGTCCGACACGGTGGCAGCTCCCATCGAGCAGCAGATCAACGGCGTCGAGGACATGCTGTATCTCTACAGCCAGGCCACCTCGAACGGCCAGCTGACGATCACCGTTACGTTCAAGCTCGGCACCGATCTCGACAAGGCCCAGGTGCTGGTCCAGAACCGCGTCGCGATCGCGCAACCGCAGCTCCCGGACGAGGTGCAACGCAACGGCGTCGTCACCCGCAAGAACTCGCCCGACATCCTGATGGTCGTGTTCATGTTGTCGCCGGACGACACGTTCGACCAGCTCTACATCTCCAACTACGCGCTGCTCCAGGTTCGCGACCAGCTGTTGCGCATCGACGGCGTCGGCGACATCCAGATCTTCGGCGCGCGCGACTATTCGATGCGGCTCTGGCTCGATCCTGACCGCATCGCCAATCTCGGCCTGACCTCGACCGAGGTGCTGGCGGCGATCCGGGCGCAAAACGTGCAGATCGCAGGCGGCCAGATCGCCGAGCCGCCGATCACCGATCGCGCGTTCCAGCCAAACCTGGTTTTCACAGGGCGATTGAAAGACCAGAAACAGTTCGAGGACATCCTGATCAAGGCCGGTTCCGACGGCCGCACGGTGCGCTTGCGCGACGTCGCCCGTATCGAGCTCGGCGCGCTGGCCTATTCGACCAACAGCTTCCTGCTGCGCAAATCCGCGGTCGCCATGCTGGTGACCCAACGGCCCGGGTCGAATGCGTTGGCGACGGCGAAGAGCATTTCGGACACGATGACGAAGCTCAAGGAGAGCTTCCCGAAGGGCCTCGACTACAATATCGGCTACAACCCCACCGAGTTCATCGCCCAGTCCGTCCACGAGCTGATCAAGACCATTTACGAGGCCATGCTGCTCGTGGTCATCGTCGTGCTGGTGTTCCTGCAGGGCTGGCGTCCGGCGATCATTCCGATCATCGCGATCCCGGTCTCGCTGGTCGGCACCTTCGCGGTGATGGCGGCGCTCGGCTTCTCCATCAACAATCTCACTCTGTTCGGTCTCGTGCTGGCCGTCGGCATCGTCGTCGACGACGCCATCGTCGTGGTCGAGAATGTCGAGCGGCATCTCGAGCATGGCCTGAGCCGGCGCGACGCTGCGCTGAAGACCATGGAGGAGGTCGGCGGCGCGCTGGTCTCGATCGCACTGGTGCTCTGCGCGGTGTTCGTGCCGACAGCTTTCCTCGGCGGCATTTCCGGGCAGTTCTTCCAGCAATTCGCCGTCACCATCGCGGTGGCGACCGCGATCTCCTGCTTCTGCTCGCTGACGCTGTCGCCGGCGCTGGCCTCGCAGATCCTCACGCCGCACGAGGAGAAACGACCGCCGGCCGCCTGGAATCTGATCGCGCGCGGCTGGAATGCCTTCACCGACGCCTTCAACCGTCTGTTCGACCGGCTCTCGCATGGCTATGCCGGCCTCGCCAATTTCGTGATCCGGCACGCGGCGGTGATGCTGCTGATCTATGTCGTGCTGATCGGCAGCGCAGGCTGGCTGATCGGGACGACGTCGCAGGGCTTCATCCCCGCGCAGGACCGCGGCTACGTCATCATCTCGGTGCAGTTGCCGGGTGCGGCGTCGCTGGCGCGCACCACCGAGATCGTCCGCGAGATCGAGCGGATCTCGCTGGATACGCCGGGCATCATCCGCGTGGCCGCCTTCGCCGGCTTCTCCGGCGCCACGCGCACGCAGGCGGGCAACGCTGCCGCGCTATTCCCGGTGTTTGATGAGCCTGAGGTGCGGTTGAAGAAGGGCCTGACGGCGAACGCCATCACAGCCGAGCTGCGCAAGCGCCTCGCTGCGATCCAGGGCGCCTTCATCATCGTCATTCCGCCGCCGGCCGTGCCCGGCATCGGCACTGGCGGCGGCTTCACCATTCGCATCCAGGATCGGCAGGGCCGCGGACCGGAGCTGTTGGCATCCGCAACCGACGAGCTCGTCGCTGCCGCGCGCAAATCGCCCGCGCTCCTCGGCCCCACGGTGTTCTCGCCGTTCTCGGCCGGTACGCCGCAGCTGTTCGTCGACATCGACCGCACCAAGGCGCAGAAGCTCGGTGTTCCCATCTCGAACATCAACGACACGATCCAGACCTATTTCGGATCGACCTATGTCAACGACTTCAACCTGTTCGGCCGCACCTATCACGTCACCGCGCAGGCTGATTTCCCGTTCAGGAAAGAGCCTGCCGATCTGTCACGGCTGCGCACGCGCAATGCTTCTGGCGACATGGTGATGCTGGGCAGCGTGGTCGACTTCAGGGACGTCTCAGGTCCCGATCGCGTGGCGCGCTACAATCTCTATGCGGCGTCCGAGCTCCAGGGCGAGCCGGCGCCGGGCACGAGTTCGACCACCGCGCTGAACGCCATCAAGAAGCTCGCCGACGACACCTTGCCGAGCGGCTTCAGCTTCGAGTGGACCGACCTTTCCTATCAGCAGGTCACCGGCGGCAATGCCGGTCTCTACGTGTTCCCGATCTGCGTGCTGTTCGTCTATCTCGTGCTCGCCGCGCAATATGGCAGCTGGACCTTGCCGTTCGCGGTGATCCTGATCGTGCCGATGTGCCTGCTCGCTGCAACCATCGGCGTGCGCATCATGGGCCAGGACGTCAACATTCTCACCCAGATCGGCTTCGTCGTGCTGGTGGGATTGGCGGCGAAAAACGCGATCCTGATCGTCGAGTTCGCGCGCGACATCGAGAAGGAAGGCAAGCCGCGGCTGGAGGCCGTGATCGAGGCCTGCCGCCTGCGTCTGCGGCCGATCCTGATGACATCCTTCGCCTTCATCCTCGGCGTGCTGCCGCTGGTGATCTCGTCCGGCTCGGGTTCCGAGATGCGCCAGGCCGTCGGCGTTGCCGTGTTCTTCGGCATGATCGGTGTCACGCTGTTCGGCCTGCTGTTCACCCCGATCTTCTATGTGGTGGTGCGGAATCTCGCTGAGGGGCGGAACGAGAAGAAGCCGGAGGTGGCGGCTTAAAGCTGCCTCAGTGGCCATCGGCGTCGCCACACGAAGCCGGTAACCACGAGTCTTCGCCAAACCTCTCCGGATCTGCGCTTCGCGTGTCCGGGACGACGGCGGAGAATGCCGCACCACCTCCATACTAACGGCCTACGCAAAACCGATGGGCACGGGCGGTCTTCTTCACTACACTCCGCGCGATTTCAAAACAGAACACTGCTGGGAGCCAACGAATGAAATCATCACTTTTGGCCGTTGTCGCCACCTCCGCCCTGATGCTGGCCGCGCCGGCTTCTGCGCAGGGCGTCAAGATCGGCATCCTCAATGACCAGTCCGGCGTCTATGCCGACTACGGCGGCAAATGGTCGGTCGAAGCGGCCAAGATGGCGATTGAGGATTTTGGCGGCGAGGTGCTGGGCCAGAAGGTCGAGCTCGTCACCGCCGACCACCAGAACAAGCCGGATCTCGCGACCTCGATCGCGCGTCGCTGGTACGATGTCGAGAATGTCGACATGATCACCGAGCTGACGACCTCCTCGGTCGCGCTCGCGATCCACGAGCTCTCCAAGGAAAAGAAGAAGATCGACATCGTGGTGGGCGCGGCGACCTCGCGCCTGACCGGCGATGCCTGTCAGCCCTATGGCTTCCACTGGGCCTATGACACCCGCGCGCTCGGCGTCGGCACCGGTGGTGCGCTGACCAAGGCCGGCGGCGACACCTGGTTCTTCCTCACCGCGGACTACGCCTTCGGCTATGCGCTGGAGAAGGACACCAGCGAGATCGTCACCGCGAATGGCGGCAAGGTGCTCGGCTCGGTGCGCGTGCCGCTCAACTCCTCCGATTTCTCCTCGTTCCTGCTGCAGGCGCAGAGCTCGAAGGCGAAGATCGTGGGCCTCGCCAATGCCGGCCTCGACACCACCAACTCGATCAAGCAGGCTTCCGAATTCGGCATCGTCGCCGGCGGCCAGAAGCTCGCCGGCCTGCTGATGACGCTCGCGGAAGTGCATGGCCTCGGCCTGCAGGCCGCGCAGGGCCTGGTGCTGACCGAAGGCTATTACTGGGACGTCAACGACCGCACGCGCAATCTCGGCGAACGCTTCCTGAAGCGCACCGGCCGGATGCCCAACATGATCCAGGCCGGCACCTATTCGGCGACACTGAGCTATCTCAAGGCGGTCAAGGCCGCCGGCACCAAGGATCCGGATGCGGTCGCCAAGAAGCTGAAGGAGCTGCCCGTCGACGACGACTTCGCGCAAGGCGGCAAGGTGCTCGAGAACGGCCGCATGGTCCACGACCTGTATCTGTTCGAGGTCAAGAAGCCATCGGAATCAAAGAAGCCCTGGGACTATTACAAGCAGCTCGCCGTGGTCCACGGCGACAAGGCCTTCTTCACCGCCAAGGAAAGCGGCTGCCCGCTGACGAAGTAAGTCTTGTGTCCCGGACGCGGTGCAGCGCCTCTTGGCGGTGCACCGCAGAGCCGGGACCCATGCCTCCCAGTTCTCGATGCTAGTTAGGTCCCGGTTCAGCGGCGCAGCGTTTCACGCTGCACCGCGCCCGGGACGCGAGTGCGCGTGACGCCGCGCTTCACTTCACCAGCCGCAACACCACCGCTCCCAGCGCCCCCACCCATAGCGCAATGGCGGTGAGCGCCTGGATCGCAAACCCCGGGCCGCGCTTGGCTGCGGCCTTCGAATAGCCGATGAAGTACACGATGCGGCCGATGACCCAGACCGCGCCGATCGCCGCTGCGATGGCATCGCCGATATAGATTGCGAACAGCCAGAGCGACGGCAAGAAGATCGGCATCCATTCCAGCGTGTTCGCCTGGATGCGGAAGGCGCGCTCGAAATCCGGATGGCCTGAGGTCGCCGGCACCTTGATGCCGGTCCTCGACCGCGCCCGCGAGACGTTGATGGTGACGAAGAGATAAAATGCAATCGCCAGCAGCGTGACGAGGGCGGTGAGATGATACATCGCTGAATTCCCCAAAGCGTTTTCGAGCGAAGTGGATGCCGGTTCGCGTGAAGAAAACGCGTCAAACAAGAATCTGGACCGCGCTTCAATACCCGGTCAGCTCGAGATAGCCAACGCCATCATGCGTGCCGGCGAAGCTGATCGGTCCCTCCCAGTAGGAGAAGCCAGTCCCCATCCACGCGTTCGGATTGAGCGGTTTGCAGGAAATCGAGAACGAGCGCGAGGGGATCGCGATCTGCCATTCCACCGGCAGCTTGCGCCCCGCGACCTCCGTGGTCGCCTTCGGTGCCATCTGGATCTCGCCGCCCGCAATCATCTGCGTGTCGCCGCTGGCGCTGATCCAGTTGCCGAACGGGTAATCCTTGCCGTTCTTCTGGCGCAGCCGGTACAGCATCAGCTTGTCGCCGGATGCGAGATGCAGCGACAGCCAGTCCCAGCCGGTCTGGTCGGCATCGAGCGGCTGGCTGCTCCATTCGCGGTCCATCCAGGCCTGGCCTGAAACATCGACCGGCTTGTCGTCGATGGTGAGCGTGCCCCGCGCGCGGTAGAATGGCTGGCTGTAATAGTACGACGCTTGTCCGCGTTCCGACTTGCGGCTGTAGCCGTGATCGCCTTGCAACACGACGGGACGATCGGCCTCCAGCGTCAGCGAATAGCTGAAATCAGTGCCGGACACTTTCAGTGTCAGCGGCGCCAAGGCGCGATCGTCGGTGCGCTCGACACCCTTCATCTCCCAATCGTCGATCCAGGCCGCAAACGGCTTTGCCGTCACGCCGGCCTGCCCGATCCCGCCGCGTGAAAACACTTCGCTAAAGCGATGCGTGCCAGCGCGCGTCACTGCGGCATGCGCCATCCAGATCTGCTGATTGGCCCAACCCTCGCCCTGCGGCCCCGGCTGCGCCGCCTGGCGGAACAGCGTCCATTGCAGGCCGCAGGCCGCGCCGCTGCTGTCGACGAGGTTCGCCGTCACATACCACCACTCGATGCGAAACTCTGGATGTGGCCCGTGATCGGCAGGAAAGACAAACGCCTTACCCGGTGTGACCTTCGCAAAACCGTCGGCGGTCTCGCCGAGCCCGGCATAGCCTTGCGCACTCGCGCGGCGTGCGAGCGCGAGTGCGGCGATGCCGCCGGCAAAGGCGCGTCGTGAGATTGTCTCAGCGCTCATTGGCAAACACCTTGACGAGGTTTGCCGGCTGCATCCGCGCTAGCCGCAGCATCGGCAGCAGCGCGGCCAGCAGCGAGGCGACCAGCGCAACTGCCACCAGCTCCACCAGTTGCAGCGGAAACACGTGGAACGGCAACCGCCAGCCGAACGCCTTGACGTTGACGATCGCGATCAGGCACCACGCCACCAGCAGCCCGAGCGGCACGGCAAGCAGCGAGGTGAACAGCGCGACCGACAGCGTCTTGGTCAATTCGATCGCGGCCAAGCGCGGCCGCGTGATGCCGATCGCCCAGAGCGGCGCGAGCTGCGGCAAGCGGGAATTCGCCAGCGTCAGCAGGCTGGTGAGCAGGGCGATGCCGGCGACGCCGAGCGTGAAGGCATTCAGTGCGGACGTCACCGCAAAGGTGCGGTTGAAGATCCGGATCGATTCCGCCTTCACCGTCGCCTGGTCGGCGACACTGCGGTCGTCGAGCGAAAACTGCTTCTGCAGAGCCGCGATGAGGCCGGGGATATTCTGCTTCGCGACGATCAGCCCGATCCGCGTCTGCGGCGTCTGCGGAAAATGCCGGATCAGCGCCGCGACGTTGACGGTGAGCTGTCCCTTGGGGTTACCGTAATCGGCATAGATCCCGACGATGTCGAGCTCCCATGTGCCGCCGGGCGTAGGCACCTCGATCACATCGCCGACGCGGACGTTGAGGCGGCGGGAGAGCTGCTCGCTGATGAAGGCGGCATTGCCGGGCACGAGCTGGGTCCAGCCGCGCGGCGCGGTCTCCAGCAGCGGCCAGCGTTCGCGATAGAGCGCGTGATCGGGCAGGCCGAGCAACTCGACCGGCTGGCCCTGAACCTGGGTCTCGGCGCGTCCACCGGACAGGATCGCCTGCACATCGCTGCGCTCTTTCAGCCAGTTCCGGATCGCAACGCCCTGCGCGTTGTCGGAGGCGCTGATGTAGACGTCGGCCGCGAGCCGCCCGTTGAGCCAGCCGATGAAGGTGCGGCTGAACGTTTCCACCATGGTGGACACTCCGACATTGACGGCAAGCGCGAGCAGCAGCGCCATCAGCGCCAGCGACAATCCGGAGAGCTGTTGCCGGCTGTCCGCCCAGAACCACAGCGATAATGGTCCTTTCGCCCAACGCTGGCCGATGACCAGGATGATTTCGAGGAAGGCCGGCAGGATCAGCGCCGCACCGAACATCAGCGCCGCCAGCACGCCGAACCCCGCGATCAGCGATTGCCCGTAGTGGAGCAGCAGCAGCGCGACCGCGAACACGGCGCAGGCGGCGAGGCTTTGCAGAATCAGCCAGCGGCGCTGCCGCTGCTGCCAGGCCCGCGGCTGCGCCGTTGCCAGCACCGGCATCCTGATCGCCTTGATCAGGCTGGTTGCGGCTGCCACCAGCGCGCCGGCAACGCTGATGCCGACGCCCGCGAGCCACCATTCAGGCTGCAGGCTGAGCTGTCCCGGAATCTGCGCGCCATAGAGCCCGCGCAGCGACGCCGCGACATCGGGGAGCAGCGCGGCTGCGATGAAATAGCCGCAGACGAGTCCGATCAGGCCGGCGACCAGCGCCAGCGCCACCAGCTCGATCACCAGCACCGTGTTGACCAGCTGGGCCGAGGCGCCGCAGGCCCGCAACGTGCGCAGCATCGGCAGCCGCTGCTCGAACGCAAGGCCCACCGCCGAATTGACGATGAAGAGGCCGACGAAGAACGACAGCAGTCCGAAGGCGGTGAGGTTGAGATGGAAACTGTCGGTGAGCCGTTCCAGCTCCGTCTCCGCGTTGGGCTCGATGCGTTGCAACTGGTCGCCGACGACGTTTTGCAACGGCGCCGGCTTGCCCTTCGGTTTGCCGATCAGCAGCCGCGACACCTGGTCCGGCTTGTTCAGCAGAAGCTGCGCCACGCCGATATCGACGACAAGCACGTCGGGCACGAGCTGCGGCAGCACACGCAGCGGCGGCAATTTTGCGCCGCTGCTGATCGGCGGTGCCGCGCCTTCCGGCTCCTGCAGGTCGCTCAGCGTCTCCTTCGCCACCAAAGTCTGGCCAGGTGGCGCAACAAAACTGCTCAAATCCGCCGCGCCGAGGCGCGGGGCGTTGCCGACATCGACCGGCAACGTGATCGGCTCGATGCCGAGCAGCCGCACCGAGCGTCCGTTGATCTGGACGCGTCCCTCCAGCACCGGCGACACCGGCCAGCCCGCGCGCCTCAGCTTGACGAACAGGTCCTGTGAGAACGTTGCCGCATTTGGTGCCACCAGCATCGCGGTGCGCGTGCCGCCGAACGTCGCCGCGGCGCGGTCATAGGCGTTGCGGGCCTGCTGGTTGATCGCCTGCACGCCGCTCCACAAGGCGGTCGCCGCGATCAGCCCGATCAGGAGCGTCGCGAACTGCATCCTGTGCCGCCGCCAGTGGCTCAGGAGCACCGCGAGGACCCAGAGCGCGCGCCTCATGCGATTCGTCCCGCATGCAGGGTGAGATGGCGGTCGAGCGTACCGGCCAGATGCAGGCTGTGCGTCACCATCAGGAAGCCGCAGCCGGTGCGTGCGACGAGGTCGCGCGCCAGCGCCAGCACGTCCTCGGCGGTGGCCTCGTCGAGATTGCCGGTCGGCTCGTCCGCAAGCAGCAGCAAGGGCTTTGTCGCGAGCGCCCGGCCGATCGCCACCCGTTGCTGCTGGCCGCCCGATAATTGCTCTGGATAACGCTTGAGCAGGCTGCCAAGCCCGAGCCGCTCGATCAGCTCCTTCGACCAGGCCGGATCGTGCCGTCCGGCGATGCGCGCCTGGAAGGCCAGATTGTCCGCGACCGACAGGCTGGGGATCAGGTTGAACTGCTGGAAAACCAGGCCGATCCGGTCGCGCCGGAGTTCAGCGCGCCCTGCGTCCGAGAGCTTGGTGACCTCGGTCTCCTCCAGCCGGATCGAGCCGCCATCGGCGGCGTCCAGCCCCGCGATCAGGTGCAGCAGCGTGCTCTTGCCGCTGCCGGATTCGCCCGTGAGGGCGACGCGTTCGCCGGCCCTGAGGTCGAGGTCGACGCCACGCAGCACATGGACCGGCTCGCCGCCCGAGGAGAATGTCTTGGAGAGGTTTTTGATGCTCAGCACGGTCAATGGCGCCGGACGGAATTAACGGAAATGCTGCGTAGCACACTTACTGCGGGAATGCCGGGGTTGCGTTGGCCCCGAAGCCGTTGTTAGCTTCCAAGACGGCCAAATCAAAAAAGTGCCGAAACAAAGACATACGGGGAGAATAATGAGCGCTCAGGGAACGCCCAAGGTGGCGGGGACGACGACCGAAACGCCGAAGGGCGCCTGGACCGTTACATTTCTCCTGTTTCTTTTCATGGTGGTGAACTTCGCGGACAAGATCGTCGTCGGTCTCGCCGGCGTGCCGATCATGACCGACATGAAGCTCAGTGCCGAGCAATTCGGCCTGCTCGGGTCCTCGTTCTTCTTCCTGTTCTCGATCTCGGCCATCGTGGTCGGCTTCATCGTCAACAAGGTGCCGACGCGCTGGGTGCTGCTGACGCTGGCCGTGATCTGGGCGCTGGCGCAATTCCCGATGGTCGGCACGGTCTCCTTCACCACGCTCTTGATCTGCCGCATCGTGCTCGGTGCGGGCGAAGGCCCGGCCTTCTCGGTCGCCGCGCACGCGATCTACAAATGGTTCCCCGACGAGAAGCGCACGCTGCCGACCGCGATCCTGTCGCAGGGCTCGGCCTTCGGCGTCATCCTGGCGGTGCCGGCGCTCAACTGGGTCATCGTCAATCACTCCTGGCACTATGCCTTCGGCGCGCTCGGTGTCGTCGGCCTGATCTGGGTCTGCGCCTGGCTCGCGCTCGGCAAGGAAGGTCCGCTGGAGGATACCCAGGTCCTTGCGGCCACCGAGCCGAAGATTCCCTACATCCAGCTTCTGTCCTCGCGCACCTTCCTCGGCTGCGTGATCGCGACCTTCGGCGCCTATTGGGCGCTGTCGCTCGGCCTGACCTGGTTCACGCCCTTCATCGTCAGGGGCCTCGGCTTCTCGCAGAGCGAGGCCGGCTTCATCTCGATCCTGCCCTGGGTGTTCGGCGCCACCGTGGTTATCCTGACGGGCTGGATCTCGCAGGTGATGATGGCGCGCGGCTACACCACGCGCATTTCGCGCGGCGTGCTCGGCTCGGTGCCGCTGATCCTCGGCGGCCTGATCCTTGCGATGATGCCGCACGTCCAGGGCGCGGGCCTGCAGATCGCGCTGCTCGTCGTCGGCTCCGGCCTCTGCGGCGCGATCTATGTGGTCTGCCCGCCGATGCTCGGCGAGTTCACCCCAGCCTCGCAGCGCGGCGCGGTGATCGCGATCTACGGCGCGCTCTACACGCTCTCCGGCATCATCGCGCCGAACGTGATGGGCACCGTGATCCAGCGCGCCGGCAGCATGCTCGACGGCTACATGACCGGCTTCACCATCAACGCGGTGGTGATGGTCGGCTCCGGCGTCATCGGCCTGCTGCTGCTCTGGCCGAACACGGAAAAGGCCCGGCTGACGCGTAGTGCGGCAGCGCAGGCCGCGCCGCTGAAGGGCGTGGTGTCGCCGACGTAAGGGGGCAGGCGGCGGCGTGGCGTACGCTGCCGACCACAACCACAACTGTCGTCCCGGGGCGCGCGTAGCGCGAGCCCGGGACCCATAACCACAGGGAGTGGTTTGGCGATGACTCGAAGTTACCGGCTTTGCCCGGCAACTTCTCCCTGGGGTTATGGGCCCCCGCGTTCGCGGGGGCGACACTGAGAATGAGGCGCGGCCTTCGCGCCTCAAACCGAACGCTCGCCTAATTCATCCCCTGCGCGCCCCGGATCAGCTTCCCCGGCCGGCGTCCCGTGGCCTCACCCTGCCGCCGCGTCACCACGCCCGACACGATCGTGGCCTCATAGCCATCGACATCCTGCAACAGCCGCCGCCCGCCGACGGGCAGGTCGTAATGCACCTTGGGCGGATGCAGATGCAGCCGGTCATAGTCGATCACGTTGACGTCGGCCTTGTAGCCGGGCGCAATCAACCCGCGATCGGTGAGGCCGACCGAGAGCGCGGTCTTGCGCGATTGGGCTGCGACCACGAACGGGATCGTCAGCTTCTCGCCGCGGGTGCGGTCGCGCGTCCAGTGCGTCAGCAGATAGGTCGGGAAGCTGGCGTCGCAGATGATGCCGCAATGCGCGCCGCCGTCGGACAGGCCCGGCACCGATTGCGGATCGATCAGCATCTCGCGCGTCGCATCGAGATTGCCGTCGGCATAGTTGAGGAACGGCACGTAGAGCATGCCGCGGCCCTCGTCCGACAGCATCGCCTCGTAGGCGAGCTCCTCCGGCTGGCGGCCCTGCTTGCGCGCCTGCGGCCCCAACGCGTTCTGCGGCGGCTGCTCGTAATCGGGGGGGTCGCCGAGCAGAAACATCTTGTCGTAGTTGGGCCGGAAGAACAGCGGATCGTCGGTCGACGTCGCCGTCTCGCTCAAGATCGCCTCGCGCACCTCGCTCTGATGCAGCCGCGCCAGCCGCTCCTTCAGCGGCAGATGCGCGATCGCCTTGTAGCTCGGATGGGTCTGGAACGGGTTGCGCGACAGCTCGAGCCCGAGCAGGAGCCCGACAGGCCGCGCCGCGATCTGCGCGGTGATGGAGAGGCCGCGCCTGGCCGCCGCATTGATCTCGTCCAGCGTCTGCCGCCAGCGGTTCGGTGACTTGTCGTTCTGCGTGATCGAGAACGAGATCGGGCATTTTGTGTGATCCGCCACCCGCAGCATCATCGGCAGGTCTTCGTGGATGGTGGAGAGATCCAGCACGAATTGCAGCACGCTACGACCCTCGCGATGCATCGCGCCGGCGATCGCGGTAAGCTCGTCCTCGCCGGCCTTCAGCGTCGGCGTGAAATCGCCGGTCGAGGTGCGGTGGTTGAGCGTGCGCGAGGTCGAGAAGCCGAGCGCGCCGGAGCGCACCGCCTCGCCCGCGAGCTTCGCCATCGCCGCATTGTCTTCGGCGGTCGAGGGATCGCGGCGCGCGCCGCGCTCGCCCATGACATAGACCCGCAACGCGGCATGCGGCAGCTGCGCGCCGACATCGATGTCGAAATCGCGCTTGCTCAACCAGTCCATGTAGTCCGGAAAGCTCTCCCACGCCCAGGGAATGCCGGCGCTCAGCACGGGCTCGGGGATGTCCTCGACGCCTTCCATCAGCTGGATCAGGCGGGTATGGTCGGCCGGCTTGCACGGCGCAAAGCCGACGCCGCAATTGCCCATGATCGCGGTGGTGACGCCGTTCTGCGAGGACGGCGTGATGTCCTGGCTCCAGGTCACCTGGCCATCGTAATGGGTGTGAACGTCGACGAAGCCCGGCGTCACCAGTTTCCCACGCGCGTCGATTTCTTCGGTGCCCTTCGCGGAGATCTTCCCGACCTCGCTGATCCTGCCGCCGGTGATGGCGACGTCGGCCTCGAACAACTCGCCGCCGCTTCCATCCGCGACGGTGCCGCCTCGGATCACGAGATCAGGGGTGCTCATGGTGTTTCTTCCCGCTTTGTTGTTTTGCTTGGGCGCATTTTCGGGCGCGCCCGCGCAGTGTCAACCGCGGGGAAGTGCGCTCAGGGTTGCGTGGCAGCCTTGGCTTGCGGCTTCCGCTCGGTGAACGGCGACAGCACCACGGTGGCCAGCATGAAGATCACCGACGCGCCAAACACCCAGTGCGGCGCGCTCTGGTCCATGATCCAGCCGAACAGCAGCGGTGAGACGATGCCGCCGAGATTGAAGCCGGTGGAGACGATGCCGAAGGCGCGCCCCGCAGCGCCTGGAGGTGCGGCGTTGCGCACCAGCATGTCCCGCGACGGCGCGATCACGCCGGAAAGGAAGCCCGCCGTCGCCATCGCGGCGGTGAGCGCCCAGCCCGGCAGCGTGACGAGCGCGATCATGAGCACGATGGCCGCGTTCACGGCAAAGCAGGCCGCGGCCACCTGGCCATGGCGCTCGGTATGGTCGGCGAGGAAGCCGCCCGCGAGCACGCCCGCGGCGCTGCAGCCGAGGAACGCCGTCAGCATGACGTTGGCCGAGGAATAGGACGCGCCATAGCCGCTCATCAGCGCGACCACGCCGAAATTGTTGATGCCGGCGACGGACAGGCTGAGCAGCATGAACAGCGCGGTCAGCATCATCAGCGCGGGCGTGATCACGGCCTGCTTCGGCGCATTCTCCGCGCCGGGCTTTGTCTTGTGCGCGCCGGCATCGGGAATGTTCATGACGATCAGCAGCAACACCACCAGCACGGCGATCGTTCCCGAGGCGATCAACGCGCCGGTGCCGCCGGACATCGCGACCAGTGCCGCGACGATCGCCGGTGCCACCGCGCCACCGAGAAAGCCCGCGAAGGTGTGAACCGAGAACGCGCGGCCCATCCGCGCCTCGTCCATGTGCTCGGCGAGGATGGCGTAGTCGGCGGGGTGATAGACGCTGTTGGCGAGCCCCAGCAGCACGGCGCAGGCGATCAGCGAGGCGTAGCTGAGATGCAGGCCGAGCAGGATCAGCGCAAAGCCGCCGAGCGTGAGCCCGGCCATCAGGATCTTGCGCGCGCCAAAATGGTCGACGAGATAGCCGGTCGGTGCCTGCGTCAGGCCGGAGACCACCGCGAACACGGTGAGCGAGAAGCCGAGCTCGATATAGCCGACGCCGAGCCTGTCCTTCAGGAACGGGAACAGCATCGGCAGGACCAGCAGATGAAAATGGCTGACCCAATGCGCGATCGAGATCCCGGTGAGCGTGCGCAGTGCGCTGTCCGCCTTGCCTTGTTGCGGTGCGGCGAGAACGTCGACCATTGCAGTACCGTTTCACTCCCGGAAGAGGCGCAAACTATCGGGGAGAGTGGTTATTTGTCCATGAACGCAGGCGCATGGCAGCTAGCGCGGGTGGGAACGCACCGTTCGTGAGGCTGGCTTCGCGCGCTCACAACGGCTCGTCATCATTGCCGTAGCGATCCCGCTTCGGCGTTGCGATGTCGCCGTCCTCGTAATCGTCGTCGTCACGCGGAGGCGGGGGCTTCTTTGCCTTGTCGTCCGCCGTCTTCGTTTTGGACGGCGCGCTCGGCTTGCCGATCTTGGCCATGGCTGGTTCCGGATGGTGATGCTTCACCCGATTCTATCCGGAAAATATGTGCGGTTCCTGACTTACCGCAAGACTGGAGCGCAGGAAGGGACCTTTAGTGCATCACAGGCCCGCCGGCCTTCTTCCAGGCGTCGATGCCGCCGGCGATGTGGGCGGTGTTGGTGAGGCCGGCCTCCTTGGCGGCAGCCACCGCCATCGCCGAGCGCTCGCCGAAGGCGCAGAAGAACACGACGCGGCGTCCTGTGGCGGCGGCGACCTCGCGCAGCATGCCGCCGGGCTTGAGGCTCTCCTCGACCGACGGATAGGGCGTGTGCAGCGCGCCTTCGAGCATGCCGTGCTTCATTCGCTCGTTGGTCTCGCGCAGATCGACCAGGAGGATGTCGGGCCGGTGCAGCGAACGGATCGCCTCGACGGCGCTGAGCGCGCGGCCCTCTTTCTCCAGCTCTTCCTGATGCAGGCCGACCCGCATGTTGGCGGGCACGGCGACGTCCATCATCTTCGGATTGGGCAGCTTCAGGTTCGCCATCAGCTCGATATATTCGTCGACCGAGCGCACCTGGAGCCGTGGATTGTAGCGCTTCTCCTCCCCGATGGTGGAGACGGTGTCGCCCTTGTAGTCATGCGCCGGGAATACCATCGTCTCATCAGGCAGCTTGAGCAGCCGGTTGAAAATCGAATCATACTGCGCGCGCGACGAACCGTTCTGGAAATCGGTGCGGCCGGTGCCGCGGATCAGCAGCGTGTCGCCGGTGAAGACGCGGTCGCCCATCAGGTAGGAATAGGAATCGTCGGTGTGGCCGGGCGTGTACATCACGTCGAGCGACAGGCCCTCGATCGTCACCTTGTCGCCGTCGGCAACCCGCATCGCCACTACGTCGGCCTTGGTCTGATCGCCCATCACGGTCATGCAATGGGTGCGGTCGCGCAGCTCGCCGAGGCCGGTGACGTGGTCGGCATGCAGATGGGTGTCGACGGCCTTGACCAGCTTGAGGTCGAGCTCACGCAGCAGCTGGCAATAGCGGTCGACCTTCTCCAGCACCGGATCGAGAATCAGCGCCTCGCCGCCGGGGCGGCTGGCGAGGACGTAGCTGTAGGTGCCCGAAACGCTGTCGAATAGCTGGCGGAAGATCATAGCAGGACCCCGGCGTGGAGTGATTTCGAGGATTCTACTACGAGACGGGCAGATGAGAGAAGCAATTCACTGTGTAGAGAAGAGAATTTAGAAAATTTTTATTCCGCGGGGTGGGGGTGGGCCGCTTGGGCCGGTCAGAATGCTGCGAGCGGGGCCGTCAGGGACGCCAAGCCGCCGCCCCGTCCGCGCTGTCATCGCCCGCGAAGGCGGGCGATCCAGTATTCCAGAGACCGTGGTGGGATACGGATAGGCCGCCGCGTACTGGATTCCCCGCTTTCGCGGGGAATGACACCGAGTGTGTGGCGATGCTGCGCCCCGACAAAAAGCTCAGGGCCTCACCACCGTGTACCCATTCTCCGCCAGAAACAGGATCTGCCCGACTCCCACCTGTACCGGCGTTGCAGCCGGGATGAACTCCGGCCGCTTGCCGGTCTCCCGTTCGATCGTATCGACCGTGTTGAGGCAGATGTCGAAGCGGACGCCCTGCGCGATCAGGCTTTCGACCTGCTTGCGGCGCTCGCTGCCGGACAGCAGCAGATCGATGCCGGGGCCGAACGCCACCACCTCGATCGCGACCTTGTCGGGATCGTAGGCCTTCAGCAGATTGTTGGCGACGCTGAGCACCAGCGCGTGCTTCTTCGCATCGCCGTCGGAGAGCTGCAGCACGATTTTGTGCTCGGCGAACGGCTTGTCCTGCAGCGGCACCTGCTTTGCAAATGATGGCGCGGCCAAAGCGGGCAGCACCAGCGCGGCAAAAATCTGCGCGCGCATCATCCCTGTCCTACAATGCCTGGATTGCCGTCGACGCCCTTCAGCGTCACGCCGGAGCCGAGCCGCTCCTGAAACATCCGGCCCGAGCGCAGATATTTGCCGACGACGTCCCACACCGGCGCGCCCTGCTGGCCATTGACCGAGGCCCAGCCCGCGACCTTGTAGTGCCTGCCGGCGCCGAGCGCCTTGCCGTTGGCGAGCTTGAGCTCGGAGATGCGGCTGCCGACCGCGTTGGTGGGGCTGCAGACGTAGGTAAGCCCGCCGGCGCGCACCATGTCGCCACCCTGCTGGTAATAGGGATCGGCGTTGAAGAGATTGTCGCAGATGTCTTCCAGCACGTCCTTGATCTGCGCGCCGGTCATTTCCTGCACATAGGTCTCGGGATAGCTGATCGCAGTTTCCGCGAGCACATCCTCCATCGTCATCGGCTGGCCCGACAGCGCGGTGACGCCCCAGCGGAAGCCTGGCGACAGCGCGATCTCGGCGTCGAGCTCGGTGCGCAGCGCGGTGCAGATCAGCTCGTCGACCGGGCCGGCGAAATTGTCGCGGCGATAGAGCAGGCGGTCGGGCGTTGCGATCTTCTCCGACCAGTCGGTGACATGCGGCGCGCGCAGCTTTCCGATCAGTTCCGCCATGGCAGGATCAGGCTTGAGCAGCTCGGAATAGACCGGCAGCAGATGATATCTGACGTCGCCGACCTTGCCCTTCTCGATCGCGAGATCGAGCACGCCCAAAAATTTCCCGTTGGAGCCGGCATTGGTGACGAGCGTCGTGCCGCCGGCGTTCTTCACCGGGATCGGCTGCGGCACGGCGTCATGGGTATGGCCGCCGAGAATGACGTCGATGCCGGTGACGCGGCTTGCGAGCTTGAGGTCGACGTCCATGCCGTTATGCGACAGCAGGATGACCGCATCGACCTTGTCGGTGGCGCGGAGGCCATCAACATGCTTCTGCAGCTCTTCCTCGCGGATGCCAAAGGTCCAGTCCGGCGTGAAGCGTTTTGGATGCGCGATTGGCACGTAAGGGAAGGCCTGCCCGATGATCGCGACGCGGCGGCCGCCGAGCTCCTTGATCACGCTCGGCTTGAACACGCGCCCACTGGCCTTGTCGAAGGCGGGCGCGTCGTTGAACGCGGCTTCCTCGGTCAGGAAGACGTTCTGCGCCAGAAACTCGCCCTTGAAGCGCTCGAGATTGTCGCGCAGCACCTGCTCGCCATAGGTGAATTCCCAATGCCCGGTCATCGCCTCGATGCCGAGCAGATTGGCGACCTCGACCATGTCCCGGCCCTGCATGATGTTGGCAAGGCCGGTGCCCTGCCAGAGATCGCCTCCATCGACGAGCACGGAATGCTTGTCGCCGACGTCGCCGCGCAGGCGGTCGATCAGCGTCTTCAGGTGGGCGAAACCGCCGAGCTTGCCGAAGCGGCCCGCGGACTTCTCGAACTCGAAGCAGGTGAACGCATAGGCATCGGCGCTGTCGGGCCGGATGCCGAACCGTTCGAGGAAGGCGCGGCCGACCAGATGCGGCGGCCGCCCCGCCATCTCGCCGATGCCGATATTGACGCTGGGCTCGCGGAAATAGACCGGATTGAGCTGCGCATGCGTGTCGGTGGTGTGCAGGACGCGCGCATTGCCGAACCGTTCGAGGTCGTAAATGCTCGGATTATCAGCGCTGCGTGCGAGCCGCGGCAGGCTGAGCGACGCAGCAGCAATGGCTGTGCTCTTCAGGAAATCGCGGCGGCGGATGGCCATCCCAAAAATCTCCGCGCCTTTCAACGGCAGTTCGACGGTTCCACGAGATCTATTCTAGCGGATTTCCATCGCCTTCCAGGCCTCTTTTTCAGACGTCGCCTGGAAGATGGAGGCCTTTGCGAGCGCCTCGGCTTCCCTGGAAGCGGCAACCGCGCGGTCGAAATCGCCGCTGTCGGCCGCCTTCTTGGCTGCCGCCAGCGCAGATACGGTCACGGTCCACTGGTTGCGCATGCCGGCTGCCTCCTTGGAGGCGGCCTCCGCTGCGGCATAGGCCGCCTTGTAGTCCGCCTCGTTTGCCGCGCGCGCTGCAGGCGCGAAGCTCAGGCTGAGCAGAATGGCCAAGGTAAGTGACGGCTTCATGGCCGCGCTCCCGGGCCTGAAATCGGCAGCCCGTTGGCGACGTAGGACAGAAAATATTCGACGTCGCGATATTCATCCGCCTGCGGCTCCAGCGGAACCGCGCGGGTCTGGCTGTTGCAGGTGACGAAGCGGCGGCTGGTCGTGCCCATGCCGCTCCATTCGGAGCGGTAGATCGGCATCGCGTTCAGGATGCCGAGGGCAGGTGCCAGAATCTCGGCGCGGATGCGCTCGCCCGGGCTCTGCACATGGCAGCTCGCGCAGGAAAAATTCAACTGGCCGCGGCGGGTGTAGAAATAGCGCTTGCCGTTCTCGAACGCCTCTAACGCGCGCGGATCATCGGGAATCTTGATGTCCATCAGCTTGCCGCGCGAGGTGTAGGCCATGTACGCGGTCAGCGAGGCCATCTCGTCCTTGACGTAGGAGTAGGGCGCCTCGCCATTGGCCTCGCGGCAGCGATTGAGCGCGAGCTCCAGCGTGACGACCTTGCCCTCTTTCGTGTCGAAATAGGGATAATTCTGGCGGATGCCGATGCCGCCGTTCGGGAAGCAGTCGGCATAGGTCTTGCCGTTCTTGAACGGGGTCGCGAACATCTCCTTGCCGGCATCGAGCGCGAACTCGTAAGGCGGGAATTCTTCCTTCTCCTGCCACTGCCGCTTCATGTCCGCGTTCATCGAATAGGGACCGTTGACGAAGTCCTCGTGCTTCACGGTCGGAAACTTCTGGAAAAAGAAATTCTGGAACGCCTTGGCGTCCGCGGCGGGATCGGCCTTGTCGGCGGCGACCACGCGCGGAGACGTGAGCGCGAACGCGACGAGCGCGGCGCTCAGCGAGCCAAGCAGGAGAGCGGAGCGGGCCTTCATCACGCGATCTTCGCGGTGGTCGTGTCCGAGCCGCCTTTGTTGTCGGTCCAGGAGATCTTGAGCTCGTCGCCCTTCTTGGCGCCCTTGAAGCTGAACTTCACATAGGGGTCCTTGGAGACCGCGGTGCCCCAATTGGCGACGAAGACGTCTTTGCCGTTACACTCGAACTTCAGCTCCTGGATGAAATGCGCGGGGATCAGCTCGCCCTTGGAGTCCTTGACGAGGCCAGTGTCCATCGGGTGCTGGATCAGCGTCTGCACCTCGGTGATGTCGCCGTTGGCGGTGGCGCGTACGCGAATGCTGGATGCCATGTCTGTTCTCCTAGCCGCCGCAGCCGCCGACGGTGACCTTCACTTCCTTGGTCGCGCTGTAGAGCTTGCCGTCGGCCTCGACGATCGCGGTCACGTTGGTAGTCTTCGCCATCTTCAGGCGGTTGGCGACGGCAGGGATGGTGCCCTCGGGAAACTTGTAGGACGCTGCCAGCGAGTTCGGGTTTTCGGCCACGAAGAGCGAGATCGAGGTGACCTTGTCGAGCGTCGTCGCCACCGCGATCGGCACCACGCCGCCGTTCTCGGCGATCTCGGGCGCGTCGAGCTTGACCTTGTCCGAGGGCTCGGCGGTCTTGCCGTAGAGCGCCTTGATCGCGTCCGCCTCGTTCTTCTGCCTGAACGCCTCTTCCGGATATTTGTCGTTGGCGGCCGCCAGCGCGGGGCCCGCGGCGAACGGCAGATTGCCGAGCCCGAGCAGCGCGACCGAGGCCGCGCCCTGAAGGATCAGGCGCCGCGTCGGAAGAGGGCCGGTGGTCGTGGTCATCGGAAATTCTCCTGCACAGTCTCTTGTGGCGTGCCGGCGGTCACAGGGTTTGCAGGAAATCAACGATCGCGCTGATCTCCTGTTCGGTCAAAATCCGGTTCCGGCCGAACGGCGGCATCATGGTCTGCGGGTTACGCTTGGTCTCATCGAAGATGATCGCGACCAGATCGTCGCGATCAGGGTATTTTGATTTGATGTCCTTCAGCTCCGGACCGATCGTTCCGGGCAGATCGCCGTCCTTGATGACGTGGCAGGTCAGGCAATTGCCCTTGCCGCGGTCGAAGGCGAGTTTTTGGCCGTCGGCGACGGCGGATTGTGCGTGCGCAGGGCTCGCAGCAAGGCCGGCCAGGAAGGCCAGCGCGAGGAGCAGGGCGGGCTTGCGGAGAACAGCGGTCAAGGCAATGTTCCGAGGCGTTATGTCGATGGTGGTTCGCGGAAATATAGTGTTCCAAAGCACAAAGGGCATGCCCTGACAATCAAGACTATGCAGGGCGCAAAATGGCGTTAATATCTTCCGCATTGCAACTGAAGAGATAGATCGTTCATCGGCCGGGTTTCGCCGGCATCCGTTCGGGGCGTTTGGCCCTTGCTTGCGTTTTGGTCTGCTTTCTCATTTTCCCGGGGACGTCAATTGGCTGACTATGTCGTTGAATTTGGCAGGGACGGCGGGCGCGTCGAGCCCGATGGCCGGCTCGATGCGCCGGCTTTTCATCGCAACCACGAGCCGCTCTGGGCGGCTCTGGAAAAGCATCTCGCAGGGTACACCGGTAACGTGCTCGAGGTCGGCAGTGGAACCGGCCAGCACGTGGTCTATTTCGCGGGCCATACGCCCGGCCTGACCTGGTGGCCGAGCGACCTCAACCAGCGGCACGTGAGGAGCATCGAGGCCTGGCGCGTTCATTCGGGCCTGCAGAACATCCGCTCTCCGCTGCGGGTCGATCTCTCCGATCCCGATTGGTGCCCGGAGATGCGAAGCGGGCAGGCGCCGACCAGCTTTGCGGCCGTGTTCTGCGCCAACGTCATCCACATCGCGCCCTGGAACGTGGCCGAAGGCCTGTTCGCCGGCGCCGGCCGCTACCTGCGCGCCGACGGCAAGCTGTTCCTCTACGGCCCATTCAAGCGCGACGGCAAGCACACCGCGCTCAGCAACGCCGTGTTCGACACGTCCTTGCGGGAAGGCAATCCTGAATGGGGCGTGCGCGACATCAGCGACGTCGAGACGCTCGCGAAGGCTGTCGGCCTTCGCCTGGTCGACACGATCGAGATGCCGGCGAACAATCTGACGCTGGTGTTCGAGCGCGGGTAAAGCGCTGCAAACTTAGGTCTGGATGCGCGCCACAACGGCGGTGCGCTCCCTCCCCCTTTGCGGGGGAGGGCGGGGGAGAGGGGTAGCCCAGCAAACGGTCTATCCATCCCCGGTCATGTTGCGCGCACATCGAGAGAGTCCCCGTGTGGTACCCCTCTCCCTGCCCTCGAGAGCGAGCTTCGCTCGCCTCGGACCCCGCAAGGGGGAGGGAATAAGAGGGCGGTGGCCGCCTCACGTCGCCTCCGATGAAAACCTCGAAGCGACAGCGCTGCTAGGCCTCGCCATCCCCCCACCCGATCTTCTCCTTCAAGAACCTGAAGCCGATCACCTCGAAGCCCGCACGCTCCTTGTTGTCCTTGCCGTAGCCATGGCCGCCCGCCGCCGGCTCGTAGAACCAGGCCTCGTAGCCCATCGCCTGCAGCTTGGCGGCCATCTTGCGCGCGTGGCCGGGATGGACGCGGTCGTCGCGTCGGGTGGTGGCGATCAGGATCGGCGGATAGGACTGTCCTACCTTGACGTTGTGATAGGCCGAATAGGTCTTCAGCCACTCCCATTCCTCGGGCTTGTCCGGATCGCCGTATTCCGCGATCCAGCTCGCGCCCGCGAGCAGCTTGGTGTAGCGGCGCATGTCGATCAGCGGGATGGTGCAGAACAGCGCGCCGAAGCGTTCGGGGTAGCGCACCAGCATGTTGGTGATGAGGATGCCGCCGTTCGATCCGCCCTGCGCGGCGATGCGCTTTGCGCTCGTCACGCCACGGCGCACGAGATCGCCGGCCACGGCTGCGAAATCGTCATGCGAGAGCTTCTTGCCGGCGAGCCGGCCGGCATCGTGCCAGCGCGTGCCGAACTCGCCGCCGCCGCGCAAATTTGCCTGCACAATGGTGCCGCCGCGCTCCAGCCAGAGCTTGCCGAGCGAGGCGTTGTAATACGGCTTCACCGCATGGGCGAAGCCGCCATAGGCGCTCATATAGAGCGGCGCATCGCCGGTCTCTTTGGCAGGCCCCGTCTGAACATAGGGAATGCGCTCGCCGTCGATCGAGATCGCCTCGTGCTGCGTCACCACGAGCCCGTCGGCGGTGAACGTCTTCGGCGCCTGCTTCAGCACGGTCGGGCTCGCAACGCCGCGTTCGAGCAGCAGCATCGACGGCGGCGTCAGCGGATCCTGCACGTTGGCGAGCAGATCGCCGTTGCTCTCGGAGGGATGACGGTCGAGCGGCCAGACGTCGACGACGCCGATCTCGGGCAGGCCGCCGAGCGTCTCGCGGCTCCAGCCGGTGGCGGATGGCGTGCAGATCTCGAATTGCGGTTTGAGCTCGTCGAGGATCGACAGCACCAGCTTGCCCGCCGCCCAGAACAGGCCCTGCAACGCGCGCCGCGGCGCCGGCTCGAACAGGACCGCGAATTCGCGGCTGCCGGCGAGGAACGCCGAGAGCGAGATGCCGAGCACGGTGTCGATGGCATACGTTCGGCCGCCGACCGTCCAGTCCTTGCGCAGCTTCATCGCGAACCAGTCGCCATGGGCCTGCATCCAGATGCCGGTCGGCAGATCGAGCTGCGTCATGGTGCCCGCCGCATCGCGCAGCCAGATCGCGTGGTTGAAGAAGTCGATCTGGTCGACGATCCAGACCCGCGGCGCAGGTCCGGTGTCGTCGGCGCTGCCATAGATCATCATGTGATCGGTGGTGGTCTCGATCAACACCTGCGCCTGCTCGACCGGCTGGCCGCGCCGCCACAGCCGAACCGTCCGCGCATAGCCGGAGCTCGTCGTCATGCCCTCGCCATGCGCGCTCGACAGCAGCAGCGTGTCGGCATCGAGCCAGTCGGCGCCGCCCTTGGCTTCCGGCAGCGTAAAGCCGTCCGTGACAAAACTCTTCGTGGCGAGGTCGAACTCGCGCAAGGTGACGGCGTCGCTGCCGCCGCGCGACAGGCTCAGGATCGCCCGCAGGCTTCCCGGCATCGTGGCGATGCCGCCGAGCAGCCAGTCCTCACCCTCGCTTTTCGCGAGCTGGTCGATATCCAGCATGGTCTCCCACGCCGGATCGGCTTTGCGAAATTCGGAGAGCGTAGTCCGCCGCCACAGGCCTCGCGGATTGGTGGCGTCCTTCCAGAGATTGTGCAAATCGGTGCCGCGCCGGCTGACATAGGGGATGTTGTCAGGGCGATCGTAGATCGCCGCGAGGATGTCGCGGTCGCGCTCATAAGCCGCTCCGCCGAACGCCTGAAGCGTCAGGTCGTTCTGCCGCTCGACAAAGTCGAGCGCCTGCTTGCCTTCGATCTCCTCCAGCCAGAGCCAGGGATCGTCGTCGGGAGCGCTGAGCGTGGGCCTGTCGTCGACGGACATGAACGAAACTCCGTAAGAATGCGGCGGATAGGATTTGATCGAGCGCAAGCCGTCAAGGCCGCGTCCGGCTATCATCCGTCCGATTGCGTCAGAGGCATGGCCCGCGCCCGTTTGCGTCGGTTGCCCGCCCTTTCGCACCCCTCCATAGTGCCGGGAATCAGAAGGCCCTCCAAAACTCCTCCGGGCGGAAATGCCGATGCTAGACGTGACTTCAGCCAGTGAGATCAGCGACGACGCGCGCGTGCGTGCCAATGTGGTGCGCCTTGCCGCCGCGCAGGCGCTGACCGGCGCCAATTCGGCGGTGATCTTCGCCACCGGCGCGATCGTCGGCGCCACGCTCGCGCCCGACATGTCGTTCGCGACGGTGCCGATCTCGATGTATGTGGTGGGCCTCGCCGCCGGCACGCTGCCGACCGGCGCGATCTCGCGCCGCTACGGCCGCCGCACGGCCTTCGTCGTCGGAACCGGTATCGGCGCGCTCACCGGACTGCTCGGCTCGTTCGCCATTCTGCACGGCTCGTTCGCGCTGTTCTGTGTTGCGACCTTTCTCGGCGGCCTCTACGGGGCCGTCGCGCAATCCTATCGCTTCGCCGCGGCCGACGGTGCCAGCGCGGCCTATCGGCCCAAGGCGGTGTCCTGGGTGATGGCCGGCGGCGTGTTCGCCGGCGTGCTCGGTCCGCAGCTCGTGCAATGGACCATGGATGTCTGGCAGCCCTATCTGTTCGCCTTTAGCTTCCTGGTGCAGGCCGCCGTGGCGCTGGTCGCGATGGGCATCGTCGCCGGCGTCGACATGCCGAAACCCGCGCCGGCCGATCTGCATGGCGGCCGGCCGCTACTCACCATCGTGACCCAGCCGCGCTTCATCGCGGCCGCGCTGTGCGGCGTCATCTCCTATCCCATGATGAATTTGGTGATGACCTCGGCGCCGCTGGCCATGAAGCTGTGCGGCCTCAGCCTCAGCGATTCCAATTTCGGCATTCAATGGCACATCGTCGCCATGTACGGGCCGAGCTTCTTCACTGGTGCGTTGATCGCGCGCTTCGGTGCGCCCAGGATCGTCGCGGCGGGCCTGCTGCTGGAGGCGGGGGCCGCCACCATCGGTCTGTCCGGCATCACGGCGATGCACTTCTGGGCGACGCTGATAGTGCTCGGTGTCGGCTGGAATTTCTCCTTCATCGGCGCTTCCGCTCTGGTGCTGGAGACGCACCGGCCGCAGGAGCGCAACAAGGTGCAGGCCTTCAACGATTTCCTCGTGTTCGGCATGATGGCGATTGGCTCGTTCTCATCGGGGCAATTGCTTGCGAATTACGGCTGGTCCGCGGTGAACATGGTGGTATTCCCGCCTGTCGTGCTCGGCCTTGCCGTGCTCTCGCTGGTCTCCTGGGCGCGCCGCCGCAGGGCGCGGCTGGAGGCGGCCATGGGCGAGTTCCCGGACGCAGTGTGACGCATGATCCGGCAAAGTCCGCGGTTTTCCGAAAAGATCATGCGCAACAGGTGGCAGGAGGCTGTCAGCAGCGTGGACATTTCGATCCAGATCGAAGTGATTTTCGGGAGGCCGGTTGTTACATGATGCTTGTCATCAAGAGACAGGCGTGACGCAAAGCGCTCGCGGGGGAACCAAGGACAAGCGCAAATGCTCGATAATCCCCGCCACACCTCGCCAATCGACGAATCCTCCCTCCGCTACGAAGGCTGGCGCATCGTCGCGGTCTGCTTCCTGCTCGCGACCTTCGGCTGGGGGCTCGGCTTCTACGGCCAGAGCGTCTATGTCGCCGAGCTGCAACGCGCGCGGGGCTGGCCGACATCGCTGATCTCCTCGGGCACGACGTTCTTCTATTTGTTCGGCGCGCTGCTGGTCGTCTTCGTCGGCGAGGCCGTCCGAAAATACGGCCCGCGCATCTGCCTGATCGTCGGCACGCTGGCGATGGCGGCGGCTGCGGTCGCCATCGGCGCGGTGCGCGAGCCCTGGCAGCTTTACCTTGCGGATGCCGTGCTCGCCTTCGGCTGGGCGGGCACCAGTCTTGCGATGATCACCAACACGATCAGCCTGTGGTTCGACCACAAGCGCGGCATGGCGATCAGCCTCGCGCTCAACGGCGCCAGTTTCGGCGGCATCGTCGGCGTGCCTCTGCTGGTGACGCTGATCGGCCATATCGGCTTCGCCAGCGCGATGTATGCCGCTGCTGGCGCCATGCTGGTGCTGCTGGTGCCGGTGATCCTGCTGGTCGTCGGCCGGCCGCCCGATCTCCATGGCTGGCATGGGGCGGCGAAAGCGAAGCCGCAATCCTCGACGCAGATTCGCGCCTGGGCGCTACGCGATATCGGCTTCCTCACAGTGACCATTGCGTTCGCGCTGGTGCTGTTCGCGCAGGTCGGCTTCATCGTGCACCTGATCTCGTTCCTCGATCCCGTGATCGGCCGCGAGCGCGCTGCGGTTGCGGTCGCGGTGCTGACCGCGATGGCGGTGGTCGGCCGGGTGCTGTTCTCGATGGTGATCGACCGCCTCAACCAGCGGCTGGCGTCGGCGATCTCATTCCTCAGCCAGGCCGCGGCGCTGTGCGTCGTGATCAATCTGCACAATGATTATTTGCTGATCGCGGCCTGCGCGGTGTTCGGCTTCTCGGTCGGCAACCTCATCACGCTGCCGTCGCTGATCGTGCAGCAGGAATTCGACAGCGCCGCGTTCGGCGTGCTGATCAGTCTCAACACCGCGATCAACCAGGTGACGTATGCGTTCGGCCCCGGCGTGGTCGGGGCCTTGCGCGACTGGTCCGGCGGCTATTCGCTGCCGTTCTATCTCTGCATCGCGCTGGAGGTGGCGGCCGCGGCGCTGATCATGGTACGGGGCAAGCCAAGAGCGAAGGCGGCGTAGGGGCGCAACGTCGCTTCACCACACTCCGTCATTGCGAGCGCAGCGAAGCAATCCAGAAATGCCTCCGCGGAAGTAGTCTGGATTGCTTCGTCGCTTTGCTCCTCGCAATGACGAGGAGAGAGCGGCATCACGCCTCGCGCTCTCGCAGCAACGCCTCTACATCCAGCCGCTTCGTGAACATCGCCAACTTCCCATCCGGGCCGAACGGCCATTGCTCCCGCGGCTTGTCCCAATACAGCTCCACGCCGTTCTCATCGGGATCGCGCAGATACAGCGCCTCGGACACGCCGTGATCGCTGGCGCCGTCCAGCGCGATGCCGGCCGTGAGCACCCGGTGCAGCGCATCCGCCAGCGCCGGGCGCGTTGGGTAGAGGATCGCGGTGTGGAACAGGCCGGTGGTGCCGGGCGGCGGCGGCGAGCCGCCCTTGCTCTCCCAGGTGTTGAGCCCGATGTGGTGATGATAACCGCCGGCGGAGATGAAGGCCGCGCCCGAGCCCATGCGCTGCATCAGCTCGAAGCCGAGCACGCCGCAATAGAAGCCGAGCGCGCGATCGAGATCGGCGACCTTGAGATGGACGTGGCCGATCCTGGTGCCGGCGGCGACGGCTGGACTTTGCGACATGTGAATGCTCCGTTGGTGAACTCCAGATAGGCCGGCTCCGGGGCAGTGCTACTGGCCTATCCGAAACCCAGCGTTTCCTGATGCGCAATTGCCCAGCAGGATGGACAATCAAGACAGCTCCCGCGCTTCGCCCTCGGGCAGCTCGAACTCAAACGTGTTCAGCGTCATCGACACCATGGTGTAGTAGCCGCACAGCCCGATCACCTCGACCACGCCGCGCTCGCTGAGCAGCTTCACCGCCTCATCGTAGAGACCCTTCTCGACGCCGTGGCCCTCATGCAGCGACTTCGCGAGATCGTAGATCATCTTAGCCACTGGATCGTCGAACTCGGGCGTGCGGCGGTCGCGGATCGCGTCGATGATATCAGGGTCCATGCCGCCCGCCAGCGCGAGGCGCTTATGCGCGTACCATTCGTAATGCGCGGTCCAGTGCCGCGCCGTCACCAGGATCGCGATCTCCGAGAGCTTTGCCGGGAAGATAGTGTCGTAGCGCAGCACTTCGCCGAGCCGCGTGGCGTGACGGGCCATGTCGGGGCTGTTGAGCCAGGCCATCATCGGCGCCGGCGGCTTGCCGCGCTTGCCGGCAATCGACTCGTCATAAGTCTGCCGCTGGCTCTCGTTCATTTCGCCAGGCGAAAGAAGTTTCAGGCGCATTCTCATTTCCTCTTTGTTTTCAAGCTCGCCATGGCGACGACTATAGCGGATCACGCGGCGCGGAAGTGGTTGAATTCCACGAAGCGATGGCCCAGAGTCGCGCCCAACAAGTCTTTTTGATTGATGGAAACGACCATGAGCGACACAGAGACTGCCGATCTCGAACAATTCCGCACTGAGACGCGCGCCTGGCTGGACGCCAATTGTCCGCCGGAGATGCGCAAGCCCGTCACGTCGGACACCGACGTGTTCTGGGGCGGACGTAACGCAAAATTCGCGTCCGAGCCGCAGCGCGTCTGGTTCGAGCGCATGCGCGACAAGGGCTGGACCGTGCCGGATTGGCCGAAGGAGTATGGCGGCGGCGGCCTCAGCGCCGCCGAGCACAAGGTGCTGCGCGCCGAGATGGCGAAGATGGGCGCGCGCCCGCCGCTGTCGAGCTTCGGCATCTGGATGCTCGGGCCGGCGCTTTTGAAATACGGCAACGACGCCCAGAAGAAGGAGCATCTGCCGAAGATCGCGGCGGGTCTGATCCGCTGGTGCCAGGGCTATTCCGAGCCGAACGCCGGCTCCGATCTCGCCTCGCTGCAGACCCGCGCCGAGAGCGACGGCGACGATTTCGTCATCACGGGGTCGAAGATCTGGACCTCCTACGCCAACTACGCCGACTGGATCTTCTGCCTCGTCCGCACCGATCCCGCCGCCAAGAAGCACGACGGCATCAGCTTCATCCTGTTCGACATGACCTCGAAGGGCGTGACGACCAAGCCGATCCTGCTGATCTCAGGCTATTCGCCGTTCTGCGAAACCTTCTTCGACGGCGTGCGCGTGCCGAAGTCGCATGTGGTCGGCACCGTCAATCGCGGCTGGGACGTCGCGAAATATCTGCTGCAGCATGAGCGCGCGATGATCTCAGGGATGGGCGAACGCGGCGTCGGCCGTCCGCTCGGCCAGATCGCGGCCGACTCGGTCGGTTCGGATGCGCAAGGCAAGCTCGATGATTCCATGCTGCGCGGCCAGATCGCGACCTTCGACGTCGACGAGGCCGCGCTCGCCGCTTGCGCCGAGCGTGCCGTCGATCTCGCCAAGGCGGGGCAGGCGCATCCGGCGTTCTCCTCGGCGATGAAATATTACGGCACCGAGCTCAACAAGCGCCGCTACGAGATCCTGATGTCGGCCGGCGGCGTCGATGCGCTGGAATGGGAGAGCGAGCGCTCGAAGCAGGGCGCCCGTCCGCGCGCCTGGTTGCGCACCAAGGCCAACTCGATCGAGGGCGGCACGTCCGAGGTGATGCTCGGCATTGTCGCCAAGCGCATTTTGGATTTGCCGGGGGCGTGAGCCACGCTCTCACCACCCGTTATTCCGGGGCGCAGCGTGAGCTGCGAGCCCGGAATCCATATTCCCGATCGTGGTTATGGATTCCGGGCCTGCGCCTGCGGCGCATCCCGGAATGACGACGACAAAATAGATTTCGAATCGGAAACACGCACATGGCCCTCGTCCTCACCGAAGAACAATCAATGCTCCGCGACTCAGCGCGCGGGCTGATCAGCGACAAGGCGCCGGTGTCGCATTTGCGGCACTTGCGCGATTCCAAGGACCCCACCGGCTTCTCAAAGGAGCTGTGGCATTCCTTTGCCGAGATGGGCTTTGCCGGCCTCCTTGTGCCGGAAGAGTTCGGCGGCTCTGGTCTCGGCTTCATGGAGGCCGGCGTCGTCATGGAGGAGATCGGCCGCACGCTGATGCCCTCGCCGTTCCTCGCCACCAGCGTGGCCGCGGCTTCCGCGCTGAACCGCGGCGGCAATGCCGCGCAGAAGTCGGACTATTTGCCGAAGATCGCCAACGGCTCGCTGCTGGCGACGCTCGCTATCGACGAGGGCGCCAAGCATCGCCCGCTCCAGACGAACTTGCAGGCCGTGCGCGCCGGCAACGGCTTCAAGCTGTCCGGCGCCAAGGCGCTGGTGGTCGACGGCCATGTCGCCGACCTCCTCATCGTCGTCGCGCGCACGGCTGGCTCTGTCGGCGAGCGCGATGGCCTGACGCTGTTCCTGGTGAACCCGAAGGCCAAGGGCGTGTCGATCGAGCGCACCATCATGGTCGATGCGCACAACGCCGCGCGGATCGAGCTTGCCAATGTCGAGGTCAATGCCGACAGCGTGCTCGGCGAGGTCGATCAGGGCGCGGCGCTGCTCGACGGCGTGCTCGACATCGGCCGCGGCGCGGTCGCCGCCGAAATGGTCGGCCTCAGCGAGGAGGTCTTCAACCGCACCGTCGAGTACCTCAAGAACAGGAAGCAGTTCGGCAAGCTGATCGGCGAATTCCAGGCGCTGCAGCACCGCGCCGCCGAGCTCTATGTCGACATCGAGATCACCCGCGCCGCCACCATGAAGGCGCTGCAGGCGCTGGATGCCGACGTCGCCAAGGCGGCCTCAGCCGTCGCCGTGGCCAAGGCCCGCGCCGGCACCACCGCCACCCGCGCGGTGCAGGAAGGCGTGCAGATGCATGGCGGCATGGGCATGACCGACCAGTTCGACATCGGCTTCTTCATGAAGCGCGCACGGGTGTGCGAGGAACTGTTTGGGGACGCGAACTACCACACCGAGCAGCTCGCGCGGGCGCGGGGGTATTGAGGCAGGCCGCGCGGGAAGAATTCGTAGCTCGGATGGAGCGCAGCGAAATCCGGGTTCTGTTCGCGCGGTGAGGCCGCCCCGGATTGCGCTCCATCCAGGCTGCGGCAGTTGAGATTGTGGAAAGCGCTTGCCTCAAGTTCGTCATTGCGAGCGAAGCGAAGCAATCCAGAATCTTTCCGCGGAGGCAGTCTGGATTGCTTCGTCGCTTTGCTCCTCGCAATGACGGCGGCGAGATCTATTACCTCATCGGCGGCGCGTACTGCACGCCACCGGCGTTCCACAGCTGATTCATCCCGCGCGGGATCTTCAGCTTGGACTTCTCGCCGATGTTGCGCTCGTACATCTCGCCGTAATTGCCGACGTGGCGGATGATGCGGACGACCCAGTCCTTGGTGAGGCCGAGCTGCTCGCCGTAATTGCCCTCGGTGCCGACGAGGCGCATCACGTCCGGCTTCTTCGACTTCAGGGCCTCGTCGATGTTCTCCGAGGTGACGCCGAGCTCTTCCGCATTGATCATGGCGTAGAGCGTCCACTTCACGATCATCATCCAGTCGTCGTCGCGCTGGCGCACGACGGGGGCGAGCGGCTCTTTGGAGATCATGTCGGGCAGGATCATGTGGTCGCCGGGCTTCGACAGGTTCAGCCGCAGCGCGTAGAGCTGGGAGACGTCGGCGGAGAGCGTGTCGCACTTGCCGGTGTCGTAGGCCTTCACCACGTCGTCCAGCTTGTCGAACTTGATCTCCTCATACTTCATGTTGTTGGCGCGGAAGTAATCGGCGACGTTGAGCAGCGTCGTGGTGCCGGCCTGCACGCAGACCTTGCTCCCGGTCAGGTCCAGCGAGGTCTCCTTGTTGCGCGACCGCGGCAGCATGAAGCCTGCGCCGTCGTAATAGGCGACGGCCGGGAAATAGAGGTCGTAGTCGAGCTCGCGCGCCATGCTCCAGGTCGAGTTGCGCGAGAGGATGTCGACTTTCCGGCTCTGCAATTCCTTGAAGCGCTCGCTGGCGTCCAGCGGGACGAACTTGGCCTTGCCCGGATCGTTGAAGATCGCCGCCGCCACCGCGCGGCAGAAATCGACGTCGAATCCGGTCCAGTTGCCCTTGTCGTCCGGGATCGAGAAGCCCGGCAGGCCCTTGTTGACGCCGCACAGCACCTCGCCGCGGCGCACCGTGCGCTTCAGCGTGCGGGTGTCGTAGAACTCGTAGATCACCGCGAGGACGCCGACCAGCACGGCAACCGCGAGCCCGATCAGCAGGCCGCCTCGAAATGTGCGCATCATGTTGCTCTCTCGAAAAATCGGGAAAAGGAATCTTGGGAAAGGCGAGGGAGCATGGTCGGGGAGACCATGCCCGGACGAGAGCCCTTAGAGCTCGGGCTTCTGCCGGATGACGACTTTGGTGCCGACAGGGACGCGATCGTAGAGATCGGCAACGTCATTGTTGACGAGGCGGAAGCAGCCCGACGACACCTTGGTGCCGATCGTGTCGGGGCGGTTGGTGCCGTGGATGCGGTAGACGGTGGTGCCGAGATACATCGCGCGGGCGCCGAGCGGATTGCCGGGGCCGCCGGCCATGAAGCGCGGCAGATAGGGCTGGCGCTGGATCATCTCCGCCGGCGGCGTCCAGTCCGGCCATTCCTTCTTGTTAGTGATCTGCACCAGTCCCTGCCACTGGAAGCCGTCGCGGCCGACGCCGATGCCGTAGCGGATCGCGCGCCCGCCCGGCTGCACCAGATAGAGGTGCCGTTCGGCGGTCGAGACGATGATCGTGCCCGGCGCTTCAGTGGTGCGGAAGTAGACGACCTGCTTCTGCCATTCCGGGTCGAGCTGGTAACTGTCGTCGGCGATCAGGCCCGGCTCGTCGCCGCGGTCAGGCTGCTGCGCAGCGGCATAGGGGGCGGACAGAACCAGGCTCAAAGCCGCGACGGAAGCCGCCACAAGCATCCCGGTCAGGCGACGAAAATCGGTCATGAGAAGCTCTCCCCGCTGCCACAGCGCAAATCATCAGGAACCATCAAATCTCAGGGGCATGTTCATGGCAAGTTGATGGCGCGCCCGGCAGGTATGTCACGAGAATGCTTTGGTTTTTTGACGGGCCCCTGGCAATGCCACAAACAGGGGATGGCGCGAAAAGCCTACATTGCGGCATCGCCCACGGGATAAGGCATTCTTGAGCGCGATGGATTGAAGTCCAATCGAGCTTGGCCAACCCAGCGCTCTCTCCGTTCCCTCCCCCTTGTGGGCCCTTGTGGGGGAGGAAACGGACCTCAGGCGAGGAGCTAGTCGAGTCTCATCGCGTCATCGTCTAGATCTTGTTATTCTCCGGCGCGATCGCGAGCCGGCGGACGATTTCGGTCCCGACGGCGCGGGCCTCCAGCCGCGAGCCGATGCGGGGGCTGCGAAACCGCCGTCCTGAGCGCAGGCGGATCGTGACGATGCAGTGCTCGTCCTCGGAGCGGCCGCGACGGTCGACGGTGATGGTCTTCACCTCGGGCCCCTCGATGTGATCGGCGCGCGGGCTGCCGTCGCCCCACAGCCGTTCGACGCGAATATCACCCTCGCGGATGATCCAGAAAGAGCCGGTGACGAGGTTGGCGTATCGGTAAACCGCGAATGCGGCGAGTGCGCCGAGCGGAAGCAGCAGGATGTCGACATGGGTGGGTGGCCATCCGCGCCAGAGCTTGTAGGCGTAGGGCACCGCGGACAAGGCAACGGCGATCAGCGCGACGATCCGGATATCCCGCGTGGAAAACGCCTCGAGCGGCTCGCCGAGATGCATCTCGGGATTGCTGGCATCGAGCGGATTGACCGGGGCCTCGAAATTGGGGACGTCGAACTGCGCGGCGATCCGCGCCACGGTGTCGCGAACATGGGTGACATCGGAGATCGGCGGCGACGTCAGGCGCTCGCCAGAGGCCAGCGAGAAGACGAGCTGAAAGCGGGCCTTCACCCGCTTGCTGCCGGGAACCTGCAATCCCGTGATGTCGTCCTTCGCGACGATCCGCGTCTGCAGCTTCCCGAACGGACGCTGATGTCCGATCAGGATCTCGTCCGGCGTGATGATCCACACCACCGCCGGCGCCATCATGATGCCGACGACGAACCCGGCGCCCACGAGCAGCGCGACCACGGAGATGACGATCTCCAGGGTGTCGTGCGTGAACAGGCCGGGCGTGAAGCACAGCGCGACCGCGGCCGCAAAGGCGGACATGACCAGCCGCTGTGCGATCGAGGAGCCTTCACGAAGGCGAATGTCGGTGCTGGTGGGCGCGGCGTCCATTGCGGGCGGCTGATTCCGATGCGGCGAAACTCCACGGACGGATCCGTGGAGTCAAGCAACAACGGCGGCATCTGAAACCAGCCGCCCGATGTCCGTGCGGGATCAGCTGTTGGCGTTGAGCAGCCCGGCAACGGTGCGGTCGATCTGCTCGTAGCCACCTTCGCCTTCGTGCTGGAACACGATCTTGCCGTTCTGGTCGATGATGTATTGCGCCGGCCAGTACCGGTTGCTGTAGGCGTCCCAGGTTTTGGAGTCATTGTCCTGCGCCACCGGATAGGTGATGCCATGGCGCTTCAGTGCGGCCTGCACATTGGAGGCCGAGCGCTCGAACGGGAATTCCGGCGTGTGTACGCCGACCACGACGAGGCCCTTGTCCTTGTATTTTGCGTAGAGATCGGTGACGTGCGGCAGCGTGTTGACGCAGTTGACGCAGCCATAGGTCCAGAAATCGACCAGCACGACCTTGCCGCGCAAATCAGCAAGGCTCAGCGGCTTCGAGTTGAACCAGTTGGTCACGCCGGTGAAGTCGGGCGCGGTCTGCCGGCTTGCGGCGGCGGTCACCACGGGCGTGGCGCGCGCGGCCTCGTCGCAGATGCCGGGGATGACGGCGCCGGTGACGGCCATGCCGACCAGCGCGGTAGATACGGCGAGCAGTTTGAAATTCATGGAAGCGTCCTCCGGTGAAGATTAAGGGATGATCACAGGCCGATCTGGCCGGTGGGATAGAAGCCGGTGAGCCACGCCACGATCAGCGTGTCGTATTGGAAATAGGCGGCGACGGCGAAGGCGATCACGACCACGCCAAAGCCCTGCTGCAGCCGCGGCGAGATCCGCGCGAGGCTGCGCACGCGCGTGGTCGCGGCCTGTCCGCCATAGGCGATCCCCAGCATCGGGATCGCCGCGCCGATGGCGTAGGCGACCAGCAGCGTGCCGGCCCAGGCCAGGTTCTTCGAGGTCGCGACCAGCGTCAGGATCGAGCCGAGCACGGGCCCGGCGCAGGGCGTCCAGATCAGGCCGAGCGTGGTGCCGAGGACGAGACCGCCGAGCGCGCCTTCGTGCTGAGTGGTGTCGGCGTTACCGAAATTGAGCCAGCCATTGAGCCGGATCGACAGCCATTCGAACGGCGCCGGCCACAGCATCAGCAGCCCGAAACCGAGCAGCAGGATAGCAGCCGCCTCGCGCAGCACATTCGGATCGAAGTCGAACAGCCGCGTCAGCGCGCCGAGCAGCAGCGCGACCGCGGAGAAGGAGACGACGAAACCAAGCGCGATCATCGCGGGCCGCAAATGCCCCGCGCGCCCGATCGAGGCGCCGAGCAGGATCGGCAGCATCGGCAACGTGCAGGGCGCGGCGATGGTCAGGATGCCGGCGAGCAGGGCGAAGAGAAGTTCGAGCATGGAGCACTCGTGAAGGAGGTCACGAGGGCAGTTCGGAATGGGGGTGCGGATCGTTACGCGGTGTCACGTGTTCGTGACGGGGGAGGCAGCAGGCGGCTCTGCGAGGCAATCCTGTTAGCCGCACAGACGGTGCGCTCCCTCCCTCCTTGCGGGGGAGGGCGGGGGAGAGGGGTAGCCCAGGAAATGGTCCATCCCCTGCGGTCGCGAGCACGAATCGAGAGAATCCCCGTGTGGCACCCCTCTCCCTGCCCCTCCCCCGCAAGGCGGGAGGGAATGAGAGAGCGGTGCCCGCCTCACTCCGGGCGGCCTGCTATCCGCAAACGACCTGCGGGGTGGCGCTACCACGCAGCCCCCCAAATACAAAACGACCCGGACGGGGGCATCGTCCGGGTCGCTGGAGGTCTTGGGAGGTTTAACGAAACCGTATGTGAGCTTTATAGGGGAGGAGTTTTTCCGCCTGATGTTGTCGTCTGTTTCAATTGTTTCGTCGGCGGTAACGCTTCCGTGTCCGGGGATAGGGCCAGAAACTAGGCCCTATCCCTTTGAAATCATTTCCCTTACGCGGCGAAGCGATCGACGCCGGCGCCCTTAAGCAAATCGGCCAATTGCTTGCGGGCATAGAACATCCGGGTCTTCACCGTGCTCTGGGGGATGCCGATGATCTGACCGACCTCTTCCACCGACTTCTCGTGGTAGTAGACGAGGTTGATGATCTCGCGATGCGCGGGCGACAGTTTTGCGACGCAGGCGCGCAGGATGGCGCTGGTGTCGCTGCGGTCCAGCGAGGTCTCGGGCGTGTCGCAATCGTCAGGGATCTGGCGCACGTCTTCCTGGTCGATGTCCTCGAAGCGGCGCTGGCGCATCGCGGTCAGGGCCTTGAAGCGGGCGATCGAGAGCAGCCAGGTTGAAACCTGCGAGCGGCCCTGGAACTGGCTGGCGGTCCGCCACACGTCGAGGAAAACCTGGCTGACCAGGTCTTCCGCCGTGGTGGCGTCGCGCACGATGCGCAGAATGAAGCGATAGACCCGCACATTGTGCCGGCAATAGAGGATGTGCATGGCCGTCCGGTTGCCGTCGGCAATGCTTTCCAGAAGCATGTCGTCCGAAGTCGCCTGAGCGGCAATGATGCTCTGGCTGGCCTGGGCGTTGATGGCGATGACGTTCGGCATTGACTTAGCTCCCCGTAGCGCCGCAACCGAGCGGCGTTTCCTTGAGCCAAAGTGTTAATCAGCCATCGTTTCGGGACGTCTGCACGAAAAGCGGAAAATGGTTTCGTGCGCTGCCAAATTGTTTCGTCGGACAGGCCGCAACGAAACATTCGGGGCAAAAAGTTGTGGAATTTCAATATACGGAAAATACGGGGGTGGGAGTTTGGCGGCGGGCGAAGACGCCGGGAACGTATTTGGGGGGATTGCGTTCGGTCGCGCGGCACCCATGGCCGTCGTCTCGGGGCGCTCGCTCCCTACGCCGGCTTGCGCCCTGTAGCCCGGATGAAGCGAAGCGAAATCCGGGGCAGCTTCATCCGCGGATACAGCCCTCCCGGATTGCGTTGCGCTCCATCCGGGCTACGGCACCGTGCTTCGCCGCCCAGCCCCTACGCCTTCTCGCCCGCCGGCGAGAACAAATACCCGCCGCCGCGGATGGTGCGGATCACGGCCGGCTTTGCCGGATCGGGCTCGATCTTGCGGCGGATGCGCATGATGCGCAGGTCCACCGCGCGGTCGAAGGCTTCGGCGTCGCGCGCATTGGCGAGCTCCAGCAGCCGCTCGCGCGACAACACGCGCTTCGGATTGGCCGCGAATACTTTCAGCAGCCCGAACTCGGATGCCGTCAGCGGATGCTCGTTGCCTTCGTCGTCGCGCAGCGCCTGGGCTTCGAGGTCGAGCCATTTGGTGCCGAAGCGGACGAGCTGGTCCTTGTCCGATTTCGCGGGCGCCGCTTCAGCCGCGGCGACTTTCGCGGGCGTGCTCCGCCGCAACACCGAGCGGATGCGCGCCATCAATTCGCGCAGCTCGCAGGGTTTTGCGACGTAATCGTCGGCGCCGAGCTCGAGCCCGACGACGCGGTCGATCGGGCTCGCCGTCGCGGTGAGCATGATGACCGGCACGTTGATGCGGCTCTTGAGGTCGCGGATGATCGACAGGCCGTCTTCCTCGGGCATGTTGAGGTCGAGCACGACGAGATCGGGCATGCTGCCCTGGATCGCGGCGCGCAAGGACTTGCCGCCGTCGCACAGCGTCACGGTGAAGCCGTGCATCTTGAGGTAATCGCCGACCATCTCCCGGGCCGGGGCCTCGTCGTCGACGATCATGATGTGCTGGCTTTGGGTCATCACGGCATCTCGGTCGCGGGGAGGGTGATGGTGAAGGTCGAGCCCTTGCCGGGGCCGTCGCTGTCGGCCGTCACCTCACCGCCATGCATGTCGATGATACGCTTGACGATGGACAGCCCAAGCCCGGTCGAGCTTTCGCCGGCGGTCGGTTTCGCCGACAGCCGCTGGAAACGGCCGAACAGGCGGCCGAGATCCTCCGGTGACAGGCCGGCGCCCTCGTCGCTGACGCGGACGATGGTCTCGCTGCCCTCATGGCTGACGGCGATGCCGATCTTGCCGCCGATCGGGGAGTATTTGATGGCGTTGCTGATGAGATTGTCGATGGCCTCGCGGATGCGGTCGGTGTCGCACATGGTGACGATGTTGGACGGCGCGGTGACGCTGATCGCCTGCTGCTTGTTGACGGCGAGCGGCTGGTTGGCATCGGCGACCTCCTTGACCAGCGCCGCGACGTCGACCGGCTCGCGGCGAATGGTGATGTCGAAGGCATCGGCCATCGCGTCCGAGATCAAATGATCGACCATCGTGGTCAGGCGCTTGGTGGCGTCGCGGATGTGGTCGACCTGGGAGACCACGCCGCCGGACGAGGCGCCGGTCGAGATCAGCTCCTTCAGCATCTCGGTGCGGCCGAGGATGACGCCGAGCGGGTTCTTCAGATCATGCGCGACGGTGCCCAGAATCTCGTTCTTGAAGCCGTTGGCGCGCTGCAGCCGGAGCCATTGCGCGGAGAGCCGGCGGTTGGCCTGCATCAAAGCGCGGGTGCGCTGAGCGACGCGGTCTTCGAGCTGCGTGTTGGCGTCCTGGAGCTGCTGGTAGAGGATGACGTTGTCGAAGGCGATCGAGAGCCTGGAGGAGAAGATCTCGACCAGCGAGCGGTCGGTCTCGGACAATTCGCGCTCGGCCTGGAGCAGCACGACGACCTCGCGGCCGGATCCGGTGCGCAAGTAAATCACGCTGCGGTGGTCGGCGAACTCGTTCTTGCGGCCCTGGAAGGCGGCTTCGACCATCGCGCGCAAATCGGGGTCGAGCGCTTTGGATGATGTCGTGCCGATGAAGCGGCTGTAGCAGCCGCTCCCCGCAAGCACCGAGAGCTCGGGGTCGATGCCGCCATTGTCGCGCAGGACCAGTATACCGGCGCAATCGGCATTGAGCAGCGAGGCGAGCTGGGTCAGCACGCCTTCGGCGAGCCGTTGCATCGACTTGAAGTCGTACAGCGTCGAGGCCGCATCGATGATGATCTCGAGGCCGCGCCGCGTCTGCACCATGCGCTCGAGCTGCTGGTAGGAGCGCAGCGCCGCGGTCAGCGAGGTGAACAGCTTGTCGGCGGTGAGCTCGGTCTTGGCCTTGTAGTCGTTGATGTCGTACTGCACGATCACGCGCCGCTCCGGCGCCTGGCCGGGCTGGCCGGTGCGCAGGATGATGCGCACGGTCTCGTTCTTGAGCTCGTTGCGGATGTATTCGACCAGCTCGAGGCCGGCGACGTCGGTCTCCATGATGACGTCGAGCAGCACCGCGGCGATGTCGTTGTGCGCGGCCATCAGCTTGCGGCCTTCCGCCGCGGAATGGGCGGACAGGATCTCCAGGTTCTGGCCGTTCAGGCTGTAATCCGAGAGCGCAAAACGCGTGCCGTCATGCACGGCCGGATCGTCGTCGATGACGGCGATCTTCCATTTGCGGGCATTGGTATCCTCCGACGCAGTACCAGTGTCGTCGATCAGGTGGAGGACATCGTCCTGTTCGGCCATTGAGAAGTCCCGTCAGTCTCTGTGCTTGGCGCGCCACCCTTGGCGACGCGGGGCATGATAATGCGAAATGTAGTGCCTTGTCCCAGCTTGGATTCCAGCATCATGCGACCGCCGAGCTGCTGGGTGACTAGGTTATAGACGATATGGAGGCCGAGTCCCGTGCCACCTTCATTGCGCCGGGTGGTAAAGAATGGGTCAAAGGCCTGGCGCTGCACGTCGGGGGTCATGCCGGCCCCGTCGTCAGTGAAGATGATCTCGATGTCGTCGGCCCCGCGCGGCCGTGCCGAGATCGTGATGGTGCCGGCGCGCCCGTCGGCGAAGGCGTGGTTGGCGGCATTGAGGAACAGATTGGTCAGGATCTGGCCGTAGGAGCCGGGATAGCCGTCGAGCAGCAGCCCCTCGGGCACGTCGACCTGGAGCGTGATCGGCGAGCGCTTCAGCACGGGCCGCAGGCTCGCAATGATCTGGTCGGTGGCTTCGCTGAGTGAGAATTGCCGCCGCTCGGCATGGGAGCGGTCGACCGCGACCTGCTTGAACGACTGGATCAGCTCGCCGGCGCGGGTGAGGTTGGCGACGAGCTGCTGCGAGGCGTCGCGCGAGGACTGCACGAACTCCTCGAGCTGCGAGCGGCGCAGGCCGCCGTCGCCCTTGAGCTGGGCCTCGAAGATCTCGCTGCGCCGGGCAAAACTCGAAGCAACGGTGAGGCTGATGCCGATCGGGTTGTTGACCTCGTGGGCGACGCCGGCGACGAGGCCGCCGAGCGCTGCGAGCCGCTCGGCGTCGATCAGATTCTGCTGCGCGGCGTTGAGCTCGAGCAGCGCGCTCTCGGCCTTCTCCTTGGACGCGCGCAGCTCGTCCTCGGTCTCGCGCTTCGCGATCGCGTTCTCGCGGAAGACCTCGACGGCGCGCGCCATGGCGCCGACCTCGTCGCGGGCCTTGGTGCCCACAACCTCGCGGTCGAGATCGCCGAGCGTGATCGCGCGCATCGCCGCCATGATCTGCTGCAGCGGCAGGCGAATGGAGAGCGCGATCAGCACGCCGGCGGTGAGGATGATGCCGAGGAAGATCACCGCGATCGACAACACGCGCCGCGAAATATCCGCCAGCGTGCGGTCGAACGTCTCCTGCGCCTTCTGCTCGCGCTGGCGCATTTTGGTCGAGAGGTCGTCGATGGCGCCGATCGCCTCGGCCTGGCTGGCGTCGATGGTGTTGCGCAAGAGCTCGGTGCGGCTCGTGAGCTGTTCGGAGAGTTTTGCAAAACCCTCGCGCAGCGCGGCGGTGCGCGCGCCGAGCCGCTGCAGCGCCATGCGCTGCAGGTCGTTGTCGGCGAGATCGATCATGACCGGAATGGTCTTCTCGATCGTCTCGGTGTTGCGGCGCGCGTCGTCGGCCGCGCCCGGCGACAGCGAGAGATAGTACGAGTTGGCCGCGACCAGCATCGCGGTGAAGGCCTCGCGCGACTTGCCGAGCGAGGGCCAGATCAGCGCGTCGCGATGGCCGGTAGCGCCTTCGATGATGGAATAAAGGCCGGCCATGTCCCTGGCCGGGCCCTGCACCTGGTCCTCATAAGTCTTCGCAATGGTGGCCTGCACGCTGCGCAACTCGCCGAAGCCGTTGAGGAAGCGGTCGGTGGTGCGCTCCAGCTCCTCGACCGAGCCCGCCAGCATCGGGTCCTTGGCGGCGCGGTTGGTCAGCGTGCCCAGCACCGCCTCGCGCAGCAGCAGGATCTCGGCGAACAGGTCCGGGCTCGGCTGGTTGATGTAGCGGTGGATCAGGTTCTGCAGCCGCCCGGTCTCGCTTTCGAGCAGCGCCAGGATGCGGTCGGATTCGCGGACCTGGCGTACGTCGTCCCAGGCCGAGCCGAGCACCTGCGAGCCGTTCCAGATCAGCCCGACCAGCACGATCACCACGGCGGAGTTCAGCGCCGCGATCGACAGGATGCGCCAGCGGATCGGCACTGCGCGGAGCGCGCCGACGAGGCGGGCGCGCAGCCGCCCGATCGGGCCGGGCGGCCTGTCCGCGTGCTCGCTGTGTCCAAGCGCAGCCAACCGGGCCTACTCCACCTTGCGAATGCGTTCGATCAGTGCGGCCGCGGCGGGATCGCGGCCGGCCTTGGTGTAGATCGCCGCCATCGCGTCCTCGAACGGCTTGCGGTCGATATCCCTGACGATGGTGACGCCGGCTTCGGTCGCCTTGCGCTGCGACTGCTGCTCGAGGTCGCGCCATTTCTCGCGCATGAAGCGGCTGGAGCGCGCGGCGGCCTCGCGGAAGATCTGCTGGTCGTCGGCCGACAGGCTCCGCCACGCCTTCAGCGAGATCACCAGCACTTCGGGGCTCATCGTGTGCTCGGTGAGCGCAAGATGGCCGGCATATTTGTAATGGTCGGTCGTCACGAAAGATGGCCAGTTGTTTTCGGCGCCGTCGACCAGATGGTTGGCGAGCCCGGCGAGCACCTGCCCATAGGGCATCTCGACCGGCTCGGCCCCGAGCGCGCGGATCATCTCGCTCATCAACTCCGATTGCTGCACCCGGATCCGCAGGCCCTTGAGGTCGGCCACGCTCTTGACCGGACGGACGCCATTGTAGAGCGACCGCGCGCCGGAATCGTAGAAGCAGAGCCCGACGAAGCCGTAGGGTTCGAAGCTGTCGAGGATCTCGCTGCCGATCGGCCCGTCCAGCACCTTCTGCATGTGCTCGATGGACCGGAACAGGAACGGCATGGCGAGCACGTTCATCGCCGGAACGAAATTGCCGATCAGGGCGACATTGGTCCGGTTGAGGTCGATAGCGCCGGCCCGGGTCTGCTCGATGGTTTCCTTCTCCTCGCCGAGCTGGCGGGAGTGGAAAACCTTGACCTCGTGGCGGCCGCCGGTGCGCTCGGCGATCAGGGCGCCCATGTAGTACAGCGCCTGCACGGTCGGGTAATCCTCGGTCTGAGTGTCGGCGGCGCGGAATTCGCGCGCAACGGCGCTCGTCGCGCCGATGGCGAGCAGAAGCGCGACGAAGATCACCCCGGTCCGCGAGAGTTCGGCACGGCTCAACACTGGCACACTCAACCCCTCAGTGGTGGAGTCTATGGCGGGACCAAAAGGTTCAATGCAATCTAGCAGATGGTTAAGGGAAGGCCATCCCGCCCCGGGGCCCAAGGGGTGATCACTGGATGATTGTGCGGCGCGGCCGGACGTCATTCCCGGTTGAAACCGGCAGGGCCGCGCCGTAAGCAGGCGCTGGTCGCCTTTTTCGGCGCGAGGTGGGAAGAGCCATCGTGACCTCAGCATTACGCCTGGTGCGAATCGTCGCCGCCTTCGCGGCTCTCACGCTGGCCGCCCCGGCGCACGCCGCCACCGACATCGCCTGGTGGCACGCGATGTCGGGCGAGCTCGGCAAACAGCTCGAAAAGCTCGCCGCCGACTTCAACGCCTCGCAGTCCGATTATCGCATCGTGCCCACCTACAAGGGCAATTACACCGAGACGGTGACGGCGGCGATCTTCGCCTTCCGCTCGCGCAGCCAGCCCGCGATCGTCCAGGTCAACGAGGTCGCGACCGCCACCATGACGGCGGCCAAGGGCGCGATCTATCCGGTGTTCAGCCTGATGCGCGACCAGGGCGAGCCGTTCTCGCTCAACGACTATCTTCCCGCCGTCTCCGGCTATTACACCGATGCGGCCGGCAATCTGCTGTCGTTCCCGTTCAATTCGTCGACGCCGATCCTGTACTACAACAAGACCATGTTCCGCGACGCCGGCCTCGATCCGGAGGCGCCGCCGAAGACCTGGCCGGAGTTGGGCGCGGCGGCAAAGCGCCTGCGCGACCGCGGCGCGGTGTGCGGCTTCACCACGTCCTGGCCGTCCTGGATCCACATCGAGAACCTCTCCGCCTTCCACAATCTGCCGCTGGCGACGCGCACCAACGGCTTTGCTGGTCTCGATGCCGAGCTGACCATCAACAATCCGGTCGCCGTCAAGCACATCGCCCAGCTCAGCGATTGGCAAAAGACGAAACTGTTCGACTATAGCGGACGCGGGCAATCGGCCGAGCCGCGCTTCCAGAACGGCGAATGCGGCATCTTCATCGGCTCCTCGGCGACGCGCGCCGACATCAAGGCGAATTCGAAATTCGAGATCGGCTACGGCATGATGCCGTATTGGCCTGACGTGGCGGGCGCGCCGCAGAACTCGATCATCGGCGGCGCCACGCTGTGGGTGCTGCGCGACCGGCCGCGCGAGGAATACAAGGGCGTGGCGCGCTTCTTCGCCTATCTGTCGCAGCCCGGCGTGCAGGCCGCCTGGCACCAGAACACCGGATATCTGCCGATCACCCGTGCCGCCTTCGAGCTGACGCGCGCGCAAGGTTTTTATGAGCGCAATCCGGGCTCGGTGATCTCCTTCGAGGAGATCACGCTGCATCCGCCGACGGAAAACTCGAAGGGCATCCGGCTCGGCTCCTTCGTGCTGATCCGCGGTGCGATCGAGGACGAGCTCGAGCAGGCCTTCACCGGCCAGAAGAGCGCGCAAGCCGCGCTCGATGCCGCCGCCGAGCGCGGCAACAAGCTGCTGCGCCAGTTCGAGCGCGCAAGTCCGGAGCGATAAGCGCAGCCGCTTGCGCACCACGCGCGCCCCTTCTTCATCAGCATCTCCGACCGCAACCCGAAAGTGTGTTCGATATCACATTCAACGGGCCGTGATCCTGCGATAATCGCAAACGCGTGGCGCCAGGCTCTGGCGCCGACGCTTGCCGCTGCCGGCAGGAAGATCGTGAGGTCGTTTCATCCATCCATTTTTCGGAAACTGCATTGGAGATCGTCAATGACATGCGCATGTTGCATTATCCCGAACGACGTTCTGACCAGGCTCTCGCAGGACAAGAAGCTGTCTGCTCCGCTTCGCAAGCAACTCGTCGACACCGTCCAGATCAGCCATGAACTGCGCGAATTGCGCAACCAGGCCGCGCGCCTGACCAGCGTTGCCGCGGCGCGCGCCAGCGGGCTCGTCACGCTGGCGGCGGCGCCGTCCGTCACGGTCTACGACTGCAAGCACACGCAGACGCTGCCGGGGACGCCCATAGCGAGGCCGAAGACGTCTTCGGATGCGTCGGTCAAGCGCACCTTCAACCAGACCACCAAGGTGGCCAAATTCTACCAGCAGGTCTTCAACCGCAATTCGATCGACGATCACGGCATGACGATGATGTCGTCGGTTCATTTCGGCGACAAGTACAACAACGCGATGTGGAACGGCTCGCAGATGATCTATGGCGACGGCGATGGCAGCATCTTCATCGACTTCACCAAGGGCAACGACGTCATCGGCCACGAGCTGACCCATGGCGTGACCCAGCACAGCCTCCAGCTCGCCTATAGCGGCGATGCCGGTGGGCTCAACGAGAGCGTCTCCGACTGCTTCGGCTCGATGTTCCGGCAGTGGGAGGCCAAGCAGGACGTCAAGAAGGCCGACTGGCTGATCGGGCGCGACATCATGGGCCCGGCGGCCAAGAAGCAGGGCTATACCTGCCTGCGCGACATGGGCGATCCCGCCGCCAAGCACTGCCTGGCGCCGCAGCCGACCAAATACTCCCAGATCACGCCGGGCATGGATCCGCACTACTCCAGCGGTCCGCCGAATCTCGCCTTCTACACGGCCTGCACCAACCTTGGCGGATACAGTTGGGCCAAGATCGGCCAGGTGTGGTATCATTCGCTCACCGGCTTCGGGCCGACGCCGAATATGACGATGAAGGCGTTCGCGGCGAGGACCCGGCAGGGTGCCCACACGTTGTATCCTGGCGATGCCGCCGTCTACGCCGCCGTCAATGCAGGATGGACCAAGGTCGGGCTGTAGAAGCGTTTTCGCGCGACGTCGACACCGGTTCGCGCCGAGAGAACGCGTCAAGACAAGATCTGGAGCCCCGTTCCGCTTCCAACGGAGCGTGGCTCCGGCCAGCGAAAGGAAGCAAGCGTGGATCGCTTGAAGATCGAGCGCGTCGGCGGCTTCGCCGGATTCGGCGGGCCTCACCTCAAGAGCCGCGGTGAAGTGGCGGTGTCGGATCTGTCGGCCGCCGATCGGAAGACGGTGGACGCGTTGTTTGCCGATCCGAAGCAGGTCCCTGCCGCCCATCCGGGCCAGGCCGACGCGTTCAGCTACCGGATCACGCGCGGCGCCAAGACGATCGAAGTCCCCGAGCATGCGGTCCCCTCGACCATCAGGAACAGCGTCAAGGATGTCTTGGAATAGAGATGTCCTGGAATAGATTGCCGCTGTGATGGAGGAGACGCTGCCGCCGGATTTGGCCGGCGCCTGGGGCATGTCCGCGTCGACGAGCCTCGAGGCCTACCGTGTCTTGCGCGCCGACCGGTCGCGATGGCTGCCGGTCGCGCTCGACATCGCGCGCGGCCACGGTCTCGATACCAGCTCGCCGCATGTGTTCTCGACCGGTACCAATCTCGTGGTCGGCCTCGGTGAGCGCCTGATCCTGAAGATCTTCTCGCCGCTGCTGCGCGCGCAATTCGTCTCCGAGCGCGGCTCGCTTACACAGCTTGCCGGCCGCCTTCATCTGCCGATCCCCGAGATCGTCGCGGAAGGGACGCGCGACGGCTGGCCCTATCTCGTCATCACGTGGCTATCAGGCACGCTCGGCTCCGAGGCCTGGCCGTCCTTGGCCGAGGGCCAGAAGGAGCGCCTGCTGCGCCAGATCGGCGAGACCATCGCATCCGTGCAGCGCGCGCCGCTCGGGCCGCTCGCAAGCATCGAGCCGCGCTGGGACGACTTCATGCGCAAGCAGATGCAGGGTTGCCGCGCCAGGCACGAGCGCCTCGGCCTTGCGCCGAAATTTTTGGCCGGCCTCGACGATCTCCTGCGTGACGCCGCCCGGCTCATTCCGATGGACGCACCGCCGGTGATCCTCACCGGCGAATACATTCCCGAGAATTTTCTGCTCGCCTGCGATGACGGCGAATGGTCGCTCGCCGGCCTGTTCGATTTCGGCGACGTGCGGGCGGGATGGCGCGACTACGATCTGCTCGGCCCCAGCGCCTTCATGGCGGCGGGCCGGCCGGGGCGGGTGCGCAGCCTGCTCGAAGGTTTCGGCTACACGACGCTGGACTTCGCGCTCAGGCGGCGCCTGATGGCCCTGATGCTGCTGCATCACGCCAGCGACCTCAACAGCCACATCTGCATCGAGGGCTGGCAGGACAGGGCGAATGATCTCGTCGAATTGCAGGAGCTGATCTGGGCGGAGTGAGCGGTCGGCCGTTCGACCAGGCGTGGGACTATCTGGCGTGAGCAATCATCCCGTCGTCGCCAGAAGAGCGTGTAGGTCACCGGTCTTCGGTGAGCACAAAAGAGGCGGGACCACCTTTTCAGGTAGTACCCAAGCGCATCAAGTGGCGCGATATTCCGTGCGGGTGTTGGGAAGACTGGTCTTCTCTCCGTAGGGATATTCGGAGATCAACGATGCGCACAGCAACGGGCGCGCCGGCTTGGGGCGCCCCCGTCCAGACCGTTAGCGATCGAACATTTTACTCATGCTGATTTCAGTTTGCCTTGGGGGCCTGCTTAGTCTGGGCCTCCTGGGAGATCGATGAAGCCCGCCGTCGCCGAGAGCGGGATCGCGAGCTCGTGCGTGAAGAACGAGGCGCGCTAGCGTCCGGTCATTAGCCAACTCCTGCAGATCATCATGCGCGCGACCGCAATTGCTGCGGTTGCGAGCGCTTTGGTCAGGATACCCCGTCGCGAAAATAGGACGATCATCATGCGCTCGCATCGCACTATCGCTGTCTTGACAGCCGTTCCGGCCGGAATCGGCTTGAGTCGGACTTCTTCTTCGTTCCAATCGCTGGGGCGGACCCGGCGATGAAGACGACCGCAAGCCTCCTGAAACTCTACAAGTCCATCTACGGCTTCGCTGTCGCGATCGTGCTCGTTGGCTCCGGCTTAGCCGTCGCGGCCGCTTTGTCTTTCGCCGAACCCTGGTTCTTCGCAGCGCTGGCGCCGCTCGGACTGCTGGCTGCCTGCATGGCGCTGCGGTGGCGCGAGTTTCGGCGATACGCTCACGTTCCCGGTCCGAAGCCGCAGTTCTTCCTCGGCAGCCTCAGGTCTCTGCTGCTCCATGAGCATGGCGCCCGGGATCGGGCGCTCGTGGAGCTGCATCGGGAGTACGGCCCGGTCGTGAGGGTCCACATGGCGTGGGGCAACACGCCTTTTGTCTCGCTCTCGGTGGCGCCGAAGGAGCTCGGGCGTCAGGATATGGATTCGAACCGCGTTGCCGACAGCACCGTGCTTCCCCGCAGCCTGATGGGGCTGAAGCGGGGAGAGCGGCACACGGCGCATCGGCAGCAGATGAACCCGCACTTTACGCCGCGCGCCGTGCAGCAGGGGGCTTCCCGGCCGGCGGAGATTTCAGCGCTCTACCTTCGGGCCTGGCGCGCCGGGACCACGCGGCACGGCAGCCTGAAGGCGGACCTTCATCGTTGGAGCGCGAACAGCCTGGGTACTTTCCTTTGCGGCGAGGATTGGGATCAGCAATCCGACCTCTCTATGTATTTGGCCTCGATTGGAGAGCTTGAGGAAGCGATCAGCTTCCGGGCGTTTCATCCTTTCTTCGTGCGATGGCTTTTCCCGGTCAGGGCGAGCCGCGCCAGAACCGCGTATCGTTACCTGTTCGACCATCTCGGAGCAGCGCTGCAGCGAAGGCTGCAACGGCGTTTGATGCCTCGCGGAGAAGGCGATGCACCGCGGGACGTGCTGGAAACGCTGGTCAGCCTGAATATGACGCCGCCTGCCGGCAAGGCCGGCTGGAGCCTCGAGGAAAGCGTCGAGGAATTGCTCTCGCTGGTCGCGGGAGGCACCGACGCCATGAGCTATACGATGGCCCAGGCGCTCTATCTGCTGTCCCGTAACCCTGATGTGCAGGACGAGGCCAGGGCCCTGGTGCTTCAGGCCGGCGACGCGGATAGGGGTGTCGCAGATGCCTTCGTGCTGAACATCCTCCACGAAACGATGCGCCTCTTCCCGCCTGTTCCGTTCAGTTCGAAGATCTCCGGGACCGCGTCGCTCGCGGTGGAGGGCATCCATATCCCGGCGAAGACGAACGTGATGTGGATGAAGACTGCCGTCGGCCTCAACGAAACGCTCTTCGCGGACGCGCCGCGGTTCAACCCGTGCCGTTTCGCCGCGGAGCACGCCCGGCAACGGCCCGCGGAATCCATCGTGAGCGCCATGCCGTTTGGCGCAGGAGCGCGCCACTGTATCGGGCGCCACAAGGCCGAACACCTGCTGACGGATTTCCTGAGCGCCGTACTCCGGGAGTTCGAATTGGTCCCGGTATCGGATGTTGCCGTGACATTCTCGGCCACAGTCTCGGTGACGCCCTCCTCTGTGCCGGTGCAACTTGTTCCGCGGCAGGGCAGACGCGACGCAGGTCCTGAGTATAGAATTGAGCAACGTGCCGATGGCGGCTCGGGACTCCATCGAGATCACGCGCCCGGATGTCCGGCACGGCTCAGCGCCACGCCTTGACTTGATTGCGCCACTGACACGTGCAGCCGGGCGAGCTGCAGGAATTGATCTGGGCAGAGTGAGCGCTTTCGCTTCTCATCCCTCCGTCATTCCGGAGCACGCGCGAAGCGGCGAGCCCGGAATCCATCTTCCCGCGCATGGTGCGGCCCAATGGATTCCGGGCTCGATGCTGCGCATCGCCCCGGAATGACGGCCTGGGCGCTTGTCATCGCCTAATGAGCGGGCCTTCGCTTTCATCAGCATAAATTTTGAGCAATCGCCTCTCATTGTATGCAAACGAGTGATGTGTCGCTCCTCCGCGAGATCGGGAGATCGGCCGAAATCCCTCGTTATGCCAGTTGGTTAGCTGAGGAATAAGCTTCCGTTAAGCTCTGGCACGAACCTTGCGAAGCCAGTTCCAACCAAAAACCTTTGTGTTGGAGCAGTAGCCATGAAGCGCCGCGATTTCCTCAAGTCCGTATCGGGATTGGCCGCGGGCGCGGCGCTTCCGGCGATGCCCCAGGTGATCTCGTCCGCCTATGCCGATGCGCGCTCGGAGACGCTGCTGATCGTCTCGGAAGGTGGCCCCAACAATCTCGACATCCACGGCGTCGGCACCAACGTGCCCGGCTATGAGGTGTCGTGGAATTGCTACGATCGCCTGATCAGCCACGAAATGAAGACCGGCCCCGGCGGCGTGCCCTATTACGACCGCGACAAGTTCAAGCCCGAACTCGCCGAAGAGTTCAAGATCGACGACATGTCGGTCACTTTCAAGCTGCGCAAGAACGCGAAATTCCACGACGGCACGCCCGTCACCGCCAAGGACGTGAAGTGGTCGCTCGACCGCGCTGTCAGCGTCGGCGGCTTCCCGACCTTCCAGATGAGCGCGGGCTCTCTCACAAAACCCGAGCAGTTCGTCGTGATCGACGACCACACCGTGCGCGTCGACTTCCTGAAGAAGGACAGGCTGACGGTCCCTGATCTCGCGGTGATCGTGCCCTGCATCGTCAATTCCGAGCTGGTGAAGAAGAATTCCAGCGAGAAGGATCCGTGGGGCCTGGAATTCACCAAGCAGCAGACCGCGGGCTCCGGCGCCTACAAGGTGACGAAGTGGACCGCCGGCACCGAAGTGATCATGGAGCGCAACGAGGATTGGGCTTGCGGTCCGCTGCCGAAGATCAAGCGCGTGATCTGGCGCATGGTGCCGCAGGCCGGCAACCGCCGTGCGTTGCTGGAGCGCGGCGACGCCGACATCTCCTACGAGCTGCCGAACAAAGACTTCCAGGAGATGAAGGCCAATGGCAAGCTCAACGTCGTGTCGCTGCCGTTCTCCAACGGCATTCAGTATATCGGCATGAACGTCACCAAGCCGCCCTTCGACAATCCGAAGGTCCGTCAGGCGGTCGCCTATGCGCTGCCCTACCAGAAGATCATGGACGCGGTGATGTTCGGCCTCGCCAACCCGATGTTCGGCGCACCTGCGGACAAGCCGACCGAGGTCGCCTGGCCGCAGCCGCACAAATACAACACCGACATCGAGAAGGCGAAGGCGCTGATGGCGGAAGCAGGTCTCGCCAACGGTTTCGAGACGACGATCTCGTTCGACCTGAATTTCGCCGGCGTCAACGAGCCGCTCTGCGTGCTGGTGCAGGAGAGTCTCGCGCAGATCGGCATCAAGACCACCATCAACAAGGTGCCCGGCGCCAACTGGCGCACCGAGCTGAACAAGAAAGAGATGCCGCTCTTCACGAACGTATTCTCGGGCTGGCTCGATTACCCCGAGTACTTCTTCTACTGGTGCTATCACGGCAACAATTCCGTCTTCAACACCATGAGCTACAAGTCGGCCGAGATGGACAAGCTGATCGACGGCGCGCGCACCGCGGCTGCCACCGGCGACACCGCGACCTACGACAAGGACGTGAAGGGCTTTGTCGACCTCGCCTTCACCGACATCCCGCGCATCCCGCTGTACCAGCCCTTCGTCAACGTCGCGATGCAGAAGAACATCAGCGGCTACCAGTACTGGTTCCACCGCAGGCTGGATTATCGCGCGATGGCGAAGGGGTGATGATAGGCGAATAGGGAGTGGCGAATAGCGAATAGGGATGAGCAATGGATATAGATGATAACCACTATCTACTCGCCATTCGCTATTCGCCATTCGCGCGAGCGGAGCGAGCACCATGCTGACCATGATCGGCAAGCGCCTGATGTTTGCGATTCCCTCGCTGATCGGCGTCGTCATCGTCACCTTCCTGCTCACCCGCGCGCTGCCGGGCGATCCCGCCGCGTACTTCGCCGGCCCCGCCGCGACCAAGGAAGCAGTCGAGCAGATCCGGAAAAAACTCGGCCTCGACAGGCCGCTGATCGAGCAGTTCTTCCGCTACACCAATGATCTCGCTCATGGCGATTTCGGCAACTCGCTGACGACGGGCCAGCCGGTCGCAGCCGAGATCCGCAACCGCCTGCCGGCGTCCGCCGAGCTGACGCTGCTCGGCCTGATCGTCTCGATCGTCATTGCCATCCCGCTCGGCGTGCTGGCGGCGACACGACCAGGGTCATGGGTGGACCATCTATGTCGGGTGACGACGACAGCGGGCGTCTCGTTGCCGGTGTTCTTCACCGGCCTGGTGCTGGTGTATTTTTTCTACTTCCAGCTCGGCTGGTCGCCGGCGCCGCTCGGCCGTCTCGACGTGTTCTACAGCGCGCCGCCGACGGTGACCGGCTTCTATCTGATCGACACCCTGATCGCGCGCGATGTCGAGGCGTTCCGCTCGGCGCTGAGTCAGCTGATCCTGCCGGCAACGACGCTCGCGATCTTCTCGCTGGCGCCGATCGCGCGCATGACACGTGCCTCGATGCTGGCGGTGCTCGCATCCGAATTCGTCCGCACCGCGCGCGCCAGCGGCCTGTCGCCGTCGACCGTGATCGTCACCTACGCCTTCCGCAACGCGATGCTGCCCGTCATCACCACGCTCAGCATGGTGTTCTCGTTCCTGTTAGGGGCCAACGTGCTGGTCGAAAAAGTCTTCGCCTGGCCCGGCATCGGCTCCTACGCGGTGGAAGCGCTGATCTCGTCGGACTTCGCGCCGGTGCAAGGCTTCGTGCTGACCATGGCGGTGATGTACGTGCTGCTCAATCTCGTGATCGACATTTTGTATGGCGTGATCGATCCGCGCGTGCGGCTGGAAGGGTAGGAGGCATTCATGAGTTCTGTTGCGCCTGCTGTTGAACCCGTCGGTCCCGCGCGGACATCGGGCCTCGCTGCCGTCCTCGAACAGACCCGTTATGTGCTGAGCGAAAACAAGGTCACGGGCTTTGCCTTCGCATTGCTGATCGTGATCCTGATCGCCGCGATCTTCGGCCCCTATGTGGTGCCCTACGATCCGCTCGCCTCCGATACCGCAGCAGCGCTCAAGCCGCCGTCGGCCGCTCACTGGTTCGGTACCGACCAGCTCGGCCGCGATATCTTCAGCCGCGTCATTGTGGCAACGCGGCTCGACACCTTCATCGCCGTCGCTTCCGTCGTGCTGGTGTTTCTGATGGGTGGGCTCGCGGGCATCGCGGCCGGTTACTTCGGCGGCTGGACCGACCGCATCGTCGGCCGCATCGCCGACACCATCATGGCGTTCCCGCTGTTCGTGCTGGCGATGGGCATCGTCGCAGCGCTCGGCAACACCGTACAGAACATCATTCTGGCCACCGCCATCGTCAACTTCCCGCTCTACGCCCGCGTCGCGCGCGCCGAGGCGAACGTGCGTCGCAACGCCGGCTTCGTGCAGGCGGCGCGCCTGTCCGGCAACGGCGAATTCCGTATCCTCCTGGTGCACATCCTGCCGAACATCATGCCGATCATGATCGTGCAGATGTCTCTGACCATGGGCTACGCCATCCTCAATGCCGCGGGCCTTTCCTTCATCGGCCTCGGCGTCCGCCCGCCGACGGCAGAATGGGGCATCATGGTCGCCGAAGGCGCCGGCTTCATGGTCTCCGGCGAATGGTGGATCGCGCTGTTCCCCGGCCTCGCGCTGATGATCGCCGTGTTCTGCTTCAACCTCCTCGGCGACGGCCTCCGCGACATCGTCGACCCCCAGCGGAGGACGTGATGGCAAATTTCCGTCAAAAATTCCTCAATGATTCCAATGTCATTCTACTGTACATGGGGTTGTTTTCGAACTCTTTGAGTGACGGAGCACATCCATGACCGCCCAGCCGCTGCTCGACGTCCAGGACCTCACGGTCGAATTCTCGACCCGCCGCGGCATCGTGAAAGCCGTGCAGCACGTCAACATCTCCGTCGCCAAGGGCGAGACGCTCGCCATCGTCGGCGAGTCCGGCTCCGGCAAATCGGTGACGTCCTACGCGGTGATGCGCATCCTCGACCGCGCCGGCAAGATCGCCGAGGGCTCGGTGATGTTTTCCGGCATCGACGTGAAGGCCGCGACCGAAGACCAGATGCGCGACCTCCGCGGCCGCGAAGTCTCGATGATCTTCCAGAACCCGCGCGCCGCGCTCAACCCGATTCGGAAAGTCGGCGACCAGATCGAGGACGTGCTGCGCACCCATGTGCAGCAGGCGCAGGTCGCCGATCACGGCGAGAAGGCGATCGAGGCGCTGGAGCAGGTCAAGATCGCCCGCCCGCGCGAGCGCTACCATGCCTATCCGTTCGAACTGTCAGGCGGCATGTGCCAGCGCGTCGTCATCGCGCTCGCGCTCGCCTGCAATCCGCAGCTCCTGATCGCGGACGAGCCGACCACGGGTCTCGACGTCACCACGCAGAAGGCGGTGATGGACCTGATCGTCGAGCTCACAAAACGACGCGCGATGTCGACCATCCTAATCACCCACGATCTCGGTCTCGCGGCCGCCTATTGCGACCGCGTCGTCGTGATGGAGAAGGGGCGGGTCGTCGAGACCGCCAAGGCCGCCGACATCTTCGCCAACCCGCAGCACCCCTACACCAAGAAGCTGATGCGCGCGACGCCGCGGCTTGGTGTGTCGTTGAGAGACTTGCTGCCGGAGGATGACGCCGCTTCCTTCGCCTCTCCCCGCACGCGGGGCGAGGCCGACGCGCAAAGCGCGGCGGGTGAGGGGGACTCTCCTAGCACCGTGCGCGCGGAGAATCCCCCTCATCCCAACCTTCTCCCCGCAAGCGGGGAGAAGGGGCAGGCCAGCGCAAGCGGGGAGAGGGAGAAGGCGCCCCTTCTCCTCATCGAAAAGCTCGTCAAGGAATATCCCCGCCAGGGCGCCACCGCCACGCTCGGAAAACTGTTCGGCCGCAAGCCGCCGGTCGAGCCCGATGTGTTCCGCGCGGTCGACGGCATCAGCTTCTCGATCGGCCATGGCGAGAGCGTCGGCCTCGTCGGCGAGTCCGGCTGCGGCAAATCGACCACGTCGATGATGGTGATGCGGCTGCTCGACCAGACCTCGGGCCTGATCCAGTTCGACGGCGAGGACATCGGCGGCATCGCTCCATCAGCCTTTGCCCGGCTGCCGCAGCGCAGTCGCATCCAGATGGTGTTCCAGGACCCGACCGACAGCCTCAACCCACGCTTCACCGCCGCGCGCGCCATCGCCGACCCCATCATGCAGCTCGGCGACATCAAGGGCCGCGATGCGCTTCGCGCCCGCTGCGAGGAGCTGGCGACCATGGTCGGCCTGCCGCACAATCTGCTGGATCGCTTCCCGCACCAGCTCTCCGGCGGCCAGAAGGCCCGCGTCGGCATCGCCCGCGCCATCGCGCTGCATCCGAAGCTGGTCATCCTGGACGAGCCGACCGCGGCGCTGGACGTCTCGGTGCAGGCCGTCGTGCTGAACCTGCTTCAAGATCTCAAGGCGAGGCTAGGTATGAGTTATCTGTTCGTCTCGCATGATTTGAATGTAGTGCGCTTGTTGTGCGATCGTGTCATTGTGATGCGGACGGGGCGGATCGTCGAGGAAGGCTCTTCCGAGAAGGTTTTGAGCGATCCGCAGGACGACTACACCAAGGAGCTGCTGACGGCGATCCCGCATCCGCCGCTGCCGATGCATTGAGATTAGCTTGAGAGAGTGATGGCCGAGCCGCTGGACGACTATATCGACGCCGTATCGAAAGCGCTGGGGCTGCCGGTCGAGGAGGCCTGGCGGCCCGCGGTGCGCGCCAATCTCGAAGTCTCGCTGCGGCTCGCCCGCCTCGTCGACGAATTCGCGCTGCCGGACGAGACCGAGCCGGCGCCGATCTTCACGGCCTGATGCTGCCATGACCGCCAAGCCAGAGATGACGGCCGCCGAGATCGCGAGTGCGGTCGCGGGCCGCAAGATGTCCGCGCTCGATGCCACTGAAGCCGCGCTCGCGCGCATCAAGCAGCACGACACCATCCTCAATTCCTTCACCGACGTCACCGCCGAGCGCGCCCGCGCGAAAGCGCGCGCTATCGATGCCGACATCGCCGCCGGCAAAGACGTCGGCCCGCTCGCCGGCGTGCCCTTCGCGGTGAAGAACCTGTTCGACGTCGCTGGGCTTCCGACCCGCGCCGGCTCGAAGATCAATCGCGACCTCGCACCATCCAGGCGCGACGCCACGTTGATCGAGCGCATGGAAGCCGCGGGCGCCGTCCTCGTCGGCGCGCTTAACATGGGCGAATACGCCTACGATTTTACGGGCGAGAACGTCCATGACGGTCCCTCGCGCAATCCGCATGACTCCACGCGGATGACTGGCGGCTCGTCGGGCGGTTCGGGTAGTGCCGTCGGCGGCGCCCTGGTGCCGATCGCGCTCGGCTCGGACACCAACGGTTCGATCCGTGTGCCGTCGTCCTTCTGCGGCATCTTCGGTTTGAAGCCGACCTATGGCCGGCTGTCGCGGGCGCGCTCGTTCCCGTTCGTTGCGAGCCTCGATCATCTCGGCCCGTTCGCCCGCTCGGTGACCGATCTCGCGCTCGCCTATGACGCGATGCAGGGCCCGGATGCCGACGACGGCGCCTGCACGACGCGTGGGTTGGAGCCGACGCTGCCGCTGCTCGCCAATCCAGTCTCGGATTTGCGCATCGCGATCGCCGGTGGTCACTTCCAGAAGAACGTGTTCCCGGAAGCGGTCGAAGCCGTCAGCCGCGTCGCCAAGGCGCTTGGCGCGACTGACGTCGTGGACGTGCCCGAAGCCTCGCGCGCCCGCGCGGCGGCTTACGTCATCACCACCACCGAAGGCGCTTCGCTGCATCTCGACCGCCTGCGCAAGCGGCCGAACGATTTCGATCCGGCGGTCCGCGACCGTCTGATCGCGGGCGCGATGGTGCCGGCGCCGCTGGTCGACCGCGCACAAAAATTCCGCCGCTGGTATCGCGCCCAGTTTGCCGAGATCTTCAAGTCGGTCGACGTGCTGCTCGCGCCGGCGACGCCCTGCACCGCGCCGAAACTCGGCCAGGTCAATTTCAATCTCGACGGCGTCGAGCTTCCGGTGCGCGCCAACATCGGCATCCACACCCAGCCGATCTCGTTCATCGGTTTGCCGGTGGTCGCCGTGCCGGTGCCGCTCGAGCCGCTGCCGATCAGCGTGCAGATCATTTGCGCGCCCTGGCGCGAGGACATCGCGTTGCGCGTCGCGTACGCATTGGAGAAGATGGGCGTGGTCGCCGCGCCGTCGCCAAGGGGACTTTGAGAGGAATTTGAGATGGAGATCGATCTCCCCGATGTGATCGCGGAAGTCAAAGCCGCGTTCGAGCGCTATGAGCAGGCCCTCGTCACCAACGACGTCGCCGTGCTCGGCGAATTGTTCCGCAACGATCCCCGCACGCTGCGCTACGGCATCGGCGAGAACCTCTACGGCTATGAGGCGATCTCCGGGTTCCGTGCCGGCCGCTCGCCGGTCGGCCTCAACCGCCGCACCGTCAAGACGGTGATCTCCAGCTATGGCCGCGACACGGCGGTGGCCTCCACCTTGTTCTATCGCGACACGGCTCCCGGCAAGGTCGGCCGGCAGATGCAGACCTGGATTCGCTTCCCGGAGGGCTGGCGCGTCGTCGCCGCCCATGTCAGCATCATCGACGAGTCGAAAGAGACGTGACCGTATGACGCTTGACGATCTTCCGCCCGGGACGCTGCCGGCCGAGCCGGTGGTGCCACGGGTCGACCGGGCGCAGCCCAGCGTGCACAAGGTCACGCGCGCCGAGGAGCTGCGGCTTCAGCTTGCCGACGAGATCGTGCGCGGAACTCTCGCCCCCGGCGCACCGTTGGACGAGACCGACATCGCGCGCCGTTTCAGCGTGTCGCGGACCCCGGTGCGCGAAGCGTTGCGGCAACTGGTAGCGAGCGGTCTGGTCGAGGCGCGGCCCCATCGCGGTGCGGTGGTGGCGCGGCCGTCGATCGAGCGCCTCAAGAGCATGTTCGAGGCGATGGCAGAGCTCGAGGCGCTGTGCGCCGGCCTTGCCGCCGAGCGCATGTCGGCCGCCGAGCGTCATGGCCTGGAGGCCGTCCACGAAGAGCTGCGGGTGCTCAGCTACGCCGGCAATCCCGATCGTTTCCACGAGGTCAACGAGCGCTTCCACAACGCGATCTATGCGGGCTCGCAGAACGGCTATATCGCCGAGATCACGCTGGCGACCCGCGTGCGCGTGCAGCCGTTCCGCCGCGCCCAGTTCCGCAATCTCGGCCGCCTGGCAAAATCGCAGGCTGAGCACGACCGCGTCGTCGTCGCCATCATGCGCGGCGACAAGCAGGGCGCCGCCGCCGCGATGCGCGCGCATATCGAGCTGGTGCGCGGGGAGTATGAGATCTACGCGGTGTCGGTGTAGCGAGACCGTGTCCCGGACGCGGTGCAGCGCGTAGCGCTGCTCCGCAGAGCCGGGACCCATCTATCCATTATGCGCAGTCGTCGCCATGAGTCCCGGTTCAGCAGCGCACCACTGCGTGATGCGCCGCGCCCGGGACACGAGACCTACGTCGTCGCGGCTTCCTTCATATACGCGCGCCAGCCGCCATACGCGGTGATATCGCGCGCCTCGCCCAGCACCTCCGGCTCGACGAGAAATCCCTTCACGCTCCGTCCATCTCCAAGCCGCACCGTGCCGATCGCCATCGGCGCAGGGATCGCGTTGACGAACTTGCCGAAGGCGGATGAGGACAGCGACCAGATCTCCAGCTCGATCGACGCGCCCGTGCCGGCCGCGACGCGCAGCAGGCCTGGCTTCTGCGGCGTGGTCTTGAGCGCGTAGAGCTTGTAGTCCGGCGCGGTCCTGGTCGCCTCGACAAGCTTTGCGTTCAGCGCCGTCAATTCGCCATTTAGCGCCATGCCGGAGAGATGCGCGCCGACAACGGCGATCGGGATCTCGTCGCCGTCGTTCGCCGGCAGCGGCGCGAGCGGTGTCTGCGCCACGCCCTTCGCGCCAACGCTCAGCTTCGTATCCGCATGGAACACACGGCCGATGCTTGCAAGCATCGCGTCGCGTCCTGCCGGCGCCAGTAGCGTGATGCCGAACGGAATCCCGTCGGCCCGCATCGAAGCCGGGATGGCGAGGCCGCAGAGGTCGAGCAGATTGACGAAATTGGTGTAAGTGCCGAGCCGGCTGTTGAGCTCGATCGGATTGGCCAGCACCTGCGCGGTCGTATACGCAGTCGGCGCCGTCGGCAGCACCAGTGCGTCGATGTTCGCAAAAGTGCGTTCGGCGATCTTGCGCAGACCCTGCAGGCGGTAGAGCGCGGAGAAGGTGTCGGCTGCCGTCAGCCGCGCGCCGGCCGCGGTGATTTCACGCGTCACCGGGTGAATTGAATCGGGGGCGGACGCCAGCAGGTTCTTGATCACGAGATAGCGCTCGGCGACCCAGGGACCTTCATAGAGCAGCCGCGCCGTCTCGTAGAACGGCTCGAGGTCGAACTCGACCAAAGTTGCGCCGAGCGCGGTCCAGCGCTTCAGCGCATCGGCATAGGCGGCCTCAGCCTCCTTGTCGCCGAAGAAGATCAACTGCCCGTTGCGCGGCACGCCCAGGCGCAAGTTTGCCGGGAACGGCGTGATCGCGCCGAGCGGCCGGTCGCGCGAGAACGGATCGGCCTGGTCGGGGCCGGCCATCACCGAGAGCGCGAGCGCGGCGTCGTCCACCGTCAGCGCGAACACGGAGATGCAGTCGAGCGTGCGACAGGCCGGCACGAGGCCCGCGGTCGAGATCATGCCGAGGCTCGGCTTCAGCCCGACGATGTTGTTGAGCATCGCCGGCACGCGGCCGCTGCCGGCGGTATCCGTGCCGAGCGTCAGCGGCACGAGGCCCGCGCCGACCGCCACGGCGGAGCCCGAGCTCGATCCGCCGGGAATCAGATCATCGCGGATCGAATTCTTGGGAATGCCATAGGGCGAGCGCACGCCGACAAGGCCGGTCGCGAACTGGTCGAGATTGGTCTTGCCGATGATGATCGCGCCAGCGGCGCGCAGCCGCTCCACCGCGGTCGAGTCATGGGTCGGCGTAAACGAGAAAGCCGGGCAGGCTGCCGTGGTCGGAAAACCCAGCGCGTCGATATTGTCCTTCACCGCAACCGGCACGCCATAGAGCGGCAGGCTCGCGGCATCCTTCGCGGCCAGCTTCTCGGCCTCCGCGATCGCGTCCTTCTCGTCGCGCAGGCTGATGAAGGTGGCGGGATCGTTGTGGTCCCGAATGCGCTGATAGGTCCGCGCGATCGTCTGCGCCGGCGTCATCGTGCCCGCGCGATGCGCGGCCACAATCGCGGCGATCGTTTCAGGCTGCTCAGCCCCCATGGTGACAAAACTCCGGCAACAGGTCTTACCCGGATTGAAGCAAGCGATGTGCCATTGTGTACATTATCCGGGCAGCGCGGTCGCCCCGGATATTATCGCGAGATCATGGACTTGAGAGATTTTGTGGCTAGGGAGCAAGCTGCGACGGCGCCCTGTTCCGGGCATCTGCCCAAATCGTGTGCAGTTCTGGATCAGGTGTTCTGGATCAGGTGAAGTCAGCCAGGATCCGGAGCAGCCGCTCCCGGTTCTCCTTGCCGATCTTCTCCTCGACATGCCGCTCGTGCTCGGCGGCGAGGCGCTTGAATTTGGCCAATGCGGTCTCGCCGGGCGCGGTGAGATGCAGCGCGTGGGAGCGGCGGTCGGCCTTGGACTTGATCCGCTTCACCAGCTTGCGTTGCTCGAGGCTGTCGAGCAGGTGCACCAGCCGCGCCCGCTCGATGCCGAGGCGTTTGGCCACCGCCATCTGCGACAGGCCGGGATTGGCGCCGATCACGGTCAGCACGGAATATTGCGTCGGCCGGATGTCGACGTCACCGAGCGTCTTGATGAAGTCCTGGAAGATCCAGATCTGGAAGCGCCGCACGGCATAGCCGGCGTGGCCGACCAGGGCGTCGAGGCCGATCTCGTCCGCGTCGATCCGCCGCGCGGTGCCGTTGCCGGCGCGTTTGCGGGGGGAGGGGCGGATATCGGCTCTGGCTGCGCTGGCTGTCACATCGTGTCTCCTCACCTGCAACTTTAGCGCCTCGGCGCGCCGAGCGGAAGATTGTTGTTGACGACAACAATTGCCCTGCCCAACATTATGACCAAAGCAGCCCGGAACGAGGCTGCGGGCCGACCCTGTTTCGGGCGAGGAGGAAACCATGATGTCAGCCGCACGCGGTGAGGCTTCGAGCCTGTTCGCAACGCCAAGGACGGTGGCCGAGCATCGCGCCGACGGCAGCATCGTGCTGCGCTCGCCCGAGCCCCTGCGCGACAGCGCGCGCTGCATCGGCGACTGGCTGGAGCATTTTGCGCGGCAAACGCCTGACGCGATCTTCCTCGCTGAGCGCGATAGCGCCGATACGCCGTGGGCCACCATGACCTACGCGGGTGCCCTGCGGCGGGTCCGTGCGGCCGCGTCGTGGATCCTGGCGCAGGAGCTTAGCGCTGAGCGTCCCGTCGTCATTCTCTCCGACAACAGCATCGATCACGCGCTGCTTGCGCTGGCCGCCCAGCATGTCGGTGTGCCCTCGGCGGCGATCTCGCCGGCCTATTCGCTGATGTCGAAGGATTTCGACAAGCTGAAAAGCATGATCGCGCTGCTTGAGCCCGGCGCGATCTATGTGTCTAGCACCAAGCCGTTTGCGGCGGCGCTCGCTGCAATCAAGCCGCTACACACGGCGCAGATCATCAGTGGCAACGCCGGCGACGCCGATGCGCTCGCCTTCCGCACCATTGCGGCAACGCCTGAAACGCCTGACGTCGCAAAAGCCTTCGCCGCGGTGACGCCTGACACGATCGCAAAGTTCCTGTTCACGTCAGGCTCGACCGGCACGCCCAAGGCTGTGATCAACACCCAGCGGATGCTGACCTCCAGCCAGCAGGCCAAGGCGCAGACCTGGACTTTCCTCAAGCAGGCCGGCAGCGAACTCGTTATTCTCGACTGGCTGCCGTGGAGCCACACCTTCGGCGCCAACCACAATTTCAATCTCGTGCTGCGCAACGGCGGCTCGCTCTATATCGACGGCGGCAAGCCGGCGCCCGGCCTGTTTGCGACGTCGCTGGCCAATCTGAAGAGCGTGATGCCGACGGTTTATTTCAACGTGCCGCGCGGCTTTGACATGCTGATCGCGGCGCTGCGTAGCGACGAGAAATTGCGCCGCCGCTTCTTCAGCGAGGTGAAGTTCGCCTTCTATGCCGGCGCCGCCTTACCGCAGAATCTCTGGGATGCGCTGGAGCAGCTTTCCATCGAGACCGTCGGCCGTGCCTTGCCGATGGTTTCGGCCTGGGGCTCGACGGAGACGTCGCCGCTCGCCGCAGACTGCCATTTCCTCGCGGAACGATCCGGCAATATCGGCGTGCCCATTCCCGGCACCGAGTTGAAGCTCGTCGCCTCCGGCGACAAGCTGGAAGTGCGCGTGCGCGGACCCAACGTCACGCCGGGCTATTGGAAGGCGCCCGAACTGACGAAGCAGGCCTTTGACGAGGAGGGCTTTTATCTGATTGGCGATGCCGTGAAGCTCGCCGATGCGGAGCGGCCCGAGCGCGGCCTGTTCTTCGACGGCCGCGTTGCCGAGGACTTCAAGCTTAATTCCGGCACCTGGGTCAGCGTCGGCACGCTGCGCGTTGCCGGCATCGCCGCGCTGGCGCCGCTCGCGCAGGACATTGTTGTCGCCGGCCATGGCGGCGATGACGTGCGCTTCCTGGTGTTCCCGAACATTGCCGCCTGTCGCGCGCATGCCGGTCTGCCCGAAGCCGCCAGCGTGAACGACGTGCTGGCGCATGACAAGGTCAGGGCCGCGATTGCGCAGGGACTGGCAAAACTGAAGCAGCAGGGTGCTAACTCCTCCGGCCACGCCACCCGCGCGTTGCTGCTCGCCGAGCCGCCGTCGGTCGATGGCGGCGAGATCACCGACAAGGGCTACATCAACCAGCGTGCCGTGCTGACGCGGCGTGCGGATGCGGTGACGCGGTTGAATGACGATGCGTCGGGCGAGTGGGTGGGGCTGTAGCTCATCGTTGATCCAGGCCGAGCTCGCGCCCTCTTTACCTCTCCCCGCTTGCGGGGAGAGGTCGGATCGCTCTTGCGATCCGGGTGAGGGGGTACAGGTCTTTCGCCGATCTCGCGTGTGGAGAGAGGCCCCTCACCCCGTAAGAACGGGGAGAGGGAGTGAAGCACCACGCCCAATACGCCAGCCATTCTGCCGCAATATCCTGCATGATTCTTTTGTTGCCTAAGCAACTAATTTGTGCGAACCGTTCCAAACAAGGACGACGGCGGGGCAACCGCTGCGTCCGATCTTGGAGGAAACGATGCTCGGCAGGAGTGCTGCCGTCGGCAGATGCCGGCGCATGCCCGGAGGTGATGGGGGGCGGCGCCCGGCGCGCGGCCTGTCAGGTCTCGGTGCTGCCGGTCACCGCGCCGAGATTCTCGTGCAGCCGGCGGACCAGGTCGATCAGCACCTCGCGCTCGTCCTTGTTGAGGCACGACAGCAGGCGCCGTTCGCGGTCGAGCGCTGCAACGATCACCTTGTCATGGGTGGCGCGACCTTTTGCCGTCAGCGAGATCGAATGAGTGCGGCCGTCGTTGGGATCGGTGCGGATCGACACCAGCCCGCGCTTCTCGAGGCCAGCCAGCGTCCGGCTCACCGGCCCCTTGTCAAATCCGATCACGTGGCAGATGCGCGAGGCCGGAATGCCGGGCTCGATCGCCAGCAGCGACATGATCCGCCATTCCGTGACGTTGACGCCGAACTGCCGCTGATAGAACGCAGTCGCGCTGTTCGAGAGCTTGTTGGCGATGAAGGTGATGAGCGCCGGGACGTAGCGATCGAGATCGAGCGTCGGCCCGGCTTCGACGGACGCAGGTCTCTGGCGGGATCGGGGCGAAGGCGTCGGCATGTCGGGATTTTTGACTCGCAAGGTGCCTGCAGACCTAAGGGCATGCGGCCGCGTTTCACAAGATCAAAGTGAGGGAGGACTTCAATGAGCACAATCGGCTCCCCAGCGACGCATGGTTTGTCAGCCATTCCGCATCTCGACGTCGATCCCTTCGACATGAAATTTTTCGCCGACCCCTATCCCACGCACGAGCTGCTGCGCGAGACGGGACCGGTGGTCTATCTCGACAAGTGGAACGTCTACGGCGTAGCGCGCTATGCCGAGGTCCATGCCGTCCTGAACGATCCCGCGACCTTCTGCTCCAGCCGCGGCGTCGGCCTGTCCGACTTCAAGAAGGAGACGCCGTGGCGGCCGCCGAGCCTGATTCTGGAGGCTGATCCGCCCGCGCACACCCGCACCCGGGCCGTGCTGTCGAAGGTGCTGTCGCCGACCGTGATGAAGCAGGTGCGCGACCGCTTTGCCGCAGCAGCCGAGGAGCGGGTCGACGCGCTGCTCGACAAGCGCAGCTTCGATGCGATCACGGATCTCGCGGAAGCCTATCCGTTGTCGATTTTTCCCGATGCGCTCGGGTTGAAGCCGGAGGGGCGCGAGCATCTCATTCCTTATGCGAGCGTCGTGTTCAACGCCTTCGGACCGCCCAACGAGCTGCGCCAGCAGGCGATCGCGCGCTCGACGCCGCACCAGGCCTATGTCGCCGAGCAGTGCCAGCGCGACAATCTCGCGCCCGGCGGCTTCGGCGCCTGCATTCATGCGCAGGTCGACGACGGCGCCATCACGGCGACCGAGGCGCCGCTGCTGGTGCGCTCGCTGCTCTCCGCCGGTCTCGATACAACTGTCAACGGCATCGGCGCGGCCGTCTATTGTCTCGCGCGCTTCCCTGACCAATGGCAGCGCCTGCGCGATGATCTTTCGCTCGCGCGCAACGCGTTCGAGGAAGCGGTGCGCTTCGAGAGCCCGGTGCAGACCTTCTTCCGCACCACCAGGCGCGAGGTCGAGCTGTCGGGCGCGCGGATCGGCGAGGGCGAGAAGGTGCTGATGTTCCTCGCCGCCGCCAACCGCGACCCGCGGCGCTGGGACAGGCCGGACAGCTACGACATCACCCGCCGTACCTCCGGTCACGTCGGCTTCGGCTCCGGCATCCACATGTGCGTCGGCCAGCTCGTCGCCCGCCTCGAGGGCGAGGTGATGCTGACTGCCCTGGCGCGCCGCATCGCGAAGATCGAGATCACGGGCGATCCGAAGCGCCGCTTCAACAACACGCTGCGCGGGCTCGACAGCCTGCCTGTCACCATCACCCCGGCCTGACGAGGAGTTTCATGCCCGCCATCACCTTCATTCATCCGGACGGCAAGTCCGACCGCGTCGAGACCGGCGACGGCGAAAGCGCCATGCAGGCCGCGACCCGTCACGGCCTCAACGGCATCTTGGCCGAATGCGGCGGCAACGCGATGTGTGCGACCTGTCACGTCTATATCGACGAAGCCTGGCTCGCGCGGTTGCCTGCGATCGCCGACGACGAGGACGCGCTGCTCGACGGCACCGCGGCCGAGCGGACGCCGAACAGCCGGCTGTCCTGCCAGCTCACGATCACGCCCGCGCTCGACGGGCTCGTGCTGAGACTGCCGGAGCGGCAGATCTGATTTTTTGGGGTGTTCCGGCAACGACCGGCGCACCATACAAAGGGGAGGGGCCAATGAAACATCTGAAGTGGACGCTTGCGCTCGCCGCAAGCCTCGTGAGCGGCGTGGCGAGCGCCGAGATTTCCGACAATGTCGTGCGCGTCGGCGTGCTCAACGACATCTCCGGCATTTTCCAGGATACCAACGGCATGGGCTCGGTCGAGGCCGCGCGCATGGCGGCCGAGGATTTCAACGGCGGCGGCAAGGGCATCAAGGTCGAGATCGTCTATGCCGATCACCAGAACAAGGCCGACGTCGGCAACGCCATCGCGCGCAAATGGCTCGATGTCGAAGGCGTGGACGCGATCGTCGACGTGCCGAACTCGGCTGTCGGCCTTTCCATCAACGCGCTGCTGCGCGACAGCCGCATGACCTTACTGGCGTCGTCAACGGCAAGCTCGGATCTCACCGGCAAGGCCTGCTCGCCGAATACGATCCAGTGGGTCAACGACGCCTGGGCGACCGGCAACACCACCGCAGCTGCAATGATGTCGCGCGGCGGCAAGGATTGGTACTTTCTGACGGTCGACTACGCGCTGGGCAAAGGCATCGAGGCTGAAGCGCAGAAATATATCGAGGGTCACGGCGGCAAGGTGCTGGGCTCCTCGAAACATCCGCTCGGCACGTCCGACTTCGCCTCGTTCCTGTTGCAGGCGCAAAGCTCGAAGGCGCAGGTGATCGGCCTTGCCAATGCTGGCGGCGACACCATCAACGCGGTGAAGCAGGCCGCCGAGTTCGGCATCCAGCAGGGCGGGCAGAAGCTCGTGGCGTTCCTGCTCTTCATCAACGACATCCACGGCATGGGCATCAAGGTCGCGCAGGGCCTCCAACTGATGGAGGCGTTTTACTGGGATATGAACGACGACACCCGCGCCTTCGCCAAACGTTTCGCCGCGCGGCCCGGCATGAACGGCAAGATGCCGAGCGGCAACCAGGCCGGCGTCTATGCCTCCACGCTCGCCTATCTCAACGCTGTCGCGGCGACCGGCAGCGACAATGCCAAGGATGCCGTGCCGGAGATGAAGAAGTTCAAAGGCAAGGACAAGCTGTTCGGCGACACCGCGATCCGCCAGGACGGCCGCGTCGTGCATCCGATGTACCTGTTCGAGGTGAAGAAGCCGGAGGAGTCGAAATATCCATACGACTATTACAAGCTGGTCTCGACGATTCCGGCGGAGCAGGCGTTCAGGCCGATGGCGGAGGGCGGGTGCGAGTTGGTGAAGTAGGGTGTCGTGCCCCGGACGCAGTGCGGCGCGTAGCGCTGCGCTACAGGGCCGGGGCCCACAACTTCTGGGTCCCGGCTCTGCGTCGCGTCATTACATGCCGCGCCGCGTCCGGGACACGAGAGCATCGTTACGCCACCTTGCTGCTGCCCTGCGTGATCAGCCGCGCCGCCCGCTGATCCCGCGCGTAGATCCAGAGCCAGCTCAGGGCGACGCTGAGGCGGTGGCGCAGGCCGATCAGGAAGTAGATGTGGGCGATGCCCCAGATCCACCACGCGATGGTGCCGCGCAGCTTGACCTTGCCGAAGTCGATCACGGCGAGCCGCTTGCCGATCTGCGCGAGGCTGCCGGAGTGCTTGTAGCGGAACGCTCCCTTGTTCTCGCCGCGCAGGCGCGCCTTGATGGTCTCGGCGACGTGGCGGCCCTGCTGCTTCGCGGCCGGCGCGATGCCGGGCACCGGCTTGCCCTCCCAGGCGTTGATGTTGACGGTATCGCCGATCGCAAAAATCTCGGGATGGCCGGGGATGGTGAGGTCGTTCTCGACCTGCGCGCGGCCGGCCCGATCGGCCGGTGCGTCGAGCCACTCGGCGGCCGGCGAAGCGCGCACGCCGGCGGCCCAGATCCGCGTCTTGGCCTCGAGCAGCTTGCCGCCGAACACGACGCCTTCACGGTTGATCTCGGTGACGGCCTGCCCCAGCACGACCTCGACGCCGATCTTCTCGAGCGAGGCCTGCGCATAAGCGGAGAGATCGTCGGGAAAGCCCGCCAGCACGCGCGGACCGGCCTCGATCAGCACCACGCGCGCCTTGTGGGTGTCGATGTTGCGGAAATCGGCGGGCAGCGTGTGGTGCGCCATCTCGGCGATGGTGCCGGCGAGCTCCACACCGGTGGGGCCGGCACCGACGATGACAAAGGTCAGCCGCGCCGCGCGCTTGACCGGATCGGTCTCGCGCTCGGCACGCTCGAACGCCACCAGAATGTGCCGGCGCAGCGTGGTGGCATCCTCCAGCGTCTTCAGGCCCGGCGCCCAGGCCTCCCATTCATCGTGGCCGAAATAGGCGTGGCGCGCGCCGGTCGCGAGCACCAGCGTGTCGTAGGGCACCTCGCTGCCGTCGTCGATCAGCACGCAGCGCCTGTCGGCATCGACGCCGCTGACGGTCGCAAACAGCGTCGTCACCTCGCGCCGGTCGCGCATCAGATGCCGGATCGGCCAGGCGATCTCGCTGGTCGCGAGCGAGGCGGTCGCGACCTGGTAGAGCAGCGGCTGAAACAGATGATGGTTGCGGCGGTCGATCAGCGTGATCTCGACCGGCGTGCCTGCAAGCCGATAGGTCGTCTCCAGCCCGCCGAAGCCGGCTCCGACGATGACGACGCGGTGGGGATTTGCGGCCATGATGCGCCCTCGAATCTCGCTGCTCACTTCCCTTATTTAAGTGCTGATTGGGCGCCGCGGTCCAATAGCCGTCATCAATCGTCGCATAGGCCGGATGTATCGATCGGGCGCGAAAAAGCGCCGTAGCCTTGGACCGGCCTTGGCCGAAGTGAGTAGAATTATATTTCTTGCCATACTCGATTGGGGCGAAATATGGTGCAGGGGCGGGCGCTGAGCCATTGGCGGGGCGACAGATTTTGCGTTCAATAGAGACAGACCCGGGACGGCGATCACCCCGTTTCCGGGATCAATAATAAGGAGGGGAGTGGTTATGAGGACGGCATTCTGGCTGGCGGGCGCAGCGGCGCTGGTGCTGGCGAGCCCGGCATTCGCCGGCGACACCATCAAGATCGGTTTCGTCTCGACCTTCAGCGGCCCGACCGCCGTGATCGGCAACGACATGCGCAATTCCTTCGAGCTCGCGCTCGACCACATGGGCCGCAAGATGGACGGCAAGCCGGTCGAGGTGATCTACGAGGACGACGGCCAGAAGCCTGATGTCGGCAAGCAGAAGACCGAGAAGCTGGTGCAGTCCGACAAGGTCGATTTCATCGTCGGCTACATCTGGTCGAACGTGCTGCTCGCCTCGCTCAAGACCGCGGTGGATTCGCAGACCTTCCTGATCTCGGCCAATGCCGGCCCGTCGCAGCTCGCCGGCGAACTGTGCTCGCCTTACGTGTTCTCGACCTCCTGGCAGAACGACCAGACGCCCGCGGCGATGGGCCTCTACATGAACCAGAAGGGCGTCAAGAGCGTGTTCCTGATCGGGCCGAACTACGCGGCCGGCAAGGACATGCTCGCGGGCGTGAAGAGCACGTTCAAGGGTGAGATCAAGGGCGAGGAATACACGGTCTGGCCGAGCCAGCTCGACTTCTCCGCCGAGCTCTCCAAGGCGCGCGCTTCGGGCGCGGAGTCGATCTTCGTGTTCTATCCGGGTGCCGCCGGCGTGCAGTTCCTCAATCAATATGCGCAGGCCGGCCTGAACAGCACGATGCCGCTCTACACGGCGTTCACCGTCGACGAGCTGTCGCTGCCGCTGCAGAAGGAGAACGCGCTCGGCGTGCCCGGCGCGCAGGAATGGGTGAACGACCTCCCCAACGAGCAGAACAAGCGCTTCGTCGCCGACTACCGCAAGAAGTACACGGGCCTGCGCCCGACCTATTACGGCGCACAGGCCTATGACGCGGCTCAGCTCATCAACAGCGCGGTCGTCGCGGTGAAGGGCGACACCAGCAAGAAGGACGCGATGAAGGCCGAGATGGAAAAGGCCAACTTCAAGTCGCTGCGCGGCGCGTTCAAATACGGCAAGAACCACATCCCGGTGCAGAGCTTCTATCTGCAGGACGTCGTGAAGGACGCCGAAGGCCAGCTCTCGCTGAAGACCGTCGCGACCATCGTCGAGAACGACCAGGATCGTTTCCACGAGAAGTGCGCGATGAAGTGAGGCTTTGCCTCTCCCTCTCCTCGCAAGCGGGGAGAGGGGCTCCCAGCTGTCTCCTCCGTCATTGCGAGCGCAGCGAAGCAATCCAGAATCTTTCCGCGGAGGGACTCTGGATTGCTTCGCTGCGCTCGCAATGACGACGCGGATAGAGCGCCTACACCCGCGGCATGCTGGCGGGGCGCACTTCGCGGGCTTGCGCGGCGAGTCTGATGCCGGCATTGGCCGCGCCGAAGCCCTGATAATTCCTTCGCTCCACGATCTCGAAGAAGAACCGCTCATCAAAAATGTGCGTGTAGACCTGGAAGAACTCGCCGTCGCCCTCGCGGTCGTAGAGGATGTGGTTGGCGCGAAGTTGCGCCATCAGCTCGGGGGCGAGGTCGTATTTGGCTTCGATGTCGTCGTAGTAATTATTGGGGATATCCAGGAAATCAGCGCCACGCTTGCGCATCTCGGCGACCGTCGCAAAGATGTCGGTGCAGGAAAACGCAACGTGCTGAACGCCTGAGCCGAAAAACTCCGAGATGAAGCGCGCCGGCAAAGTGCGGTTGGCAGAGGAGCCGTTGAGGACGAAGCGCAGACTCTGGTCGGCGTTGATGATGGCCTGGCTCTGCACGAGCCCGCGGGGGTCGGCGATCTCCATCTGCGGCAGCCGCTTCAGGTCGAGGATGCCGGTGTAGAACAACAGCCAGGACAGCATCTCGTCATAGGGCATCGACTGCGCGATGTGATCGACGGCGAGCAGCGCGTCCTTGTCGGCATTACCAGTGACAGGCTCGAAATCCGTGTCCCAGTTCTTGCCGGCCTGGTCGAGGAAATACAGCAGACTCCCGCCGACGCCGTGGATCGCGGGGATCTCCAGCTCGCCCGGTCCGACCGGCTGGTAGAAGGTCCGCGCCTTCAGCGTCTCCGCCCGCTGCATGGCAAGGCCGGCATTGTCGACATCGAGCGCGATGGCGCAGACGCCGGGGCCGTGGGTGACGTAGTGCGAATGCGCAAAGCCGTCGGTCTCGCAATTGATCACGAGCTCGATCTTGCCCTGCGACCAGCGCTCCACCGCCTTGCTGCGGTGCGTGCCGGTCTTGCGGAAACCGAGTTGCGAGAACAGGCGGGCGAGTTCGCCCGCCTTGGTCTCGTTCACGGCAAATTCGATGAAGCCGGTGCCGCCGCTTTTGGCCTTCGGCGCCAGCGGCTCGCCGGCAAATTTCGGCCAATCGGGCGCAAGCTGGTCCTCCAGCAGAATCAGCGAGCGCAGGCCGTCGACCGCGGTCTGCGCGGCCGAGCCGGCGCGGAACTGGTCGTTGAAGATTTCCAGCGACAGCGGCCCGGTATAGCCGGTCGCGGCGATCGCCTTCATGAACTCGCCGACCGGCAGGTCGCCCTGGCCGGGGAAGGAGCGGAAGTGCCGGCTCCACGACAAAATATCGAGCTCGAGCTTCGGCGCGTCGGCGAGCTGCACCAGAAAGATCTTGTCGCCGGGGATCGAGGCCATCGCGCGGACCGGGAAGCCCGGCGCCAGCGCATGAAAGCTGTCGAGGATGACGCCGATGGCGGGATGATCGGCGCGCCGCACGATCTCCCAGGCATCGCGATAGTCGTTGACGTGACGGCCCCAGGCCAGTGCCTCGTAGCCGACGCGCAAGCCCCGTTTGGCGGCGCGTTCGCCGAGCTCGCGAAAATCGTCCGCGGCGCGGTCGATTCCGCCGAGCGAGGCCGGCGACACGTTGGAGCAGATCAGCAGCAGATCGGTGCCGAGCTCCTGCATCAGATCGAACTTGCGTTCGGCGCGGGCAAAATTGCGCGTGCGCTGCGGCTCCGGCATGCCCTCGAAATCGCGGAACGGCTGGAACGCGCAGATCTCGAGCTTGAGGTCCTTACAGAGCTGCGCCACCTCGCGCGGGCCCGAACCGAACGACAGCAGATCGTTCTCGAATATCTCGACGGCGTCGAAGCCGGCGGCTGCGATGGCGCGGAGCTTTTCGTCCAGCGCCCCCGAGAGAGAGACTGTCGCGATCGATCGCTTGTTCATGCTGCGTTATCCTCCATCGCGCCCCCAAGGAACAATTGTCCGATGCGCGGATCGTTCAAAATGCGTTCTGCTTTGTCGACGATGCGGGTCTGGCCGAGCTCGAGCACAATGCCGAAATCGGAGATCTCCAGCGCCGAGCGCGCGTTCTGCTCGATCATCAGGATCGTGACGCCGCGGTCGCGCAGGGATTTGAGGATATCGAAGGTCTGCTGCACCATCAGCGGCGACAGGCCGATCGAGGGCTCGTCGATCAGGACCAGTTTTGGCTCCAGCAGCAGCGAGCGCGCGATCTCGAGCTGTTTCTGCTCGCCGCCGGAGAGTGTCGAAGCCTGCTGCGTGGATTTGCGGCGCAGCGCCGGGAACAGGTCGAGTGCCGCCTCGATCCGCGTCGGCAGGTCGATGCCCTTGCCGGCGGAAACGCCGCCGAGCTCGATGTTGCTGCGGACTGAGAGCTCGGGAAAGATATTGCGGCCCTGCGGTACGTAGCAGATGCCGGCGTTGAGCAGCGCGCGCTGGCTCAAGTTCGTGACGTCGCGGCCGGCAAAGCTGATCTTGCCGTCGCGCAGCTTGAGCAGGCCGAAGATCGCCTTGAACACGGTGGACTTGCCGGCACCGTTGGGGCCGATGATGGTGGTGACCGTCGCAGGCGGCACCGAGAATGTGGTGCCGTTCAAAATCGTCATCTTGCCGTAGCCGCCGACGAGATTGTGAACCGAGAGGATCGGGTCGCTCATCGCTTGCTCCTCAATGTCCGAGATAGGCTTCGATCACGGCGGGGTTTTTGCGCACCTCGTCCGGCCGCCCCATCGCCAGCACCTTGCCTTCCGCCATCACCATCACGCGCGAGCACAGCGACATCACGAATTCCATGTTGTGCTCGATCACGACGAAGGTGGCGTTCTTGTCGCGGTTGATCGCGACGAGACGTTCCTTCAGATCTGACAGCATCGTCGGATTGACGCCGCCGGCGGGCTCGTCGAGCAGCACCAGGCGCGGCCCGCCCATGAAGGCCATGGCAGCGTCGAGCAGCTTTTGCTGACCGTAGGACAGGCCGCCGGCGGGCTCGGCGGCGAGGTGGTCGAGCTTGAAGAAGCCGATCATCTGGTTGGCGGTATCCGTCAGTCCGGCATCGGAGCGGCCGACCAGGCGCGAGGCCATAGTGCCCTGGTGCTCCTGCCCCGCGAGGATCAGATTCTCGCGCACCGAGAGTTTCGGGAAGACTTGCAGGAGCTGGAAGGTGCGGCTGACGCCGAGCTTGTTGAGCTCGGCCGGCCGCAGGCCCGTGACCACCTTGCCGTCGAGCTTGACCTCGCCGCCCGATGGCGTGATCTGGCCGAGAATGCAGTTGAACAGCGTGGACTTGCCGCAACCGTTCGGGCCGATCAGACCAAGTATCTCACCCTCGCGCACGTCGAAGGAGACACCGTTGACCGCGTGGATGCCGCCAAAGCTCTTCTTGATGTCAGTGACTTCGAGGACCGCGCTCATTGCACCGTCTCCAGCCGGGACTTTGCGACAGCGCGCAGCGCAGAAGCCGCCTTGGTTCGCCGTGCCGCCATGGTGCGATCGAGGATTCCCAGAATGCCGGTCGGCGACCAGATCAGCAGCAGCATCACCGCGACCGCATAGAGCATCAGGTAATAGCCTTCGGTGAAGCGCAGCCATTCCGGCAGCAGCACCGCGATCATCGCTCCCAGGAACGGGCCGAAATAGAAGCCGGCGCCGCCGACGATCACCATCATCAGGAGGTCGAGCGACAGCGAGAGGTTGAAGGGAACCGGGTCGATATATTGCGTCAGCGGCGCGTAGAGCGCACCGGCGATGCCGCCGAGCGCCGAGCCGATCGCAAAGGCCATCAGCGTGTAGCGGCGCGTGTCGATACCGAGCGATTGCGCGCGCAGCGGATTCTCGCGCAGCGCCATGAAGGCGCGGCCCCAGGGCGAGCGGATCAGCCACCACACCGCGAGCGAGACGATCGCGAGTGATCCCAAGCAGACATAGTAGAAGGGCAGCGGCTTGTTGGTTGCGATCCCGAAGAAATGGGGACGCGGAATGTTGGAGATGCCGTAGATGCCGCCGGTGAGCCAGCTCTCGTTGCGGAACACCAGGAAGGCCAGCGTCGAGAAGGCGAGCGTGACGAAGGCGAGGTAATGGTGCTGCACGCGCAGCGCGGGATAGCCGAGCACCCAGCCGACGCCGAAGCTCAGGACGATCGCGACCACGATCGCCGCCGGCAGCGGCCAGCCATGGGTGGTCATGATCGCAGCCGCATAGGCGCCGATGCCGACGAACGCGCCCTGTGCCAGCGAGACCTGGCCGGCATAGCCGAGCGTGAGGTTGAGGCCCATCGCGGCGATCGTCATCACCGCCCATTGGCTCAGGATGAACAGGCCGTAGCGGTTGAAGTTCATGGGAACGACGATCAGGCCGGCGATGACGATGAGGGCGAGCGTGATCTTCAGGGGTTTGGCAAAACCGCTCATACCGTGCGCTCCTCGGCGCGGCCGAGCAACCCTTGCGGCCGGAACAGGATGACGACGATCAGGAAGATCAGCGGCACGGCGGCGCGATATTGCGTGGAGACATAGGATGCCGCGAGATTGTCGAGCACGCCGATCAGGAGGCCGCCGGCGATGGCACCGCGCACCTGGTTGAAGCCGCCGACGATGGCCGCGATGAAGGCGGCCTGGCCCAGTACTTCGCCCGATGAGAACTTGGCGAGATAAATCGGCGTGATCAGCAGCGAGGCCAGCGCGACCAGGAAGGCGTTGATCAGGAAGGTCAGCAGGATCATGCGCTCGACCGGCACGCCGATGATGCGCGCGACCGTGGGGTTCTGCGCCGCGGCCTGCATCTGGTGGCCGAGCGAGGTGCGGTTGAGCAGTGTGGTCAGACCGAAGACGGCAAGAATGGCGACGACGAGGACGCCGATACTTTGCAGCGAGACCGCGTGGCCGAGGATGGAGATGTCACCGGTCGGCACGATCGAGGGGAACGGCGAGGCCTCCGCGCTGAAGAACTGTTTGACCGCTTCCTTGAGGCCCATGGCGAGCGCCATAGTCGCGATCGCGAGCGGCAGCACGCCATGACGCATCATCGGATCGACCAGCAGCATCTTGAAGGCGAGACCGAGCAGCATCATCGACAAGAGGATGCCGAGGATGATCGCGAGCCAGAACGGCGCCCCGGCATGCATCGCCGCCAGCATCAAGAACGCTGGCAGCATCACGAACTCGCCTTGCGCGAAGTTGATGGTCTGCGAGGTCTGCCACAGCAGCGTGAAGCCGACCGCAACCAGCGCATAGATCGCGCCGGTGGCCAGTCCCGAGACCAGGAGATCGAATAGGTTGGACATTTTCCCCTCTCGTGTCTCTCACCCGCTCTGTCGTCTCCCTCTCCCCGTTCTTACGGGGAGAGGGCGGGGTGAGGGGCTGTCTCAGCAGGCACGTCTCTCATCGTCTTCGCGGCAGCACCCTCACCCCACCCTCTCCCCGCAAAGAGCGGGGCGAGGGAGCGAGAGATCTCTCCTCGCGTCCGCCTTCGCTAAAGCTTCGGCGCGACAGGCGCGGGGAGAGGCGAAGATCACTTCACCTTCGGCAGAACCTGCTTCACCACCTGTTTGCCTTCGACCACCTCGACCAGAAAACTCTGGCGGTCGATGTCGCCGGTCTCGTTGAAGGTGACGTCCATCAGGATGCCCGGCTCGTCGGCTGCCTTGATGGTCAGGCCGTGCAGCGTGTCGGCGAAGGCCTTGGAATCGACCTTGCCCATCTTCTCGGTGGTCGCCTTGACCATGTAGACGGCGAGATAGCCCTTCAGGCCGTTATGATCGGGGACGTAATTGTACTTCTTGGAGAACTTCTCGCGGAACGCCTTGATCAAATCGACCGGCGCATCGGTGGTGAGGCCGACATGGCCGCGCGCGCCGTTGGCGGCATCGCCGGCGAGCTCGATCACCTTCTGGCCGATCAGCGTGGTCTCGCCCATCAGCGGTGCGGTGACGCCCTGGCGCTTCAGCTCTTTGAGGATGCGCGCGCTCTCTTCTTCATTCAGATAGACGAACACGGCGTCGGGATTGGCAGCCTTGATCTTGCCGACGTCGGCGGCGAAATCGGCCTGGCCCGCTTCGGTCGAGAGGTCGGCGACGACCTTGGAGCCGAGCCGGTCGAGTTCCTTGACGACGACGTCGCGGCCGCCGCGGCCGAAGTCGTTGTTGACCCAGACCACCGCGACCGTCTTCGCCTTCATGTCGTCGTGGATGTATTTTGCGACCTTCGGCATCGAGGACTGCTGGCCGAACGAGGTGCGGAACAGGAACTTGTTGCCGGCCTGCGTCAGCTCGGCGGCTTCGCCGCCCATGATCTGCGCGATGCCGGCTTCGGCCGCGAGCGGCGCGGTGACCTTCACGGAACCGGAATAGCCGGGCCCGAGCAGCACGTAAGGTTCGGCGTCGAGCGCCTTCTGCACCTGGGCGCGGGCAACGCCGGGATTGGACTGCGAGTCGGCGTGGGTGACTTCGAGCTTGCGGCCGAGCACGCCGCCCTTGGCGTTGATCTCCTCGATGGCGAGGTCGATGCCGTTCTTCCAGTTGGTGCCGACGGTGGCGCCGCCGCCCGAGAGCTCGGCGACGTCGGCAAGCTTGATCGCCTGTGCGAAGGCGCCCGTGGTCGTGATTGCGGTGAGCAGCGCGCCCACCAGTAGCGTTGACTTCATCGTCCTCTCCTCCCGTTTCAATTTTGCAAGCGGCCTTGTGTCCGGCCGCTTCGCCTCAAGCTGCCCGATAGGCGGCGCTGCGCGCGGCCATCACGGCGTCAAAAGCCTCTCCCATGACTTCGGTCGACGGGGCAAGGCCGGTGAACAATTCGAAAGCGTCGGCGGCCTGGTAGATCGCAAGCTCGCGCCCGGTCATGATCTGCGCGCCCTTCTCTTGCGCTGCGGCAAGGAGCGGCGTGATCAACGGCGAATAGACGGCGTCGGCGACCCACAGGTTCGCCCGGAGCAGCGCCGGCGGCACCGGCGTGTCGCGGTTCGGCAGCATGCCGACCGGCGTGCCGTTGATGAGTCCGGTCGCGCCATCGAGCGCGGCTTCGACGCTGGTCACGACTTTGGCGCCTGACGTTTTCAGGAGCGAGGCAAGCTTTTCGGCCCGCGCCGCTTCGCTGTCGAAGATGCGGATGTCGGAGACCTTCTTGTCCGCCAGCGCAAAAGCGATCGCCTTGCCGACGCCGCCTGCGCCGATTACGGCCACCGCATTGCCTGATGGCGCGAGCAGCGGCGCCACCGCGCGCGCAAAGCCCGTGGTGTCGGTATTGTGGCCGATCAGACGGCCGTCCTTCACGACCACGGTATTGACCGCGCCCATGGCGGCCGCGCCCGGCGCCAGCTCGTCGAGCAGCGGCACCACGGCCTCCTTGTACGGAAAGGTCACGTTGACGCCGGCAAAGCCGAGCCGCCGCACGCCTTCCAGCATCATGCTGAGAGCGGTGGCGTCCGCACCGGCGACCTCGATCAGCTGGTAGTGACCGCGCAGGCCAAGCGCCTCGGCGGCGCGCTCATGCATGGCAGGGGAAGCGGAATGCGCGATCGGCGCGCCGATCAGGCCGGTGAGGAGTTTCTTGCTGGCGGCGTATCCGCGCTTCGACATGGTTCGCTATCGTCTCGTTGGGAGCGTTCGGTCCCGGCCATTAGCGGAGAAATCCGCCCAATTCCAAGGGGGCTTTCTGCTCCGACGATAGCCTTTCCCTTGCCTAACACAATTACCCATTTATCGGACAAACCTAACATAATGTTATTTCTTCCGGCCGCGGCTAGAAGCGGCCTTGCCGTTGCCGCGGGACGGCTCCACCGCGCGCATCTCGGCGCGCAGGGACTCGATGAAATATTCGACGTGAAGCGACAGCGGCGCGCCGCGCTTCACCGCGATGTAGGTGTCGAACCTCGTCGGCTCGGTGATCTTCAAGAGTTCGATGCCGGGATAGCCGCCATGGGCGACCGTGAACTGGTCGATGATGGCGATGCCGAGCCCCGCCTTCACCAGCGCGCAGACCGTGGTGCCGAAGCGCGCGCGGATGGTGATGTTGTACTCCAGCCGGTTGCGCGCAAAAATCTCGGCCATGATCCGTCCGTAGGGGTCGTTGGGATCGATGCCGATCAGCGGGTAGCGCGTGATCTCGGCGGCGGAGACCTGCTTGCGCCCGGCGAGCTCATGGCCCGGCGGCACGATGCAATAGAGCTCGCCCGAGGCCAGCGGCATGAAGTCGAGCCCGGAATGCTCCAGCCGGTAGCTCATCGCCACGCACTCGCCGCGGCCGAGCATCAGATAGTCGATGGCTTCCTCGAGCTTGAGAATGTTGATGTCGATGCCGAGATCGGGATAGCGGCGGCGGACGCGCTCGATCGCGCGCGGTACCATCACCTGCGAGATGCTCGGCACCGAGCCGATGCGCAGCTCCGACAATCCGCCGCGGCCGATCTTGGAGATGATCTCGGAGAGATCGTCGACCTTCTTGTAGACACCGTTGATCTGCTCAAAAATGTTCTCGGCTTCCGGCGTCGGAAAGTAACGGCCGTTCTGGCGCTGGAAGAAGCGGATGCCGAGCGAGCGCTCGGTGTATTTGACGAGCCGGCTGATCCCCGGCGCCGACACGTTGAGCAGTTTTGCTGCGCCGCCGATGGTGCCCGTCACCATCACGGCACGGATCACTTCAACCTGGCGCAGCGTCATCATGGTCTTGGCACCCGAAGGATTGGCATCCGAAAGAGATCGTGGCGGCGATCATCTCATGAGAGGTGCGATGTCATCCAGCGGCAAGTGCCCGGCGATGTGGATGGGGGAGGGCGAGCTACTTCCTTCTCCCACAAGGGAGAAGGAAGGGTAACCTTCGCTGTCAGAGTATTTCGACTAAAATCTGCGCGTTCAAATGGAAGGGTGGCGGCGTCGCGCGATCTGTATCGTCGGCGTCGTTTGCTGCAACCGCGTGCTAGCTCGCCGGCCCTTCGGGCGAGGCGCTCTCCGCGAGCTCGGCGCGCTCGCTCTCCAGCACTTCGCGTGCGAACTCGATGATCTTCTGCTTGTTTGCCGTTTCGTGGACGGCAAAAAACACGCGGTTCAGTTCCAGGCCGAGCACGCTGTTGAGGGCGATGTTCTCGTCGTCCATCGTGGTTTTCCCGCTTTGTACGCCTTGAGGTGTAACTTGACGTTACTTCTTCCACAAGTAGATAAAGGCTTCGGAGCAGGCAGACACCGGAAATCTACGGGAGCAGCGAATTGAGGCAGCCCCCAAATACGTGCTATAGCGGACAGCCAAGGTCAGGAAACGCACCGATGTCCGCCGTCGACTATGGCCGGGAAGCGCTCGACTTCATCGAAGGCTTGGCTACCTATCGCAAGGTACCGGATGCCATGAACGCGCTTGAGGTGGCCTTCGGTCGCTTTGGCTTCGAGACCATCATCGTGACTGGTTTGCCGAATCCCGATCAACGGTTCGCGCAGATGGTGCTCGCCAAACGCTGGCCGGCCGGATGGTTCAGCCTCTACACCCAGAATAATTACGACCGCGTCGACCCGGTGGTGCGATTGTGCCGGCAATCGGTCAATCCGTTCGAGTGGTCGGAAGCGCCTTATGATGCCGAGCTCGAGCCTGACGCGGCCGAGGTGATGAACCGCGCCACCGATTTTCGCATGTCGCGCGGCTTCATCGTGCCGATCCACGGGCTCACCGGCTATGAAGCCGCGGTGTCGCTCGGCGGCGTTCATCTGGACCTCAATTCCCGCAGCAAGCCGGCATTGCATCTGATGGCGATGTACGGCTTCGACCACATTCGCCGCCTGCTTGAGCCGACGCCTTATCCGTCGACACGTCTCACCCCGCGCGAGCGCGAGGTGATCTCCTGGGCCTCACAGGGCAAGTCGGCCTGGGAGATCGGCGAGATCCTGCACATCACGCAGCGCACTGCCGAAGAGCATCTTGCAACCGCCGCGCGCAAGCTCGGCGCCGTCAACCGTACGCATGCGGTTGCGCTCGCGATTCGCCACAAGATCATCGCTCCCTAGGCGACGTACTGGGAAATTTCCCAATATCGAACCCGCCTTTTTTCGAAGATTCTTTCCCCCATTGAGGCTGAATGGGGGTTTTCATGATTCACGCAATTTCCTCGGTCAATCGCCACCTTTACGAAGACGTACTCGAGCAGCACTTCCGGATACGCCACGACATCTTCGTCGACGAGCGGCACTGGGAGACGCTCCGCAGGCCGGATGGCCGCGAGATCGATTCCTATGACGACGAGGATACCGTCTACCTGCTCGCGCTGGAGGGGCGGCGCGTCGTCGGCGGTCACCGTCTTTACCCGACCACCAAGCCCTCGATGATGAGCGACGTGTTCCCGCATCTGGCGTCGGTTCGCGGCTGCCCCGCCGATCCGCTGGTCTGGGAATGGTCGCGCTATTTCGTCGTTCGCGATCGCCGCGACGGCGCCCTCAACCTGCAACTGATGGCGGCGGTGCAGGAGTTTTGCCTCGATCAGGGGATCGCGCAGGTCAGCGCGATCATGGAAACCTGGTGGCTGCCCCGCTTTCATGAAGCCGGCTTCGTGGTGACCCCGCTCGGCCTGCCGGCCCTGGTGGAGAACGCCTGGACCATGGCGGCGACGATCGAGATTCGCCAGCAGACGGTCGATGCCCTGCATGATCGCATCGGCATTGCTTCGATCGTTCAACAGGACGGCCCGCGTCTGGACGCCGTCGCCCGTGCCAACCTCTGCGGCCTTGCCGCGCAACGAAAGAGCGCCTGAGATGTCGAACATGATGCGGGACAGCCAGATCATGGCGCAAACCAAGGACGAGAATCTCGGCTACATGTCCGACATGGCCCTCGAACTCGCGCAGATGGCGGAAGACTCCGGCCTGACGACGCTGGCCTACCTGTTCAGGATGGCGGCGCTGGAAGCCTCGACGGCGAACAGCATGCTCTCCGAACCGGACGAGCTTCCCCAGCAGATGACGTCGCACTAGACGCAGCGTTCTGTTTTCGACGACATTTGCGCCCTCCCTCGGCCCGCCGGGGGAGGGCGATCGTTTGGGTGCGGCACGTTGCCCCATCTGCCGCGGCAGCCTTCTTGCAAGGTCGCTTTCGACCGCATGCACCCGCATGCAACAAAGTGCATGTTTGGCGTCGAATCGCTCTTGCCTCGGAACGATACTGCCATTACCCATTTTTCCGCCTTGAAGAGGCAGGGGGAGCTCTTTCACTGATGGCGACTGTGTTCGAACATCGGCGCGCGTTCGTATGCGCCTGAAAGAGTCTTGATGCTGCTCGTCGTCGAACAGTTCTTGAACGGATTGCAGTTCGGTCTGCTGCTGTTTCTGCTCGCCGCCGGCCTGACGCTGGTGTTCGGGATCATGGATCTCGTCAACCTCGCGCACGGCTCGCTCTACATGATGGGCGCCTATTTCGCCGCGACCTTCGCGGCGTGGACCGGCAGCTTCCTGTTAGGTGCGCTGCTGGCGCTCGGTGCCACGCTGGTGCTCGGCATCGTGCTCGAAATGTCGGCGCTGCGGCCTCTCTACGGGCGCGACCATCTCGACCACGTGCTCGCAACCTTCGGCCTGATCCTGTTCTTCAATGAAGCCGTGCGGCTGATCTGGGGCCCGGCCGGCCTTGCGCTGCCGCTGCCGGCCTGGCTCACCGTGCCGGTGCCGATCCTGCCCGGCATTCATTATCCCGCCTATCGCCTCGCCATCATCGCGGTGGCGCTGCTGGTCGCGCTGCTGCTCTATCTCGGCGTGATGCGCACCCGCATCGGCATGCTGATCCGCGCAGGCGCCTCCAACCGCGAGATGATCGGCGCGCTCGGCATCAACATCAAGCTGCTCTACACGCTGGTGTTCGGCCTCGGCGCGGCGCTCGCAGGGTTGGCCGGCCTGATGCAGGCGCCGATCCTCACCGTGCAGATCGGCATGGGCGAGAACATCCTGATCCTCGCCTTCGTCATCATCGTGATCGGTGGCATCGGCTCGATCCGCGGCGCCTTCCTCGCCGCGATCTTCGTCGGCATGATCGACACGCTCGGTCGCGCCTTCCTCCCGAACCTGCTGCGGCAGGTGCTGAGCGGCGCCGCCGCCTCCACCGCCGCGCCCGCACTGTCGTCCATGCTGATCTACCTCCTGATGGCGATCGTGCTGGTGGTGCGGCCGGAGGGGCTGTTTCCGGCCAACCGTCGATGAAGGCTTTCACTGTGAGCAAGGCCGTCACGGCCCTGATGCTGGCGGGTCTCGTGCTGCTGCCGCTTTATTCGTCGCTGTCCGGCAACATCTTCATCCTGACGCTGTTCACCCGCATCGTCATCCTGGCGCTGGCGGCGGCGAGCCTCAACCTCATCATGGGCTTCGGCGGCATGATGAGCTTCGGCCACGCCGCCTATCTCGGCATCGGCGGCTACGCGGTCGGCATGCTCGCGCAGGAAGGTGTCGGAAGCGGCTTCATCCAGTTCCCCGTCGCGCTCGCCGCCTCAGCGATCTATGCGCTGGTGATCGGCGCGCTCTCCTTGCGCACCCGCGGCGTCTATTTCATCATGATCACGCTCGCCTTTGCGCAGATGGCCTATTACGTCGCCTCGGGCCTTGCGCGTTACGGCGGCGACGACGGCCTCACCGTCTACAAGCGCAGCGACTTCTCCGGGCTGATCAACCTGTCGAATCGCACGCAGTTCTATTACCTCTGCCTCGCCTGCCTGTTCGCCGTGCTGTTCCTGATCTGGCGCATCGTCAATTCGCGCTTCGGCCTGGTCGTGCAGGGCCTGCGCTCCAACGAGCAGCGCATGCAGGCGATCGGCTTTCCGGCAAAGCGCTACCAGCTCGTCTGCTTCGTCATCTCAGGCACCATGTGCGGCCTTGCCGGCACGCTGCTCGCCAACAACACCGATTTCGTCAGCCCGGCGGTGATGTACTGGACCCGCTCCGGTGACCTCATGGTGATGGTGATTCTGGGCGGCATGGGTACGCTGTTCGGCCCGGTGATGGGCGCGGTGGTCTTTTTGCTGCTGGAAGAGTTTCTGTCGCAGATCACTGAATATTGGGCGCTGATCATGGGTCCGCTGCTGCTGCTGATCGTGCTGTTCGGACGCGGCGGCATCATGGGCGTGCTGGGGAGGGTTGGCCGTGGCTGAACCCTTGCTCCGCGTCGAAAAGCTGGTGCGCCGCTTCGGCGGCATCACCGCGACGGACAACGTCTCGCTTGACGTCGCCAGCGGTGAGCTGCACGCCATCATCGGCCCGAACGGCGCCGGCAAGACCACGCTGATCAGCCAGCTCACCGGGCACCTCGAACCGCATTCCGGCAGCGTCTCGCTGGCGGGGCGCGACATCACTTACTTGCCCGCCTATCGCCGCTGCGCGCTGGGGCTGGCCCGTTCGTTCCAGATCACCTCGCTGCTGCTCGACTTCACCGCCGCCGACAATGTCGCGCTGGCGGCGCAGGCGCATGCCGGCACCTCGTTCCGCTTCTTCGCCAATGCGCGCAAGGAGAAGGGCCTGCGCGATGCAGCGCACGCCGCGCTCGACCGCGTCGGTCTCGGCCATCGCGCCGATGTCCTGGTGTCAAAGCTCAGCCACGGCGAGCGTCGCCAGATCGAGCTTGCCGTTGCGCTCGCGAGCAAGCCGAAGCTCTTGCTGCTCGACGAGCCGATGGCAGGCCTCGGCGTCACCGAATCCCAGCGCATGGTGCAACTGCTCCAGGAGCTGCGGAAGGAAGTCTCGATCGTGCTGGTCGAGCACGATATGCCGGCGGTGTTCGCGCTGGCCGACCGCATCTCGGTGCTGGTCTATGGCCGCGTCATCGCCTCCGGCGATCCGGCCGCGATCCGCGCCAATGACGAGGTCAAGCGCGCCTATCTCGGCGACCAGCATGTGGTGACGCACCATGGCTGACACGCTGCTCGACGTCGACGGCATCGAGACCTGCTACGGCCTCTCGCAGGTGCTGTTCGGCCTGTCGCTGTCCATCAAGCCCGGCGAGATGGTCTCGCTGATGGGCCGCAACGGCATGGGCAAGACCACGACCATTCGGTCGATCATGGGCCTGACGCCGGCGCGATCAGGCACGATCTGTTTTGCCGGCACCGAGGTACGTCAGCTTCCGTCATACCGGATTGCGAAACTCGGCGTCGGCTTGGTCCCCGAGGGCCGGCAGATCTTCCCGAATCTCACCGTCCGTGAAAACCTCGTCGCGGCCGCCGCCGATCGCTTCGGCAGCAACAATCCCTGGACGCTGGCCGCGATCTACTCCCTGTTCCCGCGGCTCGCCGAGCGCGCCGCCAACATGGGCAACCAGCTGTCCGGCGGCGAGCAGCAGATGCTGGCGATCGGCCGCGCGCTGATGACCAACCCAAAGCTCCTGATCCTCGACGAAGCGACCGAAGGCCTCGCGCCGCTGATCCGCGAAGAAATCTGGAGCTGCCTGTCGCTGCTCAAGAGCCGCGGGCAGTCGATCCTTGTCGTCGACAAGAACGTCGACCACCTCGCCCGCATCTGCGACCGTCACTTCATTATCGAGCGCGGCAAGACGGTGTGGAGCGGCACGTCGGGCCAGCTGATGGCCGAGCCGGATCTGCAGCACAAATATCTGGGGATCTGAGCCTCCGCTCTCTCGCCGCCGTCATTGCGAGCGAAGCGAAGCAATCCAGAATCCTTCCGCGGAGGGATTCTGGATTGCTTCGTCGCTTCGCTCCTCGCAATAACGGACGAGAGACCTGTGGGCTCTCACCAATAAATCCCGTGCCGATGCAGCTCACGGATTATGCGCGCCTCGGTGGACGGCTGGCGGTGCTTCGGCTTGGCCGTTTCGATGGTCGTCTGAGCGGATGTCGCGGCCGGCGCTGTTGCGGCTTGCGTTGTTGTGGCCGGCGGAGGTGAAGCCGGCGTGGTCGTGGCAGTCTGCACACTCGCGGGTGGCGTTGCAGCCGGAGCCTGCGGCGGAGCCGTCGTTGCCGGCTGCTCGGTCGTCTGGCTCGCATTCGTGGCAGCAAGGCTCAGACTGCGCGAACCGCCGGCATAGGCCTGGCTGGCCAGCAGCGAGACTACCGCGATCAGGATCAGCTTGCGCATGGAAGCCTCCTTCACTTGGTCAATCCGTCTTACCTGTATGCCCGCGCTCACCGGGCGAGGTGATGGGTCCCGATCTCGATCAGGGTGGTCCGGCAGGACAGGCGGTAAATCAGGCTGAACAACTGACCGAACATGACCGAACTCCATTGTTGATCATGGAGGCCAAGGATAGGCCCTTTGTCTTTCCGGCGGTTTTCGCGCCTTAAGGAAAATGACTTCGTCGGCGGGCGGCCAGATGTCGTCAGGCGCAACGGATGAAGTCGCCTCACGCCGCCGTGAGGCTGTCTCCCTCAAAACACCTCGAAATACTCGCGGTGCTCCCAGTCCGTCACCTCGCTCAGGAAGCGGTCAATCTCGGCATTCTTGATGTGGGTGTAGTAGTCCACGAACTCCGCCCCGAGCTTCTCGCGGAAGAACGGATCGTCCTTCAGCGCGGAGACCGCATCGCGCAAGCTCTTCGGCAGCAGCGGGGCCTTGGTCTCGTAGGGCGTGTCGGCTGACGGGCCGGGAACGAGCTTGCGGTCGACGCCGTCGAGCCCCGAGAGGATCTGCGAGGCCATGTAGAGATAGGGATTGGCGGCGGGCTCGCCGATCCGGTTCTCCAGGCGCGTCGCCGCATCATTGGCACCGCCGAGCACGCGGATCATCACGCCGCGATTGTCGCGGCCCCAGATCGCGCGGTCCGGCGCCAGCGAATAGGAACGGTAGCGCTTGTAGCCGTTGATGGTCGGCGTGGTGAATACCGTGGAGGCGCGGGCGTGGTCGAGCAGGCCGGCGAGGTAAGCCTTGCCGAATGCGCTGAGCGGCTCGCCGCCGTCTTTCGCCATGAACAGGTTTTCGCCGCTCGCGCGCGAGACGATCGACTGGTGCAGGTGCCAGCCGCTCGCGAACACATTCGGCAGTTTCGGCCGGCACATGAACGTGGCGTGGTAGCCGTGCCGACGCGCGATCTGCTTCACCGCGGAGCGGAACAGCACCATGTTGTCGGCGGGCTCGAGGCCCCTCTTCGGCGCAAAGGTGAATTCGCACTGGCTCGGTCCGAACTCGACCTCGACGGAGCGCAAGGGAAGCCCGAGCGCGACGATGTCACGGCGCAAAATCTCCAGCACCGGCTCCATCTGATCGAAGCGCTGCTCGGTGAGATATTGATAGCCGTGGCTGAGCAGGCTCACCGACGGCGGCGTACCCGGCTGTCCGGCGTCCTCCGCGCGCATATGCGGATCGTCGAGCTTGAAGATGTGGAATTCGACCTCGAGGCCGGCGACGAACTCATGGCCGCGGCCCGCGAGCTCGTCGAGCACCTTGCGATAGAGCCCGCGCGTCGCGAACGGCACCGGACGGCCGTTGCCGAAATACAGATCACATAGCACCCAGCCCGTCGCCGGCGCCCATGGCAGCACGCGAAACGTGGTGGGATCGGCGACCATCAGCACGTCGGCCGCACCCTCCATCTCCTTCATGCCGAAGCCGCCGCCCGCGGTGAACACCGGAAACACCGTGCGGTGCGAGGTGTCCTTGGCGAGCATGGTGGTGGTGATGGAGCAGCCGCTTTCCAGCGAGGCAATCGCTTCCGCGGCGATGATGGTCTTGCCGCGCAGGATGCCGTGCTGGTCGGGGAAGGCGAGGCGGATGACTTCGAGGTTTTTCTCCTCGACGAGACGGCGCATGCGCGATGCGGCGTCCTTCTGCTCATCCGACCACAGCGCATGGCGCGCGACGAAAGTCACTTTGGTTGCTCCTCAGTCACTGTGTTCGACGGGTGCAAGATGCCTGCCACAGATTCCGTCATTGCGAGGAGCGAAGCGACGAAGCAATCCAGAGTCTCACCTGAGAGACAGTCTGGATTGCTTCGCTTCGCTCGCAATGACGGTGGAGAGATGGTCACCCTCACTCCGCCGCCGTCAGCCGGTGCACGTTGTCGGCGATGTCCTTCGGCACCGGCGCGGTCCACGGCGCGCCGCGGCGGCGCTTGACGTCGACTTCCATCCAGTAGGTCTCCCAGCCGCGCGTCGGCCCGATGCCGTCCATCGTCGCCGGGCCCTGGATGCTGCGTGCGTTGGCTTCGTCCAGGAACAGCATCGGCTTCTCGCCACCGCCGACCTTCTCGATCTCCTGCCGCAGCAGGCGGCGATATTGCACGATCGCCTTGTCGCTCGAACCGAGATGCTCCTTGGTGCGGTCCTGGATCGCGCCCATCGATTCCACCGCCCACTGGTCGTGGACGTTGATGTCGTTGCCCATGCCGGTGTAGGTCGCGGTCGCCTGCTCGTGCGGATCGAAACCGTAATCGTTGCCGCGGTTCTTGCGCGACTTGTAATCGGGCAGCTCGTAGAGCTCGAGCCGCTGGTCGCGCATCTTCTGCTTGTCGACCGGGTTCGAATAGCTGGTGAAGATCGCGTACCAGTAGCAGTTCTCGTCATCAACAGGCACGTGCCACTGCGTGATCGTCATCTCCGTGCTCATGGGAATGACGAAGCCGTGCGGGAACAGCTGGTTGGTGACGCGCACGTGGGTGCGCTCGTCGTCGATCTCGCGCAGCGCGATCAGCCGCAGGCCGTATTCGGTGTGCTCGACATTGATGATCGGGCGGTCGTATTCGCGCAGGATCTTTGTCATCGGCAGATCGCTTCCCGCAGACGCGCCGCGGAACTGCTTGCCGTAGGCGGTCGAGGTGTCCTCGTCCTCGAAGAAGCGATGCAGATAGGAGGCGTGTGCGGGATCGATGCCGACTTCGAGCGCCTGCAGCCAGTTGCAGGCCATGTGGCCCTTGAAGGCGAAGGTATGCGTGCCGGGCGCGACGAAGCAATCGATCTCCGGGAAGGCCGGCGGCGCGCCTTCACCGAGATAGGCCCAGAGGATGCCGCTCTTCTCGACCACGGGATAAGAGCGCTGGCGGATGTTCTGGCAGAGCTTTGAATCCTTCGGCTCGGCCGGCGTTTCGATGCACTGGCCGGTGGCGTCGAACAACCAGCCGTGGAAGGCGCAGCGCAGGCCGCCATGCTCGAGCCGCCCGAAGGCAAGGTCGGCGCCGCGATGCGCACAGTGACGGTCGATCAGGCCGTAGCGTCCGGTCTCGTCGCGAAACAGCACCAGGTTCTCGCCGAGCAACTTTACGGGACGGATCGGCCGCTCGCCTGCGAGCTCATCGACCAGCGCCGCCGGCTGCCAGTAGCTCCGCATCAGCTTGCCGCACGGATCCTTCGGCCCGGTGCGGGTGATCAGGTCGTTCTGCTCCTGGCTCATCATGGCGGTCGCGTCCTTCTTTGCTCGAACACGCAAGTCGAGAGCCGGTGCGCTCTTCGCCTCTCCCCGCATGCGGGGAGAGGCCGGATTGCATCAAAGATGCAATCCGGGTGAGGGGGCTCTCCGCGAGGGCAGCTATCACCGCCCTTGTGGAGACTCCCCCTTACCCCACCCTCTCCCCGCAAGCGGGGCGAGGGAGATCACGAGCGTGCCTGCCTAACGAATTATGTTCGCCTATTGAACGAATGGGCGAATTATGACATGCCTTGCATCGGCAGCAAGCACTATTTTGCAGGATTGTCCTAGGGATCATGCCCAAGCTGAAGCGGAGCGAGAGTGACGAGCGCGCGACGGATTTCGTCGAAGCGCTCGATCGCGGCCTGCGCCTGCTGCAATGCTTCGGCACGACTGCGGGCCCGATGACGCTGAGCGATCTCGCCCGCGCCGCCGATCTGCCGCGCGCCACCGCCCGGCGCATGCTGTTCACGCTCCAGCGCGGCGGCTACGTCTCCGGCGACGGCAAACTGTTCTCGCTGACCCCGCATGTGCTGACGCTGGCTGCATCATACCTGCGCTCCAACCAGCTCGTCGCCGTGCTCCAGCCCGTGCTCGATCGCGTCGCGACGGCGGCCAACGAGATCTCCTCGCTCGCCGTGCTTGACGGTGACGACGTCGTGTTCGTCGCCCGCAGCAGCCCGGCGCGGATGTTTTCCGGAGGCTTGGAGATCGGCTACCGCCTGCCGGCCTTCTGCACCTCGGTCGGCCGCGCCATGCTCGGCCAGCTCGACGATGCCGATCTCGCTGCGCGCCTCAAGGCGATGAAGCGCGAGGCGCTGACGCCGCAGACGGAGACCGATCCCAAGGCACTGCTCGGGCGCATCGCCAATGACCGCGCCCAAGGCTATTCGTTGGTCGACCGCGAGGCCGAGCCGCATTTCCGCTCGATCTCGGTTCCCGTGCGCCGCTATGACGGTGTGATCGTTGCCGCCATCAACATGGGCGCCCATGTCGACCGCGTGCCCGCGCAGGAATTGATCGACCGTTTCCTGCCGCTGCTGCGTGAGGGCGCCGAGTCGGTGCGTTCACAATTGCTGTAGATTTGTAGGGTGGATTAGCCCGCGGCTGCGCGAAGCGCTGTCCGCTGGCGTAATCCACCACTTCTGTCTCCGCGGAGACCAAAGAGGTGGGTTACGCTTCGCTAACCCACCCTACTCAGCTATAATCCGCTCCACACCAGATCAGGGAGCACGCCATGCAACACACCATGGTTCCCAGTGATCGCGTCCAGCACGTCGCCGTTTATGGGGGCGACGGCTCGAAGCTCGGCACGATCGAACGATTGATGCTCGACAAGGTCAGCGGAACGGTTGCTTACGCCATCATCAAGACCGGCAGGTTGCTCGGGACGCATCATCACTATCCCGTGCAATGGAGCGCGCTGAAATATGATCCGGGACGTCAGGCCTTCCAGGTTGAACTGACGCCGGAGCAATTGAGCAGCGGTCCCTGCGAGTTTGATGGCGATGAATTCGACTGGGGCGACCGCTCGCCGCCGTATCAGCATCCGAATTACTGGTCGATCTGACGGCAGGATGGGGCAAGCGTCGCGCGTTGGCCCGCGCGCACAGGTCGCGGTGCATGAGCGCGCATGCTGTGTCAAAAGGCAAAAATGCCGCATGACACACCTCTCATCGCCACCATCGTCGTTGGACTTGGACTAGCCTTCGTACTTGGAACAATCGCACAGCGGTTCCGCATTCCGCCGCTGGTCGGATATCTGCTCGCCGGTGTTGCCGTTGGCCCGTTCACGCCGGGCTTCGTCGCCGACCAGGCGCTCGCCACCGAGCTGTCGGAGCTCGGAATTATCCTGCTGATGTTCGGCGTCGGCCTGCATTTCTCGCTGCAGGATCTGCTCAGCGTCCGCAACATCGCCGTGCCCGGCGCGGTCGTTCAGATCGCGGTCGCGACCTTGATGGGGCTCGGCCTTGCGCTGCTGATGGGCTGGAGCGCCAGCGCCGGCCTCGTGTTCGGCCTCGCTCTGTCGGTCGCAAGCACCGTGGTGCTGCTGCGCGCGCTGCAGGAGCGGCGCCTGATGGAGACCGACCGCGGCCGCATTGCCGTCGGCTGGCTGATCGTCGAAGACCTCGCGATGGTGCTCGTGCTGGTGCTGTTTCCGGCGATCGCAAGCCTTCAGGGCGGCGCCGAAGGCAAGCCGGCGTTCGAGCCGCTGGCCGCGCAGCTCGGCCTCGGGCTTGCCGGCGTGGTGATGCTGACGATCGTCAAGATCGTCGTGTTCATCGGCCTGATGCTGGTGGTCGGGCGCCGGGTGATCCCGTGGATCCTGCATTACATCGCCCATACCGGCTCGCGTGAACTGTTCCGCCTTGCCGTGCTTGCGATTGCGCTGTGCATCGCCTTCGGCGCGACGAAACTGTTCGACGTCTCGCTGGCGCTGGGCGCGTTCTTTGCCGGTATGATGCTGCGGGAATCGCCGCTCAGCGCGCGGGCCGCTCAGGAATCGCTGCCGCTGCGCGATGCCTTCGCGGTGCTGTTCTTCGTCTCGGTCGGTATGATGTTCGACCCGATGAGCGTGGTCCGCGAGCCCTGGCCGCTGCTGGCGACGCTCGCGATCATCATGCTCGGCAAATCGGTCGCCGCGTTCCTGATCGTGGTGCTGTTCCGGCATCCGGTCGCGACCGCCCTGACGATCTCGGCGAGCCTGTCGCAGATCGGCGAGTTCTCCTTCATCCTGGCCGAGCTCGGCGTCGCCTCGCAGATCCTGCCGAGCGACGGCCGCGACCTGATCATGGCCGGTGCGATCCTCTCCATCATGCTCAACCCCCTGATGTTCGCGACGGTCACCTGGCTCGCGCCGCTGCTCGATCCCAGGCGCGACACGCCGCAGGCCGCGGCCGCCGTGCCGGAGCCGATCCGCACCACCGACCTCACCGACCATACGATCGTGATCGGTTACGGCCGGGTGGGCGCGCTGGTCGGCGATGCGCTGAAGCAGCGGCAATTGCCGTTCCTCGTCGCCGAGGTCGGTGAGAGCGCGCTTGAGAAGCTGAAGCAGGGCGGCATCGAGACCGTCATGGGCAACGCCGCGCAGCCCGAGATTCTCGGCGCGACCAACCCGTCGCGGGCGCGGCACCTGGTGATCGCGATCCCCGAGGCGTTCGAGGCGGGACAGATCGTGCAGCAGGCGCGCGCGGCCAATCCGGATATCCGCATCATCGCGCGGGCGCATGCGGATGCCGAGGTCGATCATCTGAAGGGGCTGGGGGCTGATGTCGTCATTATGGGCGAGCGGGAAATCGCGCGCGGCATGATCGAGGAGCTGGAGAGGAGAGTCCCGAATGCTGCCCAGCAAGATCCCCGCGCGCTCGCGGTTGGTTCGGTCGTATGAGCTGATCACGCCGCAGGGCCGCACCTACCGCTTTCCGCCGCCGACTTTGCTGCAGCGGCTGCTGCGGTGGGGCCTCGCGCATGCGGAGACGATGGCGATCTCCGCGGCGATCCTGGCGTTGATCTATGTGGCGGGATTTGCGGCCGAGGCGCTGGATCGCTCGGTGTTCGACGCGTGTAATGATCGGGTGGGGCGAGCGGTGGGCCTCTCCTAGGCAGGCCCTTGTAGCCCGCGTGAGCGAAGCGATACCCGGGTATTCTCGACGGCGCTCCGGGTGTCGCTTCGCTCACCCGGGCTACGGCACCCGCGTCCTATGATCCTTCCGCCTCGCGCTCCATGTCGCGTCCCGACAGATCCTCGCCCTGCATGTTGGCGTAGTCGCGCGCCATCTCGCGCATCAAGAACTTTGCCGGCACGTCGTGATAGGTGCCGCGGTCGTTGACATATTGCATGTAGGCGCGGCCCTCGCCGTCGAACGGATGCAGCAGTGCATCGGTGCGGCCGTCGAAATCGAGCGGCGCCACGCCGACCTTGGCGCAGAGCGTGTCGTTGAAGGTCGGCGTCGCCTTGCGCCAGGCGCCGTCGACATGCACCTCGGTAAAGCCGTGCCAGGTGAAGATGTCGGTGCCCATGCTCGCGCGTAGCTTCTCGGTGGTGAGATGGTTCTTCACGTCTGCAAAGCCGGCCCGGGCGGGAATGCCGTGGACGCGGCAGGCGGCGGCATAAAGCGAGGCCTTGCCGACGCAATAGCCTTGCCCCGCGGCGAGCACGCTCGAGGCGCGGAATGTCTCGACGACGCGCATGCTGACATAGGGGTTGTAGCGGATGCCGTCGCGCACCGCCTTGTAGAGCATGCTCGCCTTCTCGCGGGCGCTGGCGTCTGCGCGCACCCCGTCTTGCGCGAATTGCTGCACGGCGGGATGATCACTGTCGATGTACTCGCCGGGATCGGTGTAGAGGCGGCGGATGGTGTCGGGGAGGATGTCGGTCATGGCGAGAGATTAGCAGGCGACCTGCACGGAACTCAAATGACGCGGCGAGCATTGCGCGGCTCATCCTGCGCCGTCATTTGCGTTCAGACGCTGCACCGACGGTCACCGTCACGACCGGTTGCGCATCCAGTCGGCAAGGCCCGAGATCGCCTTGTCGAGGTCCTGCCGTGCGGCGCTATCGGTGACGGTTTCCTCCATCGCGCCGCGCATGCAGAGCAGCCACGCGTCACGCTCGGCATCGCCGATGGCAAAGCCGATATGCCGCTGCCGCAGCCGCGGATGGCCCTTCTCGGGCGAATAGAGCTTTGGGCCACCGGTCCATTCGGTGAGATAGCGCTTCAGCACGTCCCTGATCAGGCCGAGATCATCCGCATGCATCGCGCGGATCACCTGCGCCTCCGGCAGCGTGTCCATGCGGTCGTAGAAGCGATCGACGAGAAGGCCGATCGTGGCGCTGCCGCCGATCCGCCCGAACATGGAGGTGGTGACGTCGCTGGAGGTCATGAGTAGTCCCAAGGTGGCTCTTGGGCTCGCATATAGTGACATTGTGGCGGACCCACAAACTCCGCTGTCGTCCCGGACAAGCGAGCGTTAGCGAGCGCCGATCCGGGACCCATAACCACAGGGAGATGTTTGGCGAAGACCCGTGGTTGCCATCTCGTGCAACGACTCTTCCCTGGGGTTATGGGTCCCGGATCTGCGCTTCGCTTGTCCGGGACGACAGCGGAGAGCTTGGATGCAGCGAGGATTACAGCGCCACACTCCGTAGCCCGAAGCTGCGCGCCTCATTCTGCAGCACCGGGCGCACCGCATCGATCAGCCTTGCCGCTGCCGCATCCACCGACAGCCCAGCGGTATCCACCACCGCCGTCGCGCGCGAATACAGCGGCTCGCGGCTGAGCAGGATGTTGCGCAGCTCGGCCATGGCGGAGCGGTCATCGGCCATGGGGCGCAGATCGCCCTGGCGGCGGACGCGGGCCATGTGCTCTTCGGGCTCGGCTTTCAGCCAGATCGTGTAGAACGAGGTCAGGATCTGGTCGAAGGTCAGGGGCTCGGAGACGATGCCGCCGCCGGTCGCCAGCACCATCAATTCGTTGCGCGCGAGCAGTTGCTGCAGCGCCGCCTGCTCCATGCGGCGAAAGCCTTCCTGGCCGTAGAGCGCGATGATCTCGGCGACCGAGAGCCCGTTCTGCTGCTCGACCTCCTTGTTGAGCTCGACAAAGCTCCAGCCGATCTTCTTCGCCAGCATTCGCCCGAGCGTCGATTTACCGGCGCCGCGCAAGCCGATCAGGGCGATGCCGCAGAACGGCGCGCGCCGCGGCGCGGATGCGCTGCCGCCGGCGAGCAGATCCTTGGCTTGCGCGATCTGCGCGGGTGTCGCCTTGCGCAGGAGATCGCGAAACATCTGCCAGTCCGGCGTCGGATCGGCGGAGGGAAGCAGGTCTTCAAGATGCGCGCCCATCGCGTCGGAGACGCGCCGCAGCAGCACGATGGAGACGTTGCCCTTGCCGCTTTCAAGCTGCGCGATGTAGCGCTCCGAAATCCCTGATACCTTGGCGAGCACTTTGCGCGACATGCCGCGCAACGCGCGCATGGTGCGCACGCGCTGGCCGAGCTGTTCGAGAAATCGGGATTCGGCGTCGGGACTGTCGGTCATGGACCTTCTTTAGCGGATGCCTTCTTGAAAGAAGGCCCTGCGTCGCGTTTTAATGAAACATAGTGCCTGCTGGCATTGACAGCAAGCTGTCACAGTGTCTTTCTATGAATTATAATTCTAAAATCTGGGGAGACGACCGTGAGCGAGGGATCCTACAACGCGGTGACCTGGCTGCTCGACCGCAACGTCGAGGAAGGCCGCGGCAACAAGCTCGTCTTCGACGACACCGTCTCGCGGCTCACCTATGGCGAACTCCAGCGCGAGACACGGCGCGCCGCCAACATGCTGCGCCGGCTCGGCGTCCGCCGCGAAGAGCGGGTGGCGATGATCATGCTGGATACGATCGACTTTCCGATCGTGTTCCTGGGCGCGATCCGCGCCGGCATCGTGCCGGTGCCGCTGAACACGCTGCTGACCGCGGACCAATACGCCTACATCCTCGCCGACTGCCGCGCCCGCGTGCTGTTCGTGTCCGAGGCGCTCTACCCTGTTATCAAGGACGTTGTCGGCCGCATGCCCGATCTCGAGCATGTCGTGGTGTCCGGCGCCAAGCAGAACGGCCACAAGCAGCTCGCCGAAGAGATTGCCGGCGAGAGTGACCAGTTCGCCACCGCCGCGACGCATCCGGACGAGCCGGCGTTCTGGCTCTATTCGTCGGGTTCGACCGGCATGCCCAAGGGCGTGCGCCACATCCATTCCAACATGCAGGCGACCGCCGACACCTATGCCAAGCAGGTGCTCGGCATTCGCGAGAGCGACGTCTGCCTCTCCGCGGCAAAATTGTTCTTCGCCTATGGCCTCGGCAATGCGTTGACCTTCCCGATGTCGGTCGGCGCCACCGTGGTGTTGAACAGCGAGCGCCCGACGCCGGCGCGAATGTTCGATCTGATGAACAAGTTCAATCCGTCGATCTTCTATGGCGTGCCGACCTTGTTCGCAGCGATGCTCAACGACGAGACCATGAAGAGCGAGCGCGGCGGCAAGGCTCTGCGCATCTGCACCTCGGCGGGCGAAGCGCTGCCGGAATCGGTCGGCAACAGCTGGAAATCGCGCTTCGGCGTCGACATCCTCGACGGCGTCGGCTCGACCGAGCTGCTGCACATCTTCCTATCGAACGCGCCCGGCGACATCAAATACGGCTCGTCCGGCAAGCCGGTGCCGGGCTATGCGGTGCGGCTCGTCAACGAGGCCGGACAAGATGTCGCCGACGGCGAGGTCGGTGAGCTGCTGGTCGATGCGCCCTCGGCCGGCGAGGGTTACTGGAACCAGCGCCACAAGAGCCGCCGCACGTTTGAAGGACCGTGGACCCGAACCGGCGACAAATATGTCCGCGACGCCGAGGGACGCTACACCTTCTGCGGCCGCGCCGACGACATGTTCAAGGTCTCCGGCATCTGGGTCTCGCCCTTCGAGGTCGAGAGCGCGCTGATCACGCATCCGGCCGTACTGGAAGCCGCCGTCGTGCCCGAGGCCGATCCGGAAGGCCTGTTGAAGCCGAAGGCGTTCGTCGTGCTGCGCCCCGGCGCGACGACCAGCGATCTCCAGGAAATGCTGAAGGAGCACGTCAAGCAGAAGATCGGCCCGTGGAAATATCCGCGCTGGATCGACGTGGTGGACTCCTTGCCGAAGACGGCGACGGGAAAGATCCAGCGGTTCAAGTTGCGGGAAGGCGCGAATTGAGATCGACCGTGCGGCGTGTGACTCGCGCTGCTGCAGCAATCTCCGCTGCGCTCCCTCCCCCCTTGCGGGGGAGGGCGGGGGAGAGGGGTAGCCCAGCAAACGGTCTTTATTGCCGTGCTCGAGAATTTCTTCGTCACACCGGGAGTCCCCGTGTGACACCCCTCTCCCTGGCCCTCCCCCGCAAGGGGGGAGGGGACGACTGAGCCCGCAGAAGCATCTTGTCCGATCGCTGAAAGAAGAATGCAGATGACTAACCTCACCCCTACCGGCTTCCTCAACATCGGCACGGCCAGCCTCGAATACAAATGGCTCGCGCCCGCGTCCGCGGACGCGCCGACGATCGTCATGCTGCATGAAGGCCTCGGCTCGGTCGGACTGTGGGGCGATTTCCCGGAGAAGCTGCGCGAGGCCACCGGCGCCGGCATCTTCGTCTATTCGCGCGCGGGCTACGGCCAATCGAGCCCGGCGACACTGCCGCGGCCGCTCGATTACATGCAGCGCGAGGCGCTCGATGTGCTGCCGAAAATTCTCGATGCAATTCCGTTCAAGCGTGGCCTGCTGCTCGGCCATTCCGACGGTGCATCGATCGCGACGATCTATGCCGGCGCGCATCAGGATCACCGGCTGCAGGGCCTGGTGCTGATGGCGCCGCACTTCATCGTCGAGGACATCTCGGTGAAGTCCATCGCCGCGATCAAGACGATCTTCGAGACCACCGACCTCAAGGCCAAGCTCGCGCGCTGGCACAAGGACGTCGACAACGCCTTCTACGGCTGGAACCGCGCCTGGCTCGATCCCAAATTCCGCGACTGGGACATCTCGGAATATCTCGCCTATGTCCGCGTTCCCATCCTGGTCGTGCAGGGCGAGGGCGATCAATATGGGACATTGCGACAGGTCGAAATTGCGCAGGAAGAGTGCTACTGTCCGGTAGATCTAGAAATTATTTCAGACGCGGGCCATTCCCCGCATCGTGAAGCGCCGGGGGCGACGCTTGACGCGATTGAGCAATTTGCAAGAGCGGCCCTGCGCGACGATCAGGGACTCCAGGGACACGCCGCATGATCACGCGGAGGCACAGCCATGAATGTGCCTTCACATGCGAGCAGCCCATTGCCGTGGCCGCGCTGGGCTTATGTGCCAGGCGAGGCCGGCGGGATCGATGCGGATTACGAGACGCTGGATATGGCCAAGGCGCTGGTGCCCTCGGCCTTCCGCGGCTACGTGCCGGCGCGCCATCCGGCGCTGCGTTACGGGCTCGCGCTCAACGACCGCGGCTATTTCTGGGAATCGCAGGAGGTGCTGGAGGCGGTGTGGGCCGCAGCGCGGCAAGGCGGCCGCGAGCGCATTCTGCTGCGTGCCTGCATTCTCGTCACCAATGCGAATCTGCGACTGCGGATGCAGCGGGCGCATTCGGCCGCGCGCCTGTTCGGCGACGCCCAGGCCGAGCTGCGAGCCCTGAGCGCGCGCAAGGCGGCGGCCGGCGGCGACGGCTTTGTCGAGAGCTTTCCGGTCCCCGCGCTCAATGCGCTGCTCCAGGCCAAGCTCGGCCGTCCCCAGCTCTCCAAGGCCGACTGGATCGCGCTCAGCGCTATTGTGCGGTCCCAGCCGCTTGCATGAAACAAAGTGCATGCATAGGCCGTTAAGGGCTAGACGCCTTCCAAAAGATGCACTATTGTGCATCTAACGGTAAACGCCAGAACACTAATCAAGCTCAAGGGTGGCCCATGGCCGGGGAAGATCGGCGCCTCGCAGGCGGCGCGACATTCATCGATTTCCAGACTGAACCGTCCCGCTACCGGCACTGGAAGCTCGCGGTCGAGGGCGACGTCGCGACGCTGACCATGGACGTCGATGAGAACGGCGGCCTGTTCGAGGGCTATCTGCTCAAGCTCAATTCCTACGATCTCGGCGTCGACATCGAGCTCGCGGACGCGATCCAGCGCCTGCGCTTCGAGCATCCCGAGGTGAAGGTCGTCGTGATGCGCTCGGCCAAGAACCGCGTGTTCTGCGCCGGTGCCAACATCCGCATGCTCGCGGGCTCGACGCACGCCCACAAGGTCAACTTCTGCAAGTTCACCAACGAGACCCGTAATGGCATGGAGGACTCGTCGGAGAATTCCGGCCAGCGCTTCATCACCGTGGTGAACGGCTCGGCGGCCGGCGGCGGCTATGAGCTGGCGCTCGCGACCGACCACATCATTCTCGCCGATGACGGCTCGTCCGCCGTGGCGCTGCCCGAAGTGCCGCTGCTCGCTGTGCTGCCCGGCACTGGCGGCCTCACCCGCGTCGTCGACAAGCGCAAGGTCCGCCGCGACCACGCCGACTTCTTCTGCACCATCGAGGAAGGCGTGAAGGGCAAGCGCGCCGTGCAGTGGCGCCTCGTCGACGAGATCGCGCCGAACTCCAAGCTCGAGGCCAGGATCGTCGAGCGCGCCAAGGAGTTCGCCGGTCAATCGAAGCGCGCCGGCAGCGGCAAGGGCATCGCGCTCTCGCCGCTCAAGCGCTCGATCGACGAGACCAGCATCCGCTACGGCTTCGTCACCGTCGACATCGACCGCACCGCGCGCATCGCCACCATCTCGATCAAGGCGCCGGAGACAGCAGCACCCGCCGATATCGACGGCATGATGGCGCAAGGCGCGTCGTTCTGGCCGCTGCAGATCGCGCGCGAGCTCGACGATGCCATCCTCCACTTGCGCATCAACGAGCTCGAGATCGCCATGCTGGTGTTCAAGAGCCATGGCGATCGCGCCCATGTGCTCGCATCCGACGCCTTCCTCGAAGCCAACAAGGCGCATTGGCTGGTCAACGAAATCAGGCACTACTGGAAGCGCGTCTTGAAGCGCATCGACGTCACCTCGCGCACGCTGGTGACGCTGGTCGAGCCCGGCTCCTGCTTCGCCGGCACGCTCGCCGAGCTCGTCTTCGCTGCCGACCGCTCCTACATGCTGATCGGCACGCGCCAGGGCGACAACCGTCCGCCGCCGTCGATCGAACTCTCGGCGATGAATTTCGGCCCGTATCCGATGAGCCACGGCCTGACGCGGCTGGAATCGCGCTTCCAGGCCGATCCGGCCGATGTCGAGCGCGCCGAAGCCACGCTCGGCACTGCGCTCGACGCCGAACAGGCCGAGGAGCTCGGCCTCGTCACCTTCGCGCTCGACGACATCGACTGGGACGATGAGGTCCGCGTCTTCCTCGAGGAGCGCGCCAGCTTCTCGCCCGACAGCCTTACTGGCATGGAAGCGAGCCTGCGCTTCGTCGGCCCTGAGACGATGGAATCAAAGATCTTCGCGCGCCTCACCGCCTGGCAGAACTGGATCTTCCAGCGCCCCAACGCGGTCGGCGAGGAAGGCGCGCTGCGCCGCTACGGCAGTGGCCAGAAGCCGAAATTCGATATGACGCGAGTCTAGCGAATAGGGAGTGGCGAATGGCGAATAGGAGTTTTCACTCGCCACTCGCTACTCGCCATTCGCCTCTTCAAACGAGCTAGTCCCCAACGGGAGGTCCACCATGAACATGAACATCATGAACGTCGACTACTCGACCAAGATTCCGAACAACGTGAATCTCGCCGAGGACCGCCAGGTGCTGAAGGCGCTGGAAGGCTGGCATCCCGGCTACATGGACTGGTGGAGCGACATGGGGCCGGAAGGCTTCCAGGAGTCGCTGGTGTATCTGCGCACCGCTTACTCCGTCGATCCGCGGGGTTGGGCCAAGTTCGACTATGTCCGCATGCCCGAATATCGCTGGGGCATTCTGCTTGCGCCGCAGGAAGAGAACCGCGTCGTTCCCTTCGGCGAGCATTATGGCGAGCCGGCCTGGCAGGAAGTCCCCGGTGAATATCGCGCCATGCTGCGCCGCCTGATCGTGATCCAGGGCGACACCGAGCCGGCCTCGGTCGAGCAGCAGCGCCATCTCGGCAAGACCGCGCCCTCGCTCTACGACATGCGCAACCTGTTCCAGGTCAACGTCGAGGAAGGCCGCCATCTCTGGGCGATGGTCTATCTGCTGCAGAAATATTTCGGCCGCGACGGTCGCGAGGAAGCCGACGATCTGCTCCGCCGCCGCTCCGGCGATGCCGATGCGCCGCGCATGCTCGGCGCGTTCAACGAGGCGACGCCGGACTGGCTGTCCTTCTTCATGTTCACCTATTTCACCGATCGCGACGGCAAGATGCAGCTGCACTCGCTCGCGCAGTCGGGCTTCGATCCGCTGTCGCGCACCTGCCGGTTCATGCTGACGGAAGAAGCGCACCACATGTTCGTCGGCGAGACCGGCATCACCCGCGTCGTGCAGCGCACCTGCGATGCGATGCGCGAAGCCGGCATCACCGACCCCACCGATATCGCCAAGGTCCGCGCGCTCGGCGTGATCGATCTGCCGACCATCCAGAAGAAGCTGAACCTGCACTACACGCTGTCGCTTGATCTGTTCGGTTCGGAAGTCTCGACCAACGCGGCCAACGCCTTCAACACCGGCATCAAGGGCCGTTACCACGAAACCCAGATCGACGACGATCACCAGCTCAAGAACGCCACCTATCCGGTGCTCAAGTTCATCAACGGCGAGATCAAGCTGGTCGACGAGCCGGCGCTGACCGCGCTCAACATGCGCCTGCGCGACGACTACAGCCAGGATTGCGTCAAGGGCATGCTGCGCTGGAACAAGGTGATCTCGACCGCCGGCTACGACTTCAAGCTGACGCTGCCCAACGTCGCCTTCCATCGCCACATCGGCGAGTTCAAGGACGTGCATGCGACGCCCGACGGCATCCTGATCGACGATGCCACCTGGATGAAGCGCAAGGACGAATGGCTGCCCTCCACCGCGGACGGCGACTTCATCACCTCGCTGATGCAGCCCGTCACCGAGACCGGCAAGTTCGCCTCGTGGATCTCGCCGCCGAAGGTCGGCATTGACAATAAGCCCGGCGATTTCGAGTACGTGAAGATCGAGTCGTAAGATGGTTGGCGAATAGTGAATGGCGAGTAGCGAGTAGAGCAACTACTCGCCATTCGCTACTCACCATTCGCGCGCCGCCTACCCCGCGATCTCCAGCCCCGCGTTCGCGTACACCACGCCGCCATCAACGGCGATGGTGTTGCCGACCACGTAATCGCCGGCCCGCGAGGCGAGGTAGATCGCAACGCCCGCCATGTCCTCGTCGGTGCCGATGCGCCGCGCCGGAATGCGCTTGGCGACCTCGTCGGCGTGGTCGCGGGCTGCCCGGTTCATGTCGGACTTGAACGCGCCCGGCGCGATCGCGGTGACGTTGATGTTGTCCTTGATCAGCTTGGTCGCCATGCGGCGGGTCAGATGGATCACGGCGGCCTTGCTGGCGGCGTAGGAATAGGTCTCGCTCGGATTGACGAAGATGCCGTCGACCGAGGCGATGTTGATGACTTTTGCGGGCCGCTCGTCCGACGCCGCCGCGCGCAGCGGTTTGGCCAGCGCCTTGGTCAGGAAGAACAGCGACTTGACGTTGAGGTCCATCACCTTGTCCCAGCCGCTTTCGGGGAATTCATCGAACTCCGCGCCCCAGGCCGCGCCCGCATTGTTGACGAGGATGTCGAGCTTCGGCTCCAGCCTGATGATTTCGGACGCCAGCTTGTTGCAGCCTTCGACGGTCGAGATGTCGATCGGCAGCGCAATGCATTCGCCGTCATATTGGCTTGAGAGCTCTTGCGCCGTCGCCTCGCACGGGCCCGCTTTACGCGCGGTGATGTAGACCTTCGCCGCGCCTTGCGCGAGGAAGCCCGCCGCGATCATCTTGCCGATGCCGCGCGAGCCGCCGGTCACGACCGCGACGCGGCCTTTGAGCGAGAACAGATCGTTGAACATGGTGCCTCCCTTGGTTGGCGCCCGTTGTGAGCGGGGCGGGAGGGGGAGTCAAGGAAGGCGCCGGTGGCGCGACAGCGGAGGCTGACGCCTACGCCGCCGCAATCCGGCGAAAGCCGTTCCACATCGCGGTCGCCGCACCCGAGGTCAGCACCGGCAGGATCCGCGTGTCCTGGTAGTTGCCGTTGAGCGAGACGCGCGGCAGCGCGGTCATGTGGCCGGCGTTCTCGGCGAACAGCATGCCGGGCCTCGTCGTCACCGCGGTCTTGAAGCCGGCGGATGCAGCCATGGCAAATTCCCGATCGCCGGCGGCCTCGCGGTCGCCATAGGGATAGGCGAGGTGCATCACCGGACGCTCCAGCGCGGTCTCGATCCGCGCCCGGCTCACCGCCATCTCCTGTGCGGCGACATCCTCGCTCTGCTTGGCGAGATTGCAATGGCTGATGGTGTGCGCGCCGATCGTCACCAGCGGGTCCGCGGCGAGCTGCTTCACCCCGTCCCAGGACAGGCAGAGGCTGCGGCACAGCGCTTCCATGTCGATGCCGTGCTGCGCGCAGAGCGCCGCGATCTCGCGCGCGAGATCGTGCTCGCCCGGCAGCGAACGAAGCCAGTCGTGCAGGCGGTCGAATGTCGCCTGCTTTGCCGTCGGCGTCGTCGCCTCGAGCCGCAGCGCGGAACTGCCGATCTGCACCTCGACCTGCTCGGCCTTGGCGATCACCGCCTCCAGCGCCGCCCACCACAGCCGCCCGGTGCCTTCGGCGAAATCGCTCGCGACATAGACAGCCAACGGCGCGTCAAATTCGCGCAGCACCGGCAGCGCATAATCGAGGTTGTCGCGATAGCCGTCGTCGAGCGTGAAGGCGGCAAGGCGTCGCTCGAAGCGGCCCTGGACCAGCCGCTCATGCAACTCGTCCATGCTGACGATGTCGATGTCACGCGAGCGCAGATGGCTCAGCGTCGCGCGCAGGAATTCGGGGGTGACTTCGAGATGCCGGTTCGGCTGGAACGCGCCCTCACGGGCCGGCCGCACGTGGTGCAGCATGAAAATAGCGCCGACGCCCGACAGAAGCGGGCGCAAGAGGTGGTGCGCCCCGCTGAAATAGAGTGCTCCCAGCCCGGCGCGGATGACGTTGTTACGGAGTTGTTTCATGACCGGCAGGCCGACCCCTGGCATTCCGCCCCCAATTTACGGACCTACCCTTGAAGAAAAAGTTATTCCAATTGTCCATGCAGGGCCTTTGGAAGGGCGTCATTTCCGGTTTGACAGCCCGCCAAGGGTTTGTTTTGTCTCCGGTTCCAGAGTTCGGGTCGTCGAATGCAGAAGCTTTTCAGGTGGGCCAGCAAATGGTGGCCGGGGTTGATTCCCCTGGCCGTCATGTGGGGATTTGCGGCCTGGAATAACACCTTGCCGGTCGAGGCCGACCTGTCCGCCCGCAGCACGGCCGCCCTCAAGGACACCGTCCTGGACAAGACCCGGATCGCCGTGGACGGCCGCGACGTCAGCCTGGCCGCGGAGGCCTTTTCCGAGGAGGGCCGCCGCGACGCCGTCGTGGCGGTCGAGCTCGTTCCCGGCGTCCGCCTGGTCGACGACCGCACCCGCCTGGTTCCCGAGGCAAAGCCCTTCGTCTGGAACGCCGAGCGCGACGTGGTCCGGGTGACGCTGTCAGGCTCCGCGCCGCTGCCGTCGATGAAAGCCCGCCTGACCGAGGCGGCCCGCAAGGAGGTCGGCGGCGTCGAGGTGGCCGATCAGATGGGGCTGGCCCGCGGCGCGCCGCCGCGCTTCGAGGCGGCTGCGATGCTGCTGCTCGACCAGATCGGCAAGCTCAAGGACGGCAAGATCACGATCTCCGACACCCAGATCAATCTGTCGGGCATGGCGCGCGACCTCGGCGGCCGCGAGGCGATTGCCGCGGCGCTAAAGAATTTGCCGGCGGGTTTCACCATCGCCGCCAACGACATCAAGGCGCCGCCCTACATCTTCCAGGCCTACAAGGATCCCGTCGCCGCCACGGTGACGCTGACCGGCTACGTGCCCGACAACAATGTGCATGCGGCGATCGCAACCAGCGCCTCGCGAAAATTCTTCACCGAGAAGGTGGTCGACAATCTCAAGGCCAGCGTCGGCGCACCGGCCTCCTTCAACACCGCCGTGGTCGCAGCGCTCGGCGCGCTGTCGCGGCTGTCGACCGGCACGCTCGTGGTGTCCGACCGCGAGGTGAAGCTGTCGGGCGATGCGCTCTATGAGGGCGCCGCCAACGACATCCGCGCAGGCCTCGGCAGGGATTTTCCAAAGAACTGGGTGTACAAGCCCGAGATCACGGTGAAGCCCGCCCCAGGCCCGGTCGACGGCACGGTCTGCCAGCAATTGTTCGCAGAACTGCTGAACAAGGGCAAGATCCGCTTCGCCGCCAAACGCGCCGACATTGATCCGGATTCCGCAGGCATTCTCGATCACCTGATCGAGACGGCGCTGCGCTGTCCCACCACCAATATCGAGGTCGCCGGTCATACCGATGCCGACGGCGAGGATTCCTTCAACCAGGCGCTCTCCGAGAAGCGCGCGCAGGCGGTGATCGATTATCTGGTCAAGGCAGGTCTCCCGGCCACCCGCTTCACCGCAGTCGGCTACGGCGCCACGCAGCCGGTCGCCGGCAACGACACCGACGACGGCAAGGCGCAGAACCGCCGCATCGAATTTCTGGTGAGGTGACGATGCCCTATCTCGTCTCGTTTCACATGGGTTGGTTGATCGGCTCGCTGCTGCTGGGCTTTTGCATGGGCTGGATTTCCGTGGTCCAGCGCGGCGACGGCACCTCGAAGGTCACCGCGCGCTGGCTCGCATTGCTGGCCGCGGGACTGGTCGCGGCCTCGTTCGCACATGTGGTGCCCGGCCGCTTCGGCTACTGGCTCGACCTCGGGCTCATCATGTTCGCCTGCTACCTCGTCGGCTGCACCATCGGTGCCTGGCTGCGCTATTGGGTCGTCTCGCGCAGCCAGCCTGCGGCTTGAAACCTTAGCTCAAAGTCGGGTTCCGAGCGTGATGGCTTGAAGTCAATCGACTTCGGCCAACAGCGACGCTCTCTCATTCCCTCCCCCGCAAGGGAGGAGGGAACACACCGCCGACGGGGCGCCAGGCTGGGCCCATCCCGTCTGATATCGATCCGACAGTGCGATAACCGGCTAATCAGCAAGCAAATTACCGCGCCATCAAAGTGCGCTTGACATTAATACGTACGTACGTATTATTCCGCTCGTGCCAAAGCCCTCTCTCAAAGACGCCATTCTCGACGCCGGCCTGAAGGTCATGTTCCGGACCGGCTATCACGGCACCAGCGTGCGTGACGTCACCGCTGCGGCGGGTGCGCCGCAGGGGTCGTTCACCAATCATTTCCGCTCCAAGGAGGCATTCGCCTCCGAGGTGCTCAACCGCTATTTCGACGTCACGCGGGGACTAGTCGCGGAGGCGCTCGAGGACACCTCGCTGACGCCGCGCGCGCGGCTGCGGCGCTATCTCGACATCATCACAGGCCGTCTGGAGGCCGATGGCTATGGCCGCGGCTGCTTGATCGGCGACCTCAGCCTGGAGGCATCAGGCAGCAGCGAGCTGCTGCGCGCGCGGCTCACGGAGATCTTCGCTGAATGGCGCGTGCCGTTCGCGACCTGCATCGCGGACGCGCAGACGCGCGGTGAGATCGCATCCGATTTTGAGCCCGAGGAGCTTGCCGACTTCCTGCTCGCGTCCTGGCAGGGCGCGATCATGCGCATGAAAGTCGACCGCAATCCCAGCGCGCTCGAACGCTTTAAGACCATCGCCTTCAAAACCGTGTTCAGGGAGCCGACATGACCAAGCAGATCGAGATCCGCACAGCGTCCGTCCTCGGAAGCAGCATGGCCTATCGCGAAACGGGCCCGCAGGAAGCGCCCGTCGCGCTCTTCCTGCACGGCAATCCGACCTCATCGCACATCTGGCGCAACATCCTGCCGCTGGTCTCACCGGTCGCGCATTGCATCGCGCCCGATCTGATCGGCTTCGGCCAATCCGGCAAGCCGGATATCGCATACCGCTTCGTCGACCACGTCCGCTATCTCGATGCGCTGATCGACGGGCTCGGCGTCACCTCGGCCTATCTCGTCGCGCAGGACTGGGGTACCGCGCTGGCATTTCATCTCGCTGCGCGCCGGCCGGATTTCGTGCGTGGCCTCGCCTTCATGGAGTTCATCCGCCCGATGCCGACCTGGCAGGACTTTCACGCCACCGAGGTTGCGGAGGAGCAGGACCACGCCGAGGCGGCGAGAGTCGTCTTCCGCAAATTCAGAACGCCGGGCGAGGGCGAAGCGATGATCCTCGAGGCCAACGCCTTCGTCGAGCGCGTGCTGCCGGGCGGCATCGTGCGCAAGCTCGGCGACGACGAGATGGCGCCTTATCGAGCGCCCTTCCCGACGTCGGAGAGCCGCCGCCCCGTTCTCGCCTTTCCCCGCGAGCTGCCGATCGCGGGCGAGCCTGCCGATGTCTATGAGACGCTGCAATCCGCGCATGCGGCGCTCGCTGCATCGTCCTATCCAAAGCTGCTGTTCTCGGGCACGCCAGGTGCACTCGTCGCGCCGGAATTCGCCGAGCGGTTCGCAGCCTCGCTGAGGCATTGCGCATTGGTCCGCCTCGGGCCCGGGCTGCACTTTCTCCAGGAGGACCATCCCGAGGCGATCGGCCGCTCCGTCGCGGGCTGGATCGCCGGCATCGAGGCGGCGCGCCCAAAACTTGCGGCGTGACGTACCAGCAACTGGCGCTTGAGCCGGTCCTCCCATCAGACAAAGGTGGGGATATTCCAGGTCAGGGGAAGGCGACAACATTGTCGCCACCCGCAGCAAGGGTCGCTTTTCCGGTCCTGACGAGATCGTCGCCGCAGTGCGGCAATCATCCGGGGCGTCGTCGGATCGTCCCCAAAGGGCGGCTGCCCGCGCCGCGGCCTTTCGGTCCATCGGAAAACCGTGAACAACGCTGCCCTTATCCCCTCTTTCAACGGGCGGATGCGGCCCATAGATTGATTTCGACTTAAGCCGCGGCGGAACATTGTCCGGTCGAAATCATCAAAACTTCATGGCGCTTGCGCAGGATTGCCATGGAGATTCGCGTCAAGTCTTGCCGCCGAAAGCGCCAAACCGTGCATCAGGAGCCCGCAACCTGCCTAAAACATTGAAGGCACGAGTTTTTGTTCGAATTGGCGAATTCCACTCGGCCCCGAAACGCGCTAGTGGATGGACGGGGGGCATGCGCGATGCCGGAGCCGGCGGCGAGAGTTCGTTGAGTGCCAGTGCGTCGTTCGCCTGTTCGCCGGCCACCCCGGCCGCTGAAGCGTTGTTCGAGGTTTAGATGCTGGAAGCCATACGCAGGGCGATGACGTTTCTGCGCCAGAAGCAAATCCTGCATAAGCTGGGAGTTGTGATCAGCGTCGCGGTCATCGGCATCGCTTGCTATGTGCTCTACCACATGCTGCGCGGCATCGACTTCAACGAAGTCCTCGAAGCGATCAAGAGCACCGAGCCGAGCCAGATTGCGATGGCGGCGTTGTTCGTCGCCGCGGGCTATTTCACACTGACCTTCTACGATCTGTTTGCCGTGCGCGCGATCGGCCACTCCCATGTGCCCTACCGCATCAATGCGCTCGCCGCCTTCACCAGCTATTCGATCGGCCACAATGTCGGCGCCAGCGTCTTCACCGGCGGCGCGGTGCGCTACCGCATCTATTCGGCCTATGGCCTGAACGCGATCGACGTCGCAAAGATCTGCTTCCTCGCCGGCCTGACTTTCTGGCTCGGCAATGCCGCCGTGCTTGGCCTCGGCATCTCCTATCATCCGGAAGCCGCCGCCTCGATCGACCAGTTGCCGCCCTGGCTGAACCGGGCGCTGGCCATGATGATCATCGTCGCGCTGGTCGCCTATGTGGTCTGGGTCTGGACCCAGCCGCGCGTGGTCGGCCGCGGTCCCTGGACCGTGGTGCTGCCCGGCGGCCCGCTGACGCTGCTCCAGATCGCGATCGGCATCGTCGATCTCGGCTTCTGTGCGCTGGCGATGTACGTGCTGGTTCCGGACGAGCCCAATCTCGGCTTCGTCGTGGTCGCGGTGATCTTCGTCTCGGCGACGCTGCTGGGCTTTGCCAGCCACTCGCCCGGCGGTCTCGGCGTGTTCGACGCCGCCATGCTGGTCGGCCTCTGGCAGATGGACCGGGAGGAACTGCTCGGCGGCATGCTGCTGTTCCGCGTCCTCTATTATCTGTCCCCCTTCGTCATCTCTGTAATCTTGCTGACGTTTCGCGAGGTTATCATCGGCGCTCGATCGAAGCGTTTGCAGCAGGCGGCGCTCAAGCTCGACCCAGGCCCGGCGCCTGAAGCCGCCTATGTGAGAGAGCGCAGCGACAGCGGCGCCTGACGGCGCAGCCCTCTAGGAGAAGCCCGCCCCGATGGCGATCGACGCCCCTTCTTCGGCCACCGCGCAGCCCTGGTCTGACCGGCTGCGGCACTCGACGATCATCCTGATCGCTGCGGCGCTGGCGCTGTCGATCGTGGTGTCGCTCGGCGAATTGTCGGCGCTGCACGCCATCGCCGTGTTCCTCTGCATCGCCGCCGCGGCGCTGATCCCCTGGCGCCTGCACGATGCGGCCGCCTCGCGCGACGATGTCCGGCGCATCAATCCGGTCGAGAGCGCGGCGGTGGCCGCGGTCGTTGCCGGCATGCCGGATCCCGCGGTGCTGCTCGACCGCGCCGGCCGTGTCATCCATCTCAATGCCGCAGCCGCCCAGCTCGCGCCGGCGCTGCGCCGGAACGAGCTCGCCCAGTTCGCGCTGCGCTCGCCGGAGATCATCACGGCGCTGCGCGAGTCGATCGCGACCACCGAGCCGCGGCGCGCGACCTATCTCGACCACGTCCCGGTCGATCGCTGGATGGAACTGATCATCACGCCGGTGCCGGTGCCGACCTCGTTCGGCGGCGCCGACAAATGCATGCTGATGACCTTCCACGACCAGACGCCGCTGCGCCGGGTCGAGGAGATGCGCGCCGACTTCGTCGCCAATGCCAGCCACGAGCTGCGCACGCCGCTGGCCGCGCTGTCCGGCTTCATCGACACGCTGCAGGGCCAGGCCAAGGACGATCCGAAGGCGCGCGAGCGCTTCCTCGGCATCATGCACAATCAGGCCACCCGCATGGCGCGCCTGATCGACGATCTGCTCTCGCTGTCGCGGGTCGAGCTGTCGGCCCATGTGCGGCCGGACACGCTGGTCGACCTGCTGCCGATCATCCGCCAGGTCGCCGACGGGCTCGAGCCGCTCGCCCGGGAACGCCAGGTCGAGGTCGAGATCCATCTGCCGGAGCCGCCGGTGATGATCGCCGGCGACCGCGAGGAGCTGCTCCGCCTGTTCGAGAATTTGATCGAGAACGCGCTCAAATACGGCGCTTCGGGCGGGCGTGTCATCGTATCGCTGACCACACCGGCGGCCACTGATGGAACTCAGGAAATCCGGGTCATGGTCCGCGACTTCGGTCCCGGCATCGCGCCCGAGCACCTGCCGCGGCTGACCGAGCGGTTCTACCGGGTCGATGTCGGCGACAGCCGCTCGCAGGGCGGCACGGGGCTCGGATTATCGCTGGTGAAACATATTCTTAACCGTCATCGCGGCCGGCTTTTGATCGAAAGCGTGCCCCGGCAGGGCGCCACTTTCACCGCCTGTTTTCCCCAGGCGAAGACTCCCGTATCGGCATAAATACCAAGCGATTTCAATCGCTTGGTTATGTCATCCGACTGTCACGAAACCTTCGTAAAAGCACAGCCGATCGCTCCTAAAGGGGCGACGCGGGGAGCGCGATCGGGCGCGGATGGCGCTTCGTTCCCCTGTATGGAGACCAGCATGAATTTCATCAAAACGATCGTCGCTGCCGGCTTGGTCGCCGCCACGACGACGGCGGCCTTTGCCGCCGATATCACGGGTGCCGGTGCGACCTTCCCGTTCCCGATCTATTCGAAGTGGGCTGACGCCTACAAGAAGGAGACCGGCAACGGTCTGAACTACCAGTCGATCGGCTCCGGCGGCGGCATCAAGCAGATCCAGGCCAAGACCGTGACCTTCGGCGCCAGCGACGCGCCGCTCAAGGCCGAGCAGCTCGAGAAGGACGGCCTCGTCCAGTGGCCGATGGTGATGGGCGCGATCGTTCCGGTCGTCAACATCGAGGGCGTCAAGGCCGGCGAGCTCGTGTTCGACGGCGAGACCCTCGCCAGCATCTATCTCGGCAAGATCACCAAGTGGGACGACGCCGCGATCAAGAAGCTCAATCCCAACGCCAAGCTGCCCTCGGAAGCGATCACCGTGGTCCGCCGCTCGGACGGTTCGGGCACCACCTTCAACTTCACCAACTACCTCTCCAAGGCCTCCGCGGACTGGAAGAGCAAGGTCGGTGAGGGCACCGCGGTCGAGTGGCCGGTCGGCGTCGGCGCCAAGGGCAACGAAGGCGTGTCGGGCAACATCAGCCAGACCAAGAACTCGATCGGTTACGTCGAGTACGCCTATGCCAAGCAGAACAAGCTGACCTACACTGGTCTCGTCAACAAGTCCGGCAAGCCGGTGCAGCCGACCGTCGAAGCCTTCCAGGCGGCCGCTTCCAACGCCGACTGGGCCAAGGCTCCCGGCTACTACGTCATCCTGACCGACCAGCCCGGCGACAAGTCCTGGCCGATCACGGCGGCGACCTTCATCCTCATGCACAAGGAAGCCACCGACAAGGCGGCCTCGCAGGAAGCCATCAAGTTCTTCCGCTGGGCCTTCAAGAACGGCGGCAAGGCGGCTGAGGAGCTGGACTACATCCCGATGCCCGAGGGCGTCGTGACCCTGATCGAGAAGACCTGGGCTGCCGAGATCAAGAGCTAAGCTCTTTCTTGCCAAGCACGGTGCGGTCCGAAACGACCGCGCCGTGAACCGCACGACTTCTACCCCGGATCGGCATCGTGCCGCATCCGGGGCACCAGACCAAAAACAAGCGTGTATAAACGGGTACAGGGGATCGGCGTGGCAGAGATGGCCGTTCAGAGCGATATCGTCGACGACGCCGGACCGTATGACCGCGCCAAGGCGTTGAGCGCGTTCAAAGTCGGCGACCTCACATTTTACTGGATCACGCGCCTCAGCGCGATCTCGGTGCTGCTGATCCTCGGCGGCATCATCGTGTCGCTGATCGTCGGCGCCTTCCCGGCGATGAAGGAATACGGGTTCTCCTTCCTGTGGACGCAGCGCTGGGCGCCGTCGGCAGATCCCCCCGTGCTCGGCGCGCTCGGACCGATCTACGGCACGCTGGTGACCTCGTTCATCGCGATGCTGATCGCCATTCCGGTCGGTCTCGGCATCGCCATCTTCCTCACCGAGCTCTGCCCGCAATGGGCGCGCCGCCCGATCGGCATGGCGATCGAGCTGCTCGCCGGTATCCCCTCGATCATCTACGGCATGTGGGGCTTCTTCGTGTTGGGTCCGTTCCTGGCCAACACGTTCCAGCCCTTCATGATCAAGATCTTCGACGGCATTCCGGTGCTGGGCGCGATCTTCGCCGGTCCGCCGTCCTATCTCAGCCTGTTCAATGCCGCGCTGATCCTCGCCATCATGGTGCTGCCCTTCATCACCTCGATCTCGGTCGACGTGTTCAAGACGGTACCGCCGGTGCTGAAGGAAGCCGCCTACGGCGTCGGCTGCACCACCTGGGAAGTGGTCCGCAGCGTGGTGATCCCCTACACCCGCGTCGGCGTCATCGGCGGCGTCATGCTGGCGCTCGGCCGCGCGCTCGGCGAGACCATGGCGGTGACCTTCATCATCGGCAACTCGTTCCGCATCTCGTCGTCGATCTTCGCACCCGGCACCACGATCTCGGCGGCGATCGCCTCCGAGTTCGCCGAGAGCGACGGCCTGCATCAGTCCGGCCTGATCCTGCTCGGCCTGCTGCTGTTCGTGCTGACGTTCTTCGTGCTCGCGGCCGCACGCTTGATGCTGCTGCGTCTCGAAAAGAAGGCGGGGAAGTAACATGAACCCGATTTACGCCCGCCGCCGCCGCATGGACATCGTCATCCGTGCGCTGTGCCTCGCCGCTGCCGCCTTCGGCGTCACCTGGCTCGCGCTGATCCTGCTGACGCTGTTCTACAACGGCCTCGCCGGGCTCAACCTGCAGGTCTTTACCGAAAATACCCCGCCGCCCGGCTCGACCGACGGCGGCCTGCTCAACGCGATCGTCGGCTCGCTGATCATGACCGTGCTCGGCGTCGGCATCGGCGCGCCGCTCGGCCTGTTCGCCGGCACCTATCTCGCCGAGTACGGCCGCAACGACAAGCTGACCTCGGTGATCCGCTTCATCAACGACATCCTGCTGTCGGCGCCCTCGATCATCATCGGCCTGTTCATCTACGGCGCGGTGGTGGTGCCGATGCGCGGCTTCTCGGCGATCGCCGGCTGCCTCGCGCTCGCCGTGATCGTCATCCCGGTGGTGCTGCGCACGACCGAGGACATGCTGCTGCTGGTGCCGAACGCATTGCGCGAGGCGGCCTCCGCGCTCGGCCTGCCGCGCTCGCTGGTGATCAAGCGGATCGCCTATCGTGCGGCCCGCTCGGGTCTGATCACCGGCGTGATGCTAGCGACCGCCCGCGTCGCCGGCGAGACCGCGCCGCTGCTGTTCACCGCGCTGTCGAACCAGTTCTTCAGCCTCAGCCTGAACAAGACGATGGCCAACCTGCCGGTGACCATCAACAACTTCGTCCAGAGCCCCTACGCCTATTGGAAGCAGCTCGCCTGGAGCGGCGCGCTGCTGATCACGTTGACCGTGCTTGCCCTGAACATTGGCGCGCGCATCCTGAGCGCCGAGAGGACTGCAAAATGAGCGAAATGTCTGTTTCCGTGAGTACGCCCGTTCAGCCCGGCTCGCAGCCGTTGCCGGAAGCGCCCGCCAAGGTGACGGTGCGCAACCTCAACTTCTATTACGGCGACCACCATGCGCTGAAGAACATCAACCTGTCGCTCGGCACCAACCGCGTGACGGCGTTCATCGGCCCGTCGGGCTGCGGGAAGTCGACCCTGCTGCGCATCTTCAACCGGATGTACGACCTCTATCCGGGCCAGCGCGTCACCGGTCAGCTCATGCTCGACCAGACCAATATCCTCGACCCCAAGTTGGATCTCAATCTGCTGCGCGCCCGCGTCGGCATGGTGTTCCAGAAGCCGACGCCGTTCCCGATGACGATCTACGAGAACATCGCCTTCGGCATCCGTCTCTATGAGAAGATCTCGAAGTCGGAGATGGACGACCGCGTCGAGAAGGCGCTGCGCGGCGGCGCGCTGTGGAACGAGGTCAAGGACAAGCTCAACGCCTCCGGCCTGTCGCTCTCCGGCGGCCAGCAGCAGCGCCTCTGCATCGCCCGCACCGTCGCGGTGCGCCCCGAGGTGATCCTGTTCGACGAGCCCTGCTCGGCGCTCGATCCGATCTCGACCGCCAAGGTCGAGGAGCTGATCCAGGAACTGTCCGAGAACTACACGATCGCGATCGTCACCCACAACATGCAGCAGGCGGCGCGTGTCTCCGACAAGACCGCCTTCATGTATCTCGGCGAGCTCATCGAGTTCGACGACACCAGCAAGATCTTCACGTCGCCGACCGACCGGCGTACGCAGGATTACATCACCGGCCGGTTCGGCTGAGGAGACGGAACATGGGTTCTGAACATACCGCAAAGGCCTTCGACACCGACCTCCAGGAGCTCACCCGCCTGGTCGCCGAGATGGGCGGCATCGCCGAACGCTTGATCGTCGATTCCGTCGACGCGCTGATCCGCCGCGACGTCCCGCTCGGCCAGCGCGTCGTCACCGCCGACGCCGATATCGACGCGCTGCAGAAAAAGATCGAGGAGCGCGCCGTGCTCACCATCGCGCGCCGTCAGCCGATGGCCGTCGACCTTCGCGAGATCGTCGGCGCCATGCGCGTCGCGACCGATCTCGAGCGGATCGGCGACCTCGCCAAGAACATGGGCAAGCGCGTTGCCGCGCTCGATGCCGACTTCCATCCGCTGAAGCTGTTCCGCGGCCTGGAGCACATGACCGACCTCGTGCAGCAGCAGGTCAAGTCGGTGCTGGACGCCTATGCCGCGCACGATCTGCCGGCGGCGATGGCGGTGTGGAAGGGCGACGAGGAAGTCGACGCCATCTGCACCTCGCTGTTCCGCGAGCTCCTCACCTACATGATGGAGGATCCGCGCAACATCTCGTTCTGCATCCATCTGATGTTCTGCGCCAAGAACATCGAGCGCATCGGCGACCACGCCACCAACATCGCCGAGACCGTGTTCTATATGATCGAGGGCCAGGCGATCACCGACAAGCGGCCGAAGGGCGACATGACGACCTTCGCCACGACGGTCCCGAATACCTGATTAGCTAAGGAGCGACGACCCCATGGGCGCACGCATTATGGTGGTTGAGGACGAGGAAGCTCTCACCGAGCTGCTTCGCTACAACCTCGAAGGCGACGGCTATGACGTGGAGACGGTGATGCGCGGCGACGATGCCGACACCCGTCTCAAGGAGCACATCCCCGATCTGATCGTGCTCGACTGGATGCTGCCGGGCCTCTCCGGCATCGAGCTGTGCCGCCGGCTTCGCACCCGGCCCGAGACCAAGCAGCTCCCGATCATCATGCTCACCGCGCGCGGTGAGGAGAGCGAGCGGGTGCGCGGTCTTGCGACCGGTGCCGACGACTACATCGTCAAGCCGTTCTCGGTGCCGGAGCTGCTGGCCCGCGTGAAGGGCCTGCTGCGGCGTGCCAGCCCCGAGCGGCTCGCCACGGTGCTCGCCTATGGCGACATCGAGCTCGATCGCGACAAGCGCCGCGTGGCACGTTCGGGCCGGCCGATCGATCTCGGCCCGACCGAATATCGCCTGCTGGAGTTCTTCCTGGAGCATCCCGGCCGCGTGTTCTCGCGCGAGCAGCTGCTCGACAGCGTCTGGGGCCGCGACATCTACATCGACGAACGCACCGTCGATGTGCATATCGGCCGCCTGCGCAAGCTGCTCAATCTCGGCCGCGAGCAGGATCCGATCCGCACCGTCCGCGGCGCCGGCTACGCGCTCGACGATCGCTTCGCCAAGGCTGAGCAGACTTAAAGAGTCTGAGCAGCCTTAAAGTGGCTGAGCAGACGGGGGCTGAGCAAACGTAAAAACGGCTGCAAGCAAGCCAAATAAAAAGCGCGCCACCTGGCGCGCTTTTTTATGTCTCGATCGTCGTCCCAGCCGTGTGCCGGGACGATGTCGTCTGAAGCCGTGCTCAGCGCGTGCCGGGCTTGGCCGGTGCGCGGCGGCGATCCGCCGCGGGCTGATACGCCACCCGCGAGTGCTGGGCGCAATAGGGCAGGCCGGAAAGGGCCTTGCCGCCGCAGAAGAAGAAATCCGGGCTGGAGGGATCGCCGACCGGCCAGTGGCAGGTCGCCTCGTTCAGCTCCAGCAGCGACAGCCGCTGGCTCATCGGCACCACGTTGTCGTAGGTGACCGGTTCGGCCTCGACCTCGACCTCGAAGGCCTGCGCCAGCGCGGTGTTGCCGCGCGCGATCGGCCGGCTCACCCGCATCATATGCTGCGCGGGACGCGCCTTGCGCGGCCGGGGAGCCGCCGACGAGGGGCTCTTGGCGCGGCCGGACAGGCCGAGCCTGTGCACCTTGCCGATCACGGCATTACGGGTCACGTTGCCGAGCTCGGCCGCAATCTGGCTGGCCGAAAGTCCGGCCTCCCAGAGCTTTTTAAGCTGCTCGACGCGATCGTCGGACCAGGTCAAAACCGTCATTGCACCCTTTCCCTCGCCGTACGGCCGCCATCCTGGCGCCATGCGGCGAATGCCTAAGCCTCGAAAAACCCGTGCCGTCAGAATCCCTTAAGGCTCGCCGGGCGCAGCTGGAACGCCCGAACGTTTACGCCGGTACATGAGGACTTAGAGGATCAGAAACACTGCACGAGATGTCGTATCTGACAAGCCAAACGCTACAATATGGCGTGACTCACGCGCAAGAGTCCGCCGACTCGCTTCCACATGTTCCGTGGCAAAAACCCCGCTAATTCGGCACCGCAAGACTACGGATTCAGCGTTTCGCGAGGCTTTCGGGCGGCATTGACACCGGTATCACCAGGCATAAGATAGTGACACGTGCCGCCCTTAAAAGGCGGCACGTTTCGTTTTCCGGGCCGGTTGATGGTGCGTTGCGCAATGCACGCTCACGCCGTCCGCAACATCAAGTGATCGTCATGACTAACAGCGCAGCGCCGCATTTGCTCCCCGTTTTCGCCAGGGCCGACCTCGGTTTCGAGCGCGGCGAAGGCTGCTGGCTGATTGCGACCAACGGCGACCGCTATCTCGACTTTACCTCCGGCGTTGCGGTGAACGCGCTCGGCCACGCCCATCCCGCGCTGGTCAAGGCCTTGCAGGAGCAGGCGACGAAGCTCTGGCATATGTCGAACCTGTTCCAGAGCCCCGATGGCGAGAAGCTCGCCGCGCGCCTGTGCAGCGAGAGCTTTGCGGACTTCGTGTTCTTCTGCAATTCCGGCGCCGAAGCGCTGGAGGGCGTGATCAAGCTGGTCCGCCATCATCACTTCTCCAAGGGACATCCGGAGCGCTATCGCATCATCACCTTCGAAGGCGCCTTCCATGGCCGCACGCTGGCAACGCTGGCCGCGACGGGATCGGCAAAATATCTCGAAGGCTTTGGTCCGCCGATGGACGGTTTCGACCAGATCCCGCACGGTGACATCGAGGCCGTGAAGAAGGCGATCGGCCCGCAGACCGCCGGCATCCTGATCGAGCCGATCCAGGGCGAGGGCGGCGTGCGTTCGGCAACGCCTGCGTTCCTCAAGGCGCTGCGCCAGCTCTGCGACGAGAAGGGCCTGCTGCTCGCCTTCGACGAGGTGCAGACCGGCATGGGCCGCGCCGGCGATCTGTTCGCCCATCGGCGCACCGGCGTCACGCCCGACGTGATGTCGCTGGCGAAGGCGCTCGGCGGCGGCTTTCCGATCGGCGCGGTGCTCGCGACCGCGGAGGCGGCGTCCGGCATGGGCCCCGGTTCGCACGGCTCGACCTTCGGCGGCAATCCGCTGGCGATCTCGGCTGCGAACGCCGTGCTCGACGTCATGCTCAAGCCCGGCTTCTTCGACCACGTGCAGAAGATGTCGCTGCTGCTCAAGCAGAAGCTCGCCTCCGTCATCGACCGGCATCCTGATGTCGTCTGCGAAGTGCGCGGCGAAGGGTTGCTGATCGGCATCAAGGCTGTCGTGCCGTCCGGCGATCTCGTCGCGGCGCTGCGCAACGAAAAGCTGCTCACGGTCGGCGCCGGCGACAATGTCGTGCGTTTCCTGCCGCCCTTGATCGTCAGCGAGGCCGAGATCGAGGACAGCGTCGGGCGGCTGGAGCGCGCCTGCACTGCGCTTGCCGGCAACAAGAGGGCGGCAAGCTGATGAGCAAGTCCCCCAATAAAACACCGAAGCACTTCCTCGACATCGACGAGCTGCCGCTGTCGGAGCTCAAGAGCATGCTCGACGCCTCCTCCGCCATGAAGGCGAAGCAGAAGGCGCATCAGCCGGTCAGGCCCCTCGAAGGCAAGACGCTGGCGATGATCTTCGAGCGTCCCTCGACGCGGACGCGCGTCTCGTTCGACGTCGCCATGCGCCAGCTCGGCGGCGAGCCCATCATGCTCACCGGCGCCGAGATGCAGCTCGGCCGCGGCGAGACCATTGCCGACACCGCGCGCGTGCTGTCGCGCTATGTCGATGCCATCATGATCCGCATCCTCAACCACGATGCGCTGCTCGAGCTTGCGGCCAACGCGACCGTGCCCGTCATCAACGGCCTGACGCGGCGCTCGCATCCCTGCCAGGTGATGGCGGACCTCCTGACCTATCAGGAGCATCGCGGCCCGATCGAGGGCCGGACGGTGGCCTGGACCGGCGACGACAACAACGTGCTGGCGTCGTGGGCCCATGCGGCCGAGCGCTTCAAATTCCAGCTCAATGTCGCAACCCCTCCGGAGCTCTCGCCGAAAAAGGTGATGCGCGACTGGATCAAGGCGACCGGCGCGCCGATCGTGCTCGGCACCGATCCCGAGGCCGCCGTGAAGGGCGCCGACTGCGTCGTCACCGACACCTGGGTGTCGATGGGCGACAAGGAGGGCGAGCATCGCCACAACGTGCTCAAGCCCTACCAGGTCAATTCCAAGCTGATGTCGCTGGCCAAGCCCGACGCGCTGTTCATGCACTGCCTGCCGGCTCATCGCGGCGAGGAAGTCACGGATGAGGTGATCGACGGCCCGCAATCGGTCGTGTTCGACGAAGCCGAGAACCGCCTGCACGCGCAGAAGGGCATTTTGGCCTGGTGCTTCGACGCGGTGAAGTAGCACTTGTAGCCCGGATGGAGCGCAAGCGAAATCCGGGTACTCAAGTCGCGGTAAGACCTCCCCGGATTGCGCGGAGCCTGTCATCGGGCGGCGCTCCGCGCCGACCAGTTGGCTCCATCCGGGCTACGCGGGCTACGACGTCATCCTGTGGCTATGGGTCCCGTATCAGCGCGTTGCGCGCCCCGGGATGACATCGAATTTGCAGGATCATGTGCGATCATAACTGCATCCGGAACACACCACCCACGCGCCCCTTCCATTTCCGCCCTCCGACCCCAGATAAAGCGCCATGGTTTTTCAATCCCCTGACATGAAAACCGGGCCTGAAGGCCCGGTTCGCGCGCCATCAGCGGTTCCGATTGACGACGCTGTGCTGCCCTACGAGGTCGACGCGCTCGACGTGCGCGGTCGCCTGGTGCGGCTCGGCCCTGCGCTCGACGAGATCCTGACCAAGCATGATTATCCCGCGCCGGTGGGCAAGCTGCTCGGCGAGGCCATCGTGCTGACGACGCTGCTCGGCTCGGCACTGAAGTTCGAGGGCCGCTTCATCCTCCAGGCCCAGACCGACGGTCCGGTGTCGTTCCTGGTAGTGGACTATCAGGCGCCGGATCGCCTCCGCGCCTATGCGCGCTTCGATGCTGCGCGTCTCGGTGACGCCAAGGACTCCGGCACGCTGCTCGGCCGCGGCCATCTCGCCATGACCATCGACCAGGGGCCCGACATGAGCCGCTACCAGGGTCTGGTCGCGCTCGATGGCGGTGGACTGGAAGAGGCCGCCCACGAATATTTCCTGCGCTCCGAGCAGATCCCGACCAAGGTGCGCCTTGCGGTCGGCGAGGAATGGCGCTCGAGCGACGGCGGCAAGCACCGCTGGCGCGCCGGTGGCATGCTGATGCAATTCCTGCCCAAGGCGCCCGAGCGCGCGCGGCAGGCCGACTTGCATCCCGGCGATGCGCCCGAAGGTGCCGAGGTGCACAGCGTTGCCGAAGACGACGCCTGGGTCGAGGCGCGCTCGCTGATCGAGACCGTCGAGGACGTCGAGCTGATCGATCCGGAGCTGTCCGGCGAACGGCTGCTCTACCGCCTCTTCCACGAGCGCGGCGTGCGCGTGTTCAATCCGCTCGCGCTGAAGGCGCAATGCTCCTGCTCGCGCAATGCGGTCGCATCCATGCTGAAGAGCTTTTCGCCCGACGACCGCGCCGCCATGGTCAAGGACGACAAGGTCGTCGTGACGTGTGAGTTTTGCTCGTCGGTGTATCAGTTCACGCCGGACGAGGCGGGCGTCGAAGACGCATAGGTGGTGCCGTCCCGTAGCCCGGGTGAGCGAAGCGATACCCGGGGCCACTGTCGCTTGAGGCAAGGCCCCGGATGTCGCTTCGCTCATCCGGGCTACGAGATCTTGCCCGACGGGCAAAACACCCCGCGACGCTGTCAATCTGCGCCCGCAAAAATATTCCACTTTACCGAAATTCGGAAATGGCGTATCTCTCGCCCATCCCGGCTCATCCTTGAGGGGCGATCGTGTGGTCGTCACGATACGCGAGCCGGGCTTGCGATGGACGCGGCAGCGTCGGGCATGAGAAGTTAAGGGCAGGGCGGATTGCTCTCCGTGAGCCCAAAACTCCGTGCGGACGAACGGCGCTGTCAGGTTCGTTTCGCCAGTAAGTTTCCGGCTCCGTCGACAGGGCCGGGAAAACTGCGGCGAGGAACGAGCCGTGCGTACGGCAAAACCGTGTGGTCCTGGCCGTCGTTGCTACGGTCAAGCTTTCGTGGATGCGGCATCAGCGTCAACCGGCGCGGTGCCGGCGACTTTCGCGAAGGTGAGGGAGGCCAAAGGGAACTCGGCTCCTGGGAGAGCACGGCATAAGCCGTCCAACCATCGCGCAGGGAAGGCCGTGTGTTGGGCTTCACCTGTATGCTGCTGTGCGGTCTCTTTGCGCTACCTTTCGCGCAGCAGACCGCGGGTGCCAGCCGGCACCCGGCCTTCCCTGCGCCCTCTTGGATGAGAGGGTGGAATGATTAGCAAAGCTCGGGTGAGATCAGCCGCGAGAACGCGAAGGCGTGTCTTTGATGAACCGCGCACAATTCCATGACCGTCACCCCCGCGCAATGGCGAGGCCATTGTCGCTGGAGGCGCGCGCTCTGCGGCGCATCGCGCCGCTGAGCAAGCCTCGAAGGGCGACAGCCCGGCTGCATCGTGGCCGCTCATCCTTCGAGGCTCCCCATGGGACGCGTTGCGTCCCATGCCTCGCACCTCCAGCGACAACCGCTTCGCGGTTGCGCGAGGATGACGGAGCTAGCAGGGCCGTCATTGCTGTGCGTGGCACCGAGGCATGCCGCTAATTCAACACCCGCTTATTATCCGGGCTGTCCAGCGAGAACGTCGGCACGTCGATCTCGAAGCGTTCGCCGGTTTCGCTGACCATCTGATAGCGGCCGGTCATGAAGCCGGAGGCGGTGGAGAGCGGCACGCCGGAGGTATATTCGAAGCGCTCGCCGGGGGCGAGCGTCGGCTGCTCGCCGACCACGCCTTCGCCCCTGACCTCCTGCTGGCGGCCGGTGGCGTCGGTGATGATCCAGTACCGCGTCTTGAGCTGCACGGTCTCGTCGCCCGAATTGGTGATCACGATGGTGTAGGACCAGAAATAGCGCGAGCGGTCAGCCGACGACTGCTCCGGAACAAAGTTCGGCTCGACGGTCACTTCGATCTGGCGGGTCACGGCGCGGTACATGCCGCCATCATAACGAAAACCCGGCCGGGAACCAAACGCCGCAGGGCGGCTTTCCTGACATCCTCCCGCCCGATTTGGCGCGGAAGTACGCCCAATGTGATCCGGTGCGCTTTGCGAGACAACCGCCGGACCTGTACACTCCTTAACGCGTCGCGATCTGTGGAAGGGTTTCGGACCCCGATGACCATTGCCGACCAAGTGACGGGAGCGCCGGTCGCGGCAACCGCGACACCGCGCGCCGCCGCACCGGCCATCTCGCTGCCTGCGATCGGCGAGCGCGAGCTCCGGCTCGATCTGTTCCGCGGGCTCGCGCTGTGGCTGATCTTCATCGACCATCTGCCGTCGAGTCTCCTGACCTGGTTCACGATCCGCAATTACGGCTTCAGCGACGCCACCGAGATCTTCATCTTCATCTCCGGTTACACCGCCGCCTTCGTCTACGGCCGTGCGATGCTGGAGAGCGGCGTCGTCATCGCCACCGCGCGCATCCTGCGACGGGTCTGGCAGATCTACGTCGCCCACGTCTTCCTGTTCACGATCTTCCTCGCCGAGATCTCCTATGTGGCGACCAGCTTCGAGAACCCGCTCTACACCGAAGAGATGGGGATCATGGATTTCCTCAAGCAGCCCGATGTCACCATCGTGCAGGCGCTGCTGCTGCGCTTCCGTCCCGTCAACATGGACGTGCTGCCGCTGTATATCGTCCTGATGCTGGCGCTGCCGCTGATCCTGTGGTCGATGAAGTGGAAGCCCGACCTCACGCTCGCGCTGTCCGCCGTGCTCTACGCGGTGACCTGGGAATACGACCTCTACTTCTCCGCCTATCCGAACGGCTTCTGGGCGTTCAATCCGCTGGCCTGGCAATTGCTTTTCGTCTTCGGTGCATGGTGTGCGCTCGGAGGTGCGCGGCGCATGGCGCGTATTCTGGCTTCGCCGGTGACGATGTGGATCGCGATCGCCTATATCGTGGCGGCGTTCTACGTGACGCTGACCTGGTATGTGCCGCAACTGTCGCATCTGATGCCGAAGCGGCTCGAGCAATGGATGTATCCGATCGACAAGACTGACCTCGACGTGTTGCGCTTCACGCATTTCCTGGCGCTGGCCGCGCTCACCGTGCGCTTCCTGCCGCGCGATTGGCCGGGCCTCAAATCGCCCTGGCTGCGGCCGCTGATCCTGTGCGGCTCCCATTCCCTCGAGATCTTCTGCCTCGGCGTCTTCCTCGCCTTCGCCGGCCATTTCATCCTGGCCGAAGTCTCCGGCGGCGCAGCCATGCATGCGCTGATTAGTCTCTCCGGAATCCTGATCATGTGGGGCGTTGCATGGGTGATTTCGTGGTACAAGCGCGTGGCTGACAAGAGCGGTGCGAAAACCAAAAACGCCGTCGGCAACGCCGATCTGGCGGGAGGGGGCTGATGAAGGCGAAGGTTCTCCTGAGCCTGATCCTGCTATGCGGTGGCCTCGCCGCGCCCCAGGCGCGCGCGGGCGATGCTGCGCCTGCAGATCCAGCCGTGCCGCCGGCCTGCGAATTGCCGTCCTATCTGCTCACCAGCGAAAGCCAGCTTCCCAAGGTCGCCGAGGCCGTCAAATCCGGCAAACCGCTTGAAATCCTGGTCATCGGCACCGGCTCGACCCGGATTCCAGCCTCCGAGGACGCGTCCTATCCGGCGCGGATGCAGGCGATCTTGAAGGAGAAGCTGGCGCCGACCGAGGCCGTGCACGTCTCCGTAGAAATACAGAGCAAGAAGACGGCCGAGGAGGCGGCCGGAACCTTCGTTAAGCTGATGGAAGCAAAAAGGCCTACTTTGGTCATCTGGCAGACCGGGACCGTGGATGCTATGCGATCCATCGATCCCGATGATTTTCGTGGCGCGGTGACCGAAGGTGTTGTCGCGTTGCAGCAAGCGGGGGCTGATGTCGTCTTGATGAATTTGCAGTACAGCCCGCGCACGGAGACCATGATCTCGGTGCCGCCTTACCTCGATAATCTGAAGGTGGTGGCGCAGGAGCACGATATTCCGTTGTTCGACCGTTTCGCGATGATGCGTCAGTGGAGCGACCAGGGTCAGTTCGACCTGTTCAATCCCGCGCACGGACCGGAGTTGGCGAAACGAGTCCATGATTGCCTTGGCCGGGCGTTGGCACAGTTCGTGGTCGACGCAGCCCATCTGGGCCCGGCCCAGCAGCAAAATTGAGGTCTAGCGTTAATGAGTTCTCTCCGCCCTTTTTGCCTGACGGCATGGCCGGCTGCATCTGCAGCGGCCCTGCTGCTGTTGCTGTCGCCGGTATCGCAGTCGCGCGCGCAGGCGCAAGCCGCGCAGGCGACGCCCTCGCCGGCACAGCCCGCTAATCCCGCCCAGACCACGGTCGCCGCGACCCAGCCGACCGCGCAACAGCGCGGCGTCACCTCGCGCGCCATCGACAAGGTGAAGGAGGTCGCCAAATCCGCCGGCGACATCTTCAGCCGCGTGCCGTGTCTCGCGCCGAAGGGCGACTCGAAGACCATGGGCTCGCTGCCGCATGTCGCGGCAAAACTCGTTGCAGGCAAGCCCGTCGTGATCGTCGCATTCGGTTCGTCCTCCACTGCGGGCTATGGCGCGACCTCGCCGGAGTTCAACTATCCGAACCGTCTCGCTGCGCAGTTGCGGCGGAAATATCCGACCGCCGACATCACCGTCATCAATGCCGGCGTCGGCGGCGAGGACGCGCCCGAGATGATGAAGCGCCTCCAGAAGGAGGTGATCGACGTGCATCCGGATCTCGTGATCTGGCAGGTCGGCACCAACGCGGTGCTGCGCAACCTCGATCCCGGCGACACCGCCAAGATGGTCGAGGACGGCATCTCCCACATCCAGGCTGCCGGCGGCGCCGACATCGTGCTGGTCGATCCGCAATATTCGCCGGCCGTGAACCAGCGGCCCGAGAGCGCCGGCAAGATGGTGAAGCTGCTCGGCAAGGTCGCCGAGCTCCGTCACGTCGGCATCTTCCCGCGCTTCGAGGTGATGCGCGACTGGCACGAGAAGCAGGCGATCCCGGTCGAGAGCTTTGTGATCGCCGACGGCCTCCACATGAACGATTGGGGCTATGCCTGCTTCGCCCAGCTGCTCGGCGACGACATCATCCGCTCTGTCGGCCAGATCCAGCTCGGCGTGAACGTGCCCGCGGACGTGCGGGCGTATCGGCCGATGTAGAGGCGAATAGGGAATGGCGAGTAGCGAATAGGGATTGATCTATTCGCTACTCACTATTCGCCATTCGCCCGTCACGCCCTCTCCAGCGCCGCCGTCAGATCCTCGATCAGATCATCGGCGTGCTCCAGCCCTGCGGAGAAGCGGATAAAGCCCTCGCTGATGCCGAGCGCGGCGCGATCCTCCGGCTTCAGGCGCTGATGCGTCGTGGTGGCCGGATGCGTCACGAGGCTCTTGGCGTCGCCGAGATTGTTCGAGATCTTCGCCAGCTTGAGCTCGTTGAGCACGCGGAACGCGGCCGCCTTGCCGCCCTTGACCTCGAAGCCGACCAGCGTCGAGCCGCCGCGCATCTGCTTCTTCACCAGCGCGGCCTGCGGATGATCGGCGCGGCCAGGATAGACCAGCCGCGAAATCTTCGGATGGCTCGCCAGCACGTCGGCGATGCGCGCCGCGCTCTCGGTCTGCGCGCGCACGCGCACGCCCAGCGTCTCCAGGCCCTTGAGCAGGACCCAGGCGTTGAACGGCGAGATCGACGGGCCGGTCTGGCGCATGAAGTTATGAATGTGCTCGGCGATGAAGGCTTCCGACGACAGGATGATGCCGCCGAGACAGCGGCCCTGGCCGTCGATGTGCTTGGTCGCGGAGTACACGACGACGTCGGCCCCTAACGCGAGCGGGCTCTGCCAGATCGGCGTCGCAAACACGTTGTCGACGACGAGCCGCGCGCCGCCTTTGTGCGCGATCTCGGCGATGCCGGGAATGTCGAGCACGTCGAGCGTCGGATTGGTCGGGCTCTCCAGGAAGAACGTCTTGGTGTTGGGCTTCACCGCGCGCTGCCATTCATCGAGATTGGCACCATCGACCAGCGTGGTCTCGATGCCGTAGCGCGGCAGCAGGTCCTGGATGACGTAGAGACACGAGCCGAACAGCGCGCGGGAGGCGACGACGTGATCGCCGGCTTTCAGCGGCGCCAGGATCGCGGTGGTGACCGCCGCCATGCCGGTCGCGGCCGAACGCGCCGCTTCGGCGCCTTCGAGCTCGATCATGCGGCGCTCGAACATCGCGATGGTCGGGTTGGAGTAGCGCGAATAGATGAAGCCGGGATCCTCGCCCTTGAACCGCGCCTCGCACTCCTCGGCGCTGTTGTAGACGTAGCCCTGGGTCAGGAACAGCGCCTCCGACGTCTCGCCATATTGCGAGCGCAGGGTGCCGGAATGGACCAGGCGGGTTTCGGGACGGTAGGTGGCAGGCGACTTCGACATAGGACCCTCCGATATGACCGTCGAGCGAAAACGGTCACAAAAAAACCGGCCTGGATATATCCACGGGCCGGGATCACAGAGGTCCCCGGCCTGTTTAGCGACTTATTTAACGTGGCTGCAAGCCGGCCGGCTCAAATCACCACGGGATAAGTGATGCTCATATTCCGCAATGCCCTTTCCGTCAAGGCGTCCATCGGATAGCCGTAAAAGGCTAGTATTTCCCGCATGTCCGGATGTATTTGAGCCCTGATGAGGACCCCCGGTTGACGTTCACGGTCGCGCCCGACGCCAATGGTATCCTGCCCGACCGCATGATCGCGGCGATGGCGGAGGCGGGTCTCATCCTGCCCGCATACGATTTCGTCGAAAGCCAGATCCAGCCGGCCAGCCTCGATTTGCGCCTGGGCGACATCGCCTATCGCGTCCGCGCGAGCTTCCTGCCGGGGCCCGGCGCCACCGTTGCCGAGCGCATCGACGAGTTGAAGCTGCATGAGTTCAGCCTTGCCGACGGTGCGGTGCTGGAGACCAACTGCGTCTACATCGTGCCGCTGCTCGAGAGCCTGGCGCTGCCGCCGGAGATCGTCGCGGCCGCCAATCCGAAAAGCTCGACCGGACGTCTCGACGTTTTCACCCGCGTGATCGCCGACGGCACCCGCCGCTTCGACATGATCGGCGCTGGCTATCACGGTCCGCTCTACGCCGAGATCAGCCCGAAGACGTTTCCGGTGCTGGTGCGCGAGGGCTCGCGCCTGTCGCAGGTGCGCTTCCGCACCGGCGATGCCATCCTCACTGCCGATGAACTCGATACGCTGCATGGCACCGAGCGCCTCGTCGACGTCGACGATGCCGATCTCTCCGGCGGCGTTGCCGTGTCGGTCGACCTGTCGGGCGAGAAAGCCAACGGCTTCGTCGGCTATCGCGCCAAGCGCCACACCGGCGTCGTCGACGTCGATCGCCGCTCCGGCTATGCGGTGGAAGATTTTTGGGAGCCGATCTCGGCCCGTCCCGACGGCAGCCTGATCCTCGATCCCGGCGAGTTCTACATCCTCGCCTCGAAAGAGGCCGTGCAGGTGCCGCCCGATTACGCCGCGGAGATGGTGCCGTTCGATCCGCTGGTCGGCGAATTCCGCGTGCATTATGCCGGCTTCTTCGACCCCGGCTTCGGCTATGCCGGCGCGGGCGGGCTAGGATCGCGCGCGGTGCTCGAAGTGCGCTCGCGCGAAGTGCCGTTCATTCTCGAGCACGGCCAGATCGTCGGCCGCCTCGTCTACGAAAAAATGCTGGCGCGCCCCGATGCGATGTACGGCCAGCGCATCGGCTCGAACTACCAGGCGCAGGGCCTGAAGCTGAGCAAGCACTTTCGGGTGTAGCACGGTCTTGTAGCCCGGATGGAGCGAAGCGAAATCCGGGACACTTTCACTTGTGGCACGATCCCGGATTACGCTGCGCTCCATCCGGGCTACGAGGTGGTGTCATGACCGATCAATCCCAGCTCGACGCAAACATCCTCAACCACGTCGCGGACGCGCTGATCTATTCGGATTGCTCCGGCACGATCACGCGCTGGAATCGCGCATCGACCAACCTGTTCGGCTTTGACGCGGACGAGGCGCTCGGTCAGAATCTCGACCTGATCATTCCCGAACATCTGCGCGCCGCGCACTGGAAAGGCTTTGAGGCCGCACTTGCGAGCGGAACGATGAAGCTCGCGGGACGGCCGACGCTGACCCGCGCGCTGCACAAGAGCGGGCGCAAGCTCTACATCGAGATGACCTTCGCGCTGGTGCGTGATGCTGGCGGTAACGTGCTCGGATCGGTTGCGATGGCGCGCGATGTCACTGAGCGCGTCGAGCGCGAGCGCGCCGCGAAAGCTGCACAAAATTCGTGATGCGGAATTGGCGGGCCGCTGTGCAGGGCTCCCTGCATGCGCGTCATGTTGCCTGCTCCCTGGAGCAGTGACACACTCGATCAAAACAACGATCGGGAGCGAACATGACCGCCGCATCAGACCCCGCGCAGGAAGCGCAATGGAAGCGCTGGCGCGCGGTTGCCGACCTCTACCACGCCTATTTCACCGGCCTCATCCTCACCGTCGTCACGCGGCGCGGCACGGCGGATGCCGCCGAGTTCGTATTCCGCGTGTTTCGCAGGCAGCAGCAGGAGCGCTTCCTGCCCGGGCTGAGGAAGCTCGGGATCGATCATCTGCCGCCGGCGGTGGCGGCTGCGCAATATCACTACCTCTCCAACTGGATCGGCGGCGTGCATGTCGAATACATGTATGAGAGCGACACCAAGGCCTGGATCCGCTATCCGCCACCGCGCTGGATCTGGAAGGGCACCGCGATCTGCGGCGTGCCGGGCGAGGTCTCGCGCGCGATGCTGCGCGGCTGGCACGCCAACAACGGTGTCGCGCTCGGCGATCTCCGCCTGGCCTTCATCTGCACCAAGCAGAGCGTCGACGGCCAGGACGGGCTCGAAGGCTATTATCATCAATACGACCATCCGCTCGAGCTGGATCAGCGGCTGGTGTTCGCGCGGCATCTGGAGGCGCCGCTGTTCGATGCGAGGACAGCGCCGGCGCTGCCCGTCGCGAGCTGGCCAAAACCGCGGCTCGAAAAAGCCTATCGCAACTACGCGATGGAATATGTCCGCACCGCCGCACCTGTGATGGTGCAGCTGTTCGGTCCGGAAGATGCCGGCTACCTCCTGCACCTCACCGGCAAGCTGATCGGCATGCAGTATTTCGATGAGGTCGCAGCAGCGCTCGCGATGAGCCGCGGCGGCGCGAATGAATTCGCATCGTTCCTGAACGCGCTGTTCGCCGCGCAGGATGATGCGGCCGAGACCACGAAGTCCGAAGGCAGTTTTGAAATCCGCCAGCAGAGCTGGAAGCTGATGGACGATGTTTCCGACTATCACCGCGCCTGCGTCAGGGTGTTGGAAGGCTTGTTCGAAGGACTCGCTGCCGGATGCGGCCGGCATATCGGCGTACATCTGCGCCCGACGACGGCCGGCCGCCCGCCGCTGGTCTGGACAATCGGATAGACGGCCGAGAGAACCGCAATTCCACGGGCTGAAATGCGCTGCCGCAGGGCACGCCTGCAGCCATTGCAGGAGGAATCGCCGCGCGCCGTGCTAACAAGCCCCTGCTGCGCCCTGCGCGCGAACAAATTGATTGGCACACCTCATCATTGCCGCGCCGCGAATGGCGCCCGTGCCCGGGAGAGGAAATGTCCGACATCGCCGAAATCCCGGTCGATGAACAAGAGCGTCCGCTGCCACCGCCTCCGCGCCCCGTGCGGAGCGCGCTGACGGACGGGCCGATCCTGCGGACGCTGCTCGGGCTCGCCTGGCCCAACGTGGTCGCGCTGTCCGCCGGCACCTGTGTGGTGATCGCGGAGACTTCCTATATCGGCCGGCTCGGTGTCGAGGCGCTGGCCGCGATGGCGCTGGTGTTTCCGACAGTGATCCTGACCATGACGATGTCGGGCGGCGCCATGGGCGGCGCGGTGGCCTCCGCCATCGCACGCGCGCTCGGCGCCGGCGATCGCGAGCGCGCCGGCACGCTCGCCGCGCATGCGCTGCTGATCGGCATAACCTTCGGCCTCGTCTTCATGCTGGGCATGCTGATCTTCGGGCCCAAGGTACTCGAGATGCTCGGCGGCCGCGGCAACGTGCTGACCCATGCGATCGCCTACACGCAGGTGTTCTTCGGCGGCGCCGTGCTGCCCTGGCTGCTCAACACCATGGCGGGCGTGCTGCGCGGCACCGGCAACATGAAGCTGCCGTCGCTGCTGATCCTCAACTCCGCGGTCTGGCAGGTCCTGCTCGGCGGCACGCTCGGCCTCGGGCTCGGGCCGGTGCCGCAGCTCGGCATGCGCGGCGTCGCCGCCGGCGCGCTGATTGCTTACTCCATGAACATCTGCGTGATGGGCTGGTACCTGTTCTCCGGCCGTGCCCGTGTGGTGCCGAAGCTGCGCGGCCTGCGCATCCAATGGGTGATGTTCTTCGACATCCTCAAGGTCGGTGCCATCGCCTGCTTCTCGCCGCTGCAATCGGTGCTGACGATCTCGATCTTCACGCACATGCTGGCGAAGTTCGGCACCGCGATCCTCGCCGGCTATGGCATCGGCGCGCGGCTGGAATTCCTGCTGACATCGATCGCATTCTCGTTCGGCATCGCCTCGGTGCCGATGATCGGGATGGCGGTCGGCGCCGGCCGCATCGCGCGTGCGCGGCGCATTGCCTGGACCGCAGGAGCGAGCGCCTTCATCGCGGTCGGCGCGCCGGCCTGCCTTGTCGCGATGTTCCCCGACCTCTGGGTCAACATCTTCACCGACAGCGCGACGGTACGCGCGACCAGCCACCAATATCTGTCGACCGTTGCGCCGTTCTACGCCTTCATCGGCCTCGCCTCGACGATGTATTTCTCCTCGCAAGGCGCGGCCAAGGTGATCGGCCCGGTACTGGCGCAGACCGCGCGTCTGATCTACATCGCGGCGATCGGCTGGTGGCTGTCGACGCATGAGGCGACGGCGCAGAGCTTCTTCTGGCTCGCCGCAAGCTCGATGGTCGTGCTCGGCCTGCTCTCCTGCTCCAGCGTGGTGCTGACGCGCTGGGGGCCGCGCGAGAGCAAGGCCGCGATGAGACCGGCTCTGTCGGCAGCGGACTAGGCGCGCGCACTATTTTGTTTCTGAATATTTCCGTTCGCTGATTGGCAACACCGAGTAACCGGGTTGCTCTCTACCGAATGCTCCGCGCCAGCTCCTGGGGACAATTCTCGCCGCGAGTCCACCAGAAGCACGGAAGGTTACATGACCTCGATTTCGGCGCTCTCCACCCATCACCACACGTCACCATTGCAAAGACTGCAAGACGAACTGCAGGCGGAAGTCAGCTCCGGCGCGATCAGCTCGACCGATCAGTCGGCGTTGTCGTCCGCGCTCAGCGACATCGATTCCGCCCTGCAATCCGGCAAGACGAACGATCAGTCGAGCGGCACCCGGCTGTCGCCCGACGAGTTCTCCTCCAAGATCGACGATCTCATCCAGCAGGAAGTGTCGAACGGCAAGCTGACCGACCAGCAGGCCACCGAGCTGCAGGGCGTGTTCAAGGCGGCGTTCTCCCATGGTCCGGGTGGGCCGGGCGGCGCAGGCGGGCCGCCGCCGTCTGATGGCGCTTCGGCCAGTGGCACGGACAGTTCATCGAGCGGCAATCCGGTGGTGGATCTGCTGCAGCAATTCCTGCAGTCGCTGACGAGCTCGTCCACCGATTCGACCTCGTCCGGCACGACGGGATCAAGCGACACGACGACCGGGAGCAGCACGGATAGCTCGAAAAGCACCACGTCGGCGACGGAGCTGCTGCAACAATTTCTCCAATCGCTGAAAGACTCGTTCGCCGACCACACCTACGACGCGGGATCGACCGACGCTGCGACTGCAAACGCTTCGGTGTCCGGCGTCCTTCTCAACGACCGGGTCTGATAGCCCCGCATCACACCCCTGACCCGGTGCAACTATCCTTCGCGCCCCCGAAGGGTGGTTGCTGCGTTGCCGGAGGTGCCTGGCAATTTGCGCGCGCGATCTAACGATGCTTGTGGCGGCGATGGCCGCCGCCGACATTGGCGAGCCGCATCAGTTGCGGGATCATCGCCATCATGTCGCCGCCACCGGCGCCACCCAGCATGCCCATGATATCGCCGCCGCCCATGCCGCCGAATCCTGCCGGCATGGTGCCTCCGCCCATCGGCGTGTAGCCGCCGTAGTTCGGCGCCCCGAAACCCCCGCCAAAATTGCCGCCGCCGAGGCCACCAAGGCCTCCGCCGCCCATCATGCCGCCAAATCCGCCGCCGCCATTCTCCATCATGCGGCTCATCATCGGGCCCATGGTTTGCATCAGCATCGCGAAGCGGCGCTTGCCCATCTTCGCCTTCATCATCTCCAGCATCGGCGCCATCTGGGTCATCATGTCTTCGCCACCGGCACCACCACCGCCGAAGCCTGCGAACTGCGCCCGAGCCGGCGTGCTCGCGACCGAAAACAGCAGCAGCACGGCGGCCGCCTGGCAGATCACCTTGTCCGCACCTCTCATGGCATGCTCCTCGCGTGCGTGGCTTCGCCGGGGGAGCGGAGCCAACCGGACGCACGCGGCCATGGTTACGGCGGGGGAGGCGAGGGCTCTGTGAGAAAAATCACAGAGACCGATCAGGCCGCAGCAGGCGGAAAAGCCCTGTGTATGGCAGCCACGGCGTCCCCGGTTTGCCCCTGGACGTAAGGGGCGAGGTCGTTCGGCAGCATGTCGATGATCCAGACCAGACGGCACCTTGCCTCGCCCTCGGCGATCACCTGCACCGAGGCGCTGTAGTGCTTCAGCCGCTCGTTGTTGATCGCATAGACGAGGCGTTGCCGCGCGTCGTCGCTATCGATCAACACCTCGCGCGCCACCGAACCGTTGGCGAAGGTGACGATGCGCGCATCGCCGTCGAGCGTGCAGGCGGTGACGAAGCCCGGCACCAGCCGCAGATGCAGCGCGCCGAAATCGCGCACCGCGTCCCAGACGTCGCGGGCCGGGACGGGGAGAGGAATGTCGTTGTGGATGGAAGCCATGAAGGTGTCCTTGATTGTGTTCGGTCAATGTCACAAACACCGTCATTGCGAGCCAACGGGTCCGCGCTAAGCGCGGCCCCGATGACAGGCTCCGCGAAGCAATCCACGAATGTTTTCGCAGAGACAGTCTGGATTGCTTCGTCGCCAGCGCAAAATTGCTCTGCAATTTTGTCGCGGGCTCCTCGCAATGACGAAGTCAGCCGTTACGGCTCACACGCAAACCGCCTCGACATTGTTGCCATCGGGATCGATCAAAAACGCCGCGTAGTAGGTCGGGCTGTAATCCTTGCGCGGGCCGGCGCCGCCATTGTCGTGGCCGCCGCTCGTCAGCCCTGCGCTGTGGAATGCCTTGACCGCGTCGTGGTCCTTGGCGCGAAACGCGATATGCGCGCCGTCGGCCTTGCGTCCCTTGTTCAGATGCAGCCACAGCGCCGGCTCGCCCTTCGGCCCGAAACCGGCATAGCCGTCGCCGCTGGAGCACAGGACATAGCCGAGCGGCGCCAGCACGGCGGTGTAGAAGCGCGTGGCGGCGTCGAGATCGGCAACGCGCAGTCCGATGTGGTCATACATGGTCGTCTCCATTTCCAAAGCGCGCCGCAAGTGCCGCGCGCCGGAGACGACCCTAGTCAGTCGAGGGCAATCCGCTCTTGGAGAATCTTGCGCATCGCTCCGACATCCCGGTGAAGGTTGAGTCCCGGATCAGGCTAGATCGGATAACGCCATTTCAGAGCACGGCGGAGCAGCAGGATCACGATGAACAGGGCGACCACAATGGGCCAATAGGGCCATGGGATCGGCCCCTCGTGCCCAAGGTGAGCCATGTACAGGGAGAGGCCGAGCAGTGTCATGGTGAGGGCCGCGGTCGACCAGTACAGCGGTGATCGCGCGAGGCCGGCCGCGGCATATTCGGCAGCCTTCTCATGCGCACGCCTCATGCGGAAGTAGGCGAAGGCACAGAAGCCGATGATGAGGAGGACCCATTCCACGTTACGTCTAGCCACGCGCTCTGACTGGACGTTAGCGCAGTGCGCGGGGGGCTTCGATCTGTTCCGCCGCGTCTGGTCAACGATTGCTTAGCGGATCGCTGCCGCGTCAGTTGAGGGCCAGCCGTTCGCCGAAAATCCCGCGCTCGCCCTTCGAGGCCTGCCGGAATTTGGTCGGCGACACGCCGGCGGCGCGGTGGAAGGTGCGGACGAAGTTGGAGAGGTCGCCGAAGCCGACGTCGTAGGCGACGTCGGTGACCGCGATGTCGTCCTCTGTGAGGAGGCGCGCGGCGTGGCGCAGCCGCGAGCGCACCAGATATTGATGCGGGGTGACGCCGAGCACACTCGAGAACAGCCGCAGGAAATGGAACGGGCTGAGGCCCGCCTGCTTCGCGGCCTGTTCGAGGTCGACCTCGGCATGCGAATTGTCGTCGATCCACAGCGCGGCTTCGACGGCGCGGCGGCGGTCTCGCGCGGTCGGCGTGGCCGGCTTGCGCGCCTTGCCGGAGACGACGTCGATAAAACGGCCCGCAAGAATTTGGCCGATCTCGTCGAGACCCAAGTCGCTGTTGCCATCTGCTGCCGTCTGGGCCAGCTCGCCCAGCACCATCAGCTCGGGCAGCGGCGGTGTCGCGCCGACCTGCCAGATCCCGCGCGGTCCGCCGAGGGCGTCGACCAGGTTCTCGCTGAAGAAGAAGCCGAGGCAGACATCGCCCGAGACATGCTCATGCGTGCAGGTGTATTCGTCGCCGGGCGCGCCAACCAGCATCGAGCCCGCCACCAGTTCGAAGAAGCCGGCGCGGCAATGGCAGCCGAAACTGCCGGAACGGACATAGGCGATGGAATGGCCGCTGCGGCACTCCGCAAACGGCTTGTCGTCCGGTCCCGCATCGCAGCGAAACTCGGAGACGGTCATCGAGCGGGTCGTCAGCAGCGTGGTTGCATCCATGCCACCTTATCTAGGTGGAGGGCCTTGGCGGGGCAACGGGCAGCAGCACCTCGAACAACGTCTTGCTGGCAACCGGCTGGGCGCCCTCCAGCGACAACAATCGCCGCTTGGAGATCACTCCGCCATAGGGCGAGATCCGGTCGGCGTAATTGCCGGCCTCTAGCACCCGGTGGCAGGGCACGATCAGCATGTAGGGATTCTTCGCGATCGCCTGCGCCACCGAATGTGTGGCGCCGGAAGCGCCCAGCGCCCGGGCGATCTCGTGATAGGTGCGCGTCTCCCCGCGCGGGATCGAGCAGGTGTATTCGTAGACCCGCCGGTTGAAGGCCAGCACGCCGCCGGCATCCAGGCTGACCTCGGAAAAATCGGGATCATTGCCCTGCAACAGGCCGACGATGCCCTCGATCGCCAGTTCGGCGTTCGCGATAGGGCGCTGCTCGCGCGCCTCGGGATGGGCCTGGAAAATCCGGCGGCGGGTGTCGATCTCCCGCGCCTCCGGCAATTGCACAGCCACGACGCCGGTACTGCTCCAGATAATGCCGCAGCGCCCTATCGCCGTGTCGAATATCGTATAGCCACGCCCCACCATGCACACGCCCCACTCAGTGCACGTTCTCCCCCGACAAATGATCATAACACTGCCACAATCCGGCGCACCTGGAATCTTACTGAAGTGTTAAGAAGCGTTCGGCCGGGGGCGCCAAACCGCTTGGCGGGACGCGCCGTCTCGGCTAATCAGAACGGGCGCGACCAGCGCATCCGCGGGCGTAGTTCAATGGTAGAACGGCAGCTTCCCAAGCTGCATACGAGGGTTCGATTCCCTTCGCCCGCTCCAAAATTCGCAAGCGATTTCATCGAATTGCCGCTCTACTATTGATCTCTCCGTTCCCACGTTCCCCAACGCGTTCCCTAGTTTCCGTTCTCGTCCTGTTTGCGGTCACGGTGCAGCAGACGAAGCTCTGCAACGTGTCGTGATTTTCCAGTCGTGCCGCGAACGTAGCGGCGTGTTGTCGACTGCTGAGTGTGTCCGGCCGACGACTGGATTTCCTCGATCGGCGCCAACGCGTCATCCGCTTCCGAAATTGCGCCAGCTCGCGCATGCATGTTCTTCACCTCGTCGGGAATTCCAGCGGATCGTGCGATCACGCGCCATTCCCTGGCATAGGCGTCTTCCGCATAGGGCCGGCCGCTGTTCTCGTCGATGATCAGGGGACCAACCCGCCTGTCGGCTGGAAACAGCGGCAACACCTGCAGCACGAGAGGGCAGAGTTTCAGATCCGCTACGACCGTTGCGCCGGTCTTGGTGGTGTCTTTCTTGATCACCATTGAGGCAGGAATGTCGGTCCACGTCAGACCGTTCACCCACCGATTGCCATTGAGCACGATTCCAGCGTCACGCGGCCCATCTGTGATGGGCTCCCATTCGCCGATAACATCCTTCTGGCGCATCATCGTTTCGAACTGCAGCGCTGTGCCCAGCGCTAGCGAAATCCTGCCAGCCTCGATCGCTGCAGGAATGAACGCCTCGACGTGATGCAGCTCGAGCTTCAATCGAGATCGAGCGCCGCCTTTGAAACGCATCTTGGACAAAATCCCATGCAGCCGCTCGCAATGCGGTAACTCGGCCGCGGCGCCGAACGTCACCATCTGCCGCAGCAGCTTGATGATCTTTACGGCGCGATCGATACGCTCTTTTCCGCCAGGCTTTTTGGGTTGCTTCGCGGCCTCGTACCACCGCTTGAAATCGGTATTACCGAGCGAGGCGAGCGAGCGCGCTCCGAACGCGCTCTCGATCGTCTTCAGAATGCGGGTCTCACGATCACGCCAATTCCATTTGTGCTCGAGGAAGGGACTGGCCGGATCCGTCTGATAGCGACGGCTGAGAGCGAGAATGGTCCCATCGAAGTGAGGAAAGGCGCGCTTGTGCCCGCTAGCCCACGCCTTCATTTCAGCGTCTAGGCGCTGACACGCAGCTTCGATCGATCGATGATCAGCGGGGTCGTGAAGGTCGTAATGCAGACGGACCAGGCGAGGGGCGTAACCCGCTTTGGCAATGTCGGCGCGAGCGACCCAATAAAGCCGCTCGGCTTTCTTGCCTCGCGGCTTTAGACCAGGCGCATTGAGGCCATGTTTACTTGAGGGCATCGAGATCTTCTCCTCCATCAGGTTGAGAGACCTCGAGGATAGACAACCCGTAGCGCCTGTTCCACCACGCTAGAACGGCCGGCCAGTATCGGCCGCCCATGACCGGATCAATTCGCGGCAGGCCATCGCGCTCGAGAATGATGGCTTTCGCCGCCCAAGCTTTTGGATCCTGGCTGAGGCGCCGTGCGATTTCGGCTTCGCACGGGAAGAGTCCACCGCGGACACGGGCCATTTCAGACCTCTCCGCGCTCAACCAGCATGGCGAACTGCTCGGCAACTCCCTTGACGATGAAGTCGAGCAATAGAACGATCGCGCCTTCCTTACGTGCTGAGCCGGCTACGCTGGCCGATCCGTTCGGAAAGAACACTTGCTCGAGAGGCGTTTTTCGATCGACACGCACGACGGCAGCGGTGCCGTCACCGTAGACACAAAGCGCCGTTAGGGCGCCGGCGCCGTAGAGCTCACCTGGTCCGCGTTCGTAGCCTGGTGCCTCGAGAGAATTCGAGCGATCCGAAAAAGTCCAAGCTGCATTGCAAGCAGCTTTAGGACTCATGCCCAACTCAACGAGTCTCGCTGCGATCGCCATTTGCAGAACGCGCCGTGCAGAGAGCAGCGCCGTCGCTCCTCGTCCGCTCGCAGGCCGATCCTTGTCCCTCCTGTTGAGCAGAAGCCATCGCTTCTTTACCCAGGACTGTGCAGTGAAGAGGTTCACATTAGCGATCTCGGCGCCGACCGAAGTCGGCACCAGCGGTGCGTCAAACATGCTGAACGTCCAGTGCTTGAATTTGGAAACGCTTCGCGCCTACCCTTGACTCGGTCTATTCCGAGAGGGATGCGCCGAAGCCTTGTGCGGCTTGCGTTCGAGAGCCCTGACGACCTTGGCCGCCCCGATCCTCTCGATTTCACTACGTCGACGATGGAATCAGTAGTGAAGCGCTTCGCACTTGGTACGACGATCCTAACCAAATTACAAGCACCGCCGGGGAGCGGTCCCCGGCGGCGGCAACACTCCTTGTGTTCTACTACACCAGTGAAATCGTCTCGATACCGGGCAGCAGCTCGACGCCGCTGGATGCGGCAATATTCTCGAGCAACCGGCGATGCGAGCGCGCGCCAGCATCGGCCGCCTCCACCGCCGCGGCATCCGTCCACAGTTCAGTGTTGGCCAGCGCGCAAAGCCTAGCCTGCAGGACGATGTCGTCAATCGTTCGCGGCTGGCAGCTCATGATCCGAGCCTGCAGATCGAACAGCTCTGTATTCAGCGCATCCCATCCGGCCAGCTCGGGATCATCGACGGCCTCGAGCTCGTCGAGACGCCTCTGCTCGCGCCAGCGACCGTAGAAATCAGCGAACCTCGCGGCCAGGTCATAAGGGATGCCATTGCTGGACGTTGCCGCGATCGACGGCGTGGCAATGAGGGGCAGGGCAGCAGTTGAACTCAACGCAGACATAACGCTTCTCCGATTGACTAAGGGCTGTTTCCCGTCGGCCGACGCAGGGGGCGCTACCTGTGCCGGCTCCGAACAGGCAGAAACCTGTTCGCGCCGGGAACAGGTTTTCACCAGCGTTGCCGGGTGGGCGGAAAACTGTTCGCACAGGGAACGGTTTTCGCCAGCACTCTGTACGGGAAAGAATTGTGCGCTTTGAGCACAATTCTTTTGAGCGGTCGGAGGCGGAAACATCGGTCGTTCAAGCGTCATGATTGGTCACTCTCGGAAATAGCGGCTTTCTAGGGCCGTTGCCGGTGGCGGACCGGCAGCCGGGAGCTAGAAACCAGCCGAGAGACTGGCGGCGGCGCTTTTAAGGGTTGCCCCTCTGGACATGGCGCGGCCCTCCCGGCCATAATGGCCAGGTCGAGGCGCACGCCAATGCGCCGTTGCGTTCAGTCGCGATCCATCCGACGCCAATCGGACGGCATGCTGACCAGGCATGGGGCGGCTATATCTCGGTCCGGGTTTCTAGGCCCAACGGACAGCCTCACTGATTTGCAGCCGATTGCCAAGCCCCTCCGGGGCGGCTTTCGCGCGTCTCCTCCCCTGTGAATAGGCGGGATAAGCACGTAGCTTCCCCGCAGCTCGCGCTGTGCGTGTCACTATTCCGGCTCAGGCGAATCAGCAGGCAGTGCTGGGGGAAATAAGTTGGATAGAGCCGCAAAGTATAAAGAGGATTTTTCGAAGCTGAAACGCGATGGCAACCTAATGCTTCGCGCGTTGCAAAACGAGCACAATGCGGAGAAGCTTCAAGGTGAGGAAAAAAAACAGCTTCCTGATGTGAGGCAGACCTATCAGGCTTGGTATTCCGAGGCGCTCGCCTGCGTCAAACAGCTTGTGCCAGATCGTGTCGAGGACTTCGTGAGCTACTACAAGCCTTTGAGGGAAAGAAAAAGCCTTCAGAGCGGAAACTACACTATGCACGACTACCTCTTTGGCCGGACTGTTTTGCGTCCCGATCACACTTACAAAGTTCCGGTTCACGCCGCGGTCTCGGCGTTCTACCAGCAGTTGAACATAATCGAGGGCTTGGAAAAGCGCTTTGAGTCAACCCTCTTCGACATAAAGACTCTGGTCCATGCTGATGTACTGGATGATGAGCTTAGCGCGGCGGAAGAGCTCAACAAAAAAGGATTTCATCGCGGGGCGGGAGCGGTTGCTGGTGTCGTGCTCGAAGCACATCTCAGCGCGGTCTGCGATGCCCACAAGATCACTTCCGCAAAGAGCGCAACTATATCCCCCTTGAACGACGCACTCAAAAAGGCCGACGTGATTGACACCGTTACCTGGCGGTTCATTCAGCACTTGGGGGATATTCGCAACAAGTGCGATCACAAAGGCAAAGAGCCGACAAAGGATGAAGTCAGTGAGCTAGTTCAGGGCGTTCGGAAGATTAGCAAGACCGTTTTTTGAGAGCTTGTCACATGGAATACCTGAAGCTCCTGGTCGACCTAGCAAAAGCAGTGGCCTGGCCTATCGCTGTCTTCGCGCTGGGGTTTATGTTCAGATCTGATGTTCGCGAGCTCTTCCCAAGGCTAAAAAAAGCCGGTCCGACTGGCCTCGAATTTGATCCCGCTCGCCAGGTGCTCGCAGCACCATCGAAAGAGTTGAAGGATCTGCCGGGCTTTCCCGAGCGCTCGCCCGCGATTGCAAAGGTTGAGACGAGCCTGCACGCCGAACTCGAATTGATGGACCCGGATAAGCGCATCGACATATTGATCCGGCACCTTGCAGTCGCTCGCCTCGCTTGGGTTTTCGAGCAAATATACCGCACTCTTTTCGGCAGCCAGATACGCGCTATTAGGGCGCTGCACAGTGAGGGAGGTAAAACGTCCCGCGCTGAGTCGGCCAAATACTTCGATCAGGTGAAATCCGAATTTCCTCAGTTTTACGAGAAGAACACGTTTGATGAATGGATTCGGTATCCGATCAGCGCTGGCCTAGTCACATCGACGGGCGACGAAATCGCGATCACCGACCTCGGCCAAGAATTCCTGAGATACATTGATGAAAAGGGGCTCTCAGAGAGCACCAAGTCTTATTGACCAATGAAAACGCCTGCCAATCGCGCCGCCCTAGCGACCTCGCCAGCCGAGCTCACCGCCCTTGAGGTCGCCTTTGCTGGCCGCGTCACGATCGGCGTACCAGAACTGGCCGCCCTGCTACCGATGCATCGAGAAACGATCGCGCGGCACATTGCTGCCGGCAACCTAGTCGGCCGGCTGAAAGGGCTCGGCCGCACCAGGCGTCACCACGTTTTCACTATCGACGACGTCTCGCGGTTTATGCGGCGGATAACAGACGAGGCGCGCAGTTTGACGCCGGCACCAGACATTGCCGGCAATTTTGCCATTCGGTTAGATCGCGGGATCATAATGAGGGTGATTCCACCGAAGCGCCGGCGCAACTGACAATGGCGCAGATATTGAGGAGGTGAATTTGGAAGTAGCCATCAAGTGGGAAGAATTCAAGAAACAAGCCAGTCTGCTGATGATAGACGCTCGCGATGACGGCGCGAAGATACTGTTCCGAGGCCACGCATCGAGCAATTGGTCCCTCCAGACAACGCTAGATAGAAGCTCGCATAGCAGCAGTTTGCTGGGATACTATAACCTCGCGTTGCGCGTAAAATCGGAGGTTGAGGCTTTCACTGCGCTTAGATGGGATAGCGCTCCGGATCTCGGCGAGGTCACGCAGCTGTTTTCTAATTATGAATCGTTTTCCAGGGCCATGACGTTCGGGAATCTTCCTCACTACCCGTACCTGGCCTATCTTCGTCATCACGGCTTCCCTTCGCCGTTGTTGGATTGGAGCACATCACCGTACGTCGCGGCATTCTTCGCGTTTCGCGATAATGACGCCGACGCCGAGAATGCGGCCATCTTTGCGTATCGTGAGCGTGACGCCAGCGGGATGAAAATTGGCGGAGGCCATGAGCCTGCAATCACCGTCCTCGGTCCCTATGTCGCCGGACCTCGACGACACTTTCTGCAGCGCTCACAATATACCGTCTGCAACATATGGGAGTCTGAGCGAAACCAAGCGTATTTTTACGATCACTCAGCCGTCTGCCGACCCTTTGATCCCAACAAAAAGTTTCAACAGGATATCATCTACAAGTTTGTCTTGCCTCGAACCGAGCGCGACAAAATTCTCGCCGAATTGCAGGACTATAATCTGAATGCATATACTCTTTTTGGATCCGAGGAGGGCCTGATGGAGGCACTCTCTGTTCGCGAGGAGCTGAATAGTCGCTGATCGGCGATGCTAGCCACCCGCGCATGTCTGGGAATAAGGGGGCGACCTTTGTTCCGAGAAAAGGTCGCCCCACTTAGGCCAGCCTTGAATCCTTGAACCTGCATCCTCATCGGGGCGGGCAGGATTCTTTTCGTTGTTCGCCGGGCTGCGGCAGCGTCAATGCTAGCCCCGAATTACAAGCTAAAGGCCGGCGCCGGCAGCAAATGCGCCGTGGACAAACGCGGCCGGCCGCTTCACCGCCATCGCGAGCCGCTCCTCGGCGCGAACCGTGAGCATGTTCTTGATGAAGTTGTCGCGGTCTTCCGAGCTGACGAGCACCTCGGCGTCCAGTCGATCGAAGATCTGCGCGCCGTCGAGGAAGGCGCCGACCAGGAATTCGCCCGCGGCCATCGCCGGCGTTCCGACAACCGGTCGGCCCCAAATCGTCGTGATCGGCGGTCCGAACGGCCCGCCGCCGATGTAACGATCCTCGCCGTCCTTAATGATCTTCAGCGACTCGAGGTCGTTGTTGTTCATCACGATGCCGGTGGCCGGCAGCAGCGCTACCTCGCTCTGCGCGATCGCATGCGCAAGCGTATCAAACGCCGTGTCACCCGTGCCATTGCGACTGGTTTCGTAAGCTGTCGCCTGGGGGATAATGCCGAAGATGTGCTGGCCGGCCCCGCTTCCGAGCAACAGCTCTTCCTCCTCCTTGACGCTGAGGCCGTAGCGCAGCTCGCCGTCGATCGTCGACTGCAACATCGGCGCGTCATCCATCGCCTGGCGAGACACGGGCACCCAATGCGCGATCGTGCGCACCGGCGCGTCAGCTTCGATCCAGGCAAGCACCGATTCGGGTTTCTGCGCGCCCTCGGTCACGACAGCAGCATTGTTCGTGCGCGTGCTCTGCCGCACGTAGTTGACGCTGTTGCTGCTCGTCGTACCTGGCGCGATCAGTCCGCGAATCGTCAGCCGGCGCTTTGGCAATCCGACGATCTCGCTGCGCCGATCGGGCGCGATCATCCCGCCGGCTGACGTGCTGGCGGAGGTGATAGCCTGCACAACCGCAGAGATATTCCCGCGGCCGGCCGAGCCGCCGAAATTCTTGAAGGCCTCGGAGCGAACAAAAATCTCGCCCGGCGACTCGCTCGCACCGCCACCGAAGCGACCGCCGCGACCGGCGTCGGCCAGGAGCTGTTCGACATCGCGGTTTCGGGTCTCGAGCTCCGCGACGCGCCTCTGAGTCTCGCTGACCTGGTTGCGCATTTCGCCTGTGATGCGGCTCAGCTCGTCAGAGACCTGGTTGAGGACGCGCTGAACGGGATCGGCTTCGTTCCTCGGAAAGCCGACGATCGCCCGCGGCTGGTTGACCGCGAGTGCGGCAATGGCAACGTGCGGCATCGCACGCCGCGAGTTCACGCGAATGGTAGTCATGATGCGCTCCTTTCGAGCGGTTTGATGATCTCGCGCTGAGACAAGCTTGCGCCGACCTCGGGCGAGGTGATGTTGGTTTGGAGAAACGTCCGGTTTACCCGGTCCCAGCGCCTGGCATGGGCTTCGACAGCGTCGCGCGTGTCGGGCTTTAGCCGTCGACTCGAAAGTGCGACGGCTGAGGCGCGAGCAAGCTCGATTATTTTTCTAAACGCTGTCAATTGAAATTTTGACGGCGCTGCGCGTCGTCTGTTAGCAGCTCGCGCTCGAACGCGTCGGCAGCATCGCGTAGGCGATAAACTACGGCCGCGCCGCCCTCCGATCGAGCAGCACGCACCAGAGCGGCGGCGAGCATGGATTGCTCTGCCATTTCGGCCGGCACGCCAACAGCGACCAGGTCGTCGACATGGCGATGCCAGACGCGAGCAAGGTTCTGCTCAACGGTGGTAGGATTGGTTGCAAGCATGCTGGCAACGGTGCGATTCGTGTTTTCAGACTTCGACATCGGGATTTTCTCCGGTGGGGGGTAAGGGGTTTCGTTTTGCCGCGCTACGCGATGCCCAATTCAGTCGCGACCAATCCGATCTTTGCGCTTTCGCCTGTGCGTCGCGGCACGGGTCACTGCAAAACCGCTGCGGCCGTCCGCGCCGGCGGACAACTTCGAACGGCTTCCCACAGACGTCGCACGGCGATAGCTGGGAAAGCGGCAGCGAGAGCTGCGGGAAAATATTCGTTCGATCGAGGGCTTCGATCGCGGTCGACATCGGATCGTCGCCTGCAAGGCTCTGATTTGACTCAGGATTTTTTTGATAGGTCACGGTGATGATCTGTTGGAGGTCGGAAAAATCAGTCCAGGCAGGAAAAAAACCTGCGAATGAGTGAGCAGCCGGTCTCAGCGCCAGGACTCTGGCGACTTTTGATCCACCCTCCCCCTAGGGCGATCGAGGCTCGAAACTGCTGACGATTTGTCAGCGGTTTCCGTCGCTGGCTTGCCGCGCGGTCAAGGCGGCGGCCTTGCCAGGCGCACTGACGCGGCGAAGCTAGCAAGAGCGGCATCGTCGAGCTCACCGCGACGCTGTAGCGTGGTTAGCCTGGCGCGCTGCGCATCACTCAGCTCGCCTAGGATTAGCCAACCTTCAGATCCCAGCCGCTGAGCTATGCGGTTCTGGATGACCTCCGTCGCCTCGCACTTCCCCTGGAAAGCCCGCAGACGCTCGTCGGCGCAACTCGCAGTTTTCCGCGCTGGAGGTTCTATTGGATGTTCTATTGAAGGTTTATGCCGCACAGCTGTGCGGTACGGTGACCGGGCCTGGTGCGGTACGGTCGCCGGGCCTGGTGCGGCATGGCGAGGCTTCGTCGCAGGCTCGTTTGTAGGCTCCGACCGTGCCGCAGATTGCGGCTCGGACATTTCTGCAACACCCATCGCCAGGTAGTATTTCCTGCCGTCCCACTGGCCGCGGCCGCCGGGCCGAGTCTCGACTCGGACCAGGCCGAGCTTAACGAGCGACTTAAGGCGCCGCTGGACGGTGTCGACGCTTTGCTCAGTATCCCTGGCGAGGGTCTCCTGGGTGGGCCAGCAAACGCCGTCAGGGCCGGCGTAGTTCGCCAAGGCGTACAGGGTTATCTTGTTTGAAGCTGAGCCGGTCACCTGCTTTGCAGCCCATGCAGTGGCCTGCCAGCTCATGAGGGATCGTCCTCGCGTCCCGAGCGACAGATCGGCTCGAGCAATTCAGCCAAGAAGCGCGCGCGAACAGTCGGGCGAGTAGCGCGCCACACAGCACGTAGCGTCCGCAGCTCGTCGGCCGAGCCGCTAGCCCTCAGCATTCCGTCACGGATGCGCTGCCGCACGACCGGATCTGCCATGCGCGACTTGGTCGCCTCGGCGATCCTGGCTCGCTCTGCAGGATCTCTGAGCTGCTCGCGCCTGGTCGCGGCTATTTTGGTGCAAGTTTCCTGGCTGTGCTTCCAGCCGCCGGGCTTAGTCACGTCGTTCTCCGCTCAATAGCGCGGGGAACGCGGTCGAGTTAGATCAACAGCTTAGCTTGGCTTCCCAAGCTGCATACGAGGGTTCGATTCCCTTCGCCCGCTCCAATCGCTATTTCGACAGGCTTCGCAGAAACTCCACGATCGCCGCGTTCACCTCGGCCGGTCGCTCCTGCTGCGTCCAGTGTCCGCAGCCCGGCAGCATTTTGATCTCGCGGAGCTGCGGCACCCATTGCTGCATGTTGGCGATCTGCTCGGCGGCGCCGGGGAAGGCGATGACCATGTCGTGGTCGCCGGCGATGTAGAGCGAGGGCACGATCACCTTCACGCCCTCGAAGGCCCCCATCAGCTCCCAGTTGCGATCGATGTTGCGGTAGTAGTTGAGCGGCCCGCGGAAGCCGCTGCGGGCAAATTCGGCGCCGTAATAATCGAGATCGGCGGCGTTGAGCCATGACGGCAGCGGCACCTGCACCTTCGGCAGCATGCCGTCCTTGCGCGAGACCATGCCGACGCCGACGGTCCTGCCGGCGCGCTCGGCATTGGCGCGGATCGCCGCGGCCCCTTCGCCGGAACCGCCGTAGAGCATGGCAGCCAACGTCGCACGCGGATCGCGTTCGAACTCGGCTTCGGCTGCGCCCGGCTCCTGGAAATACAACTGATAGAACTGCGCATCCGCCGTCTGCGGCATGACACTGGTCGGCCGCGCCTCGCTCCGTGGGCGATAGGGGACGCTGAGAATGGCGGCGGCGCGAAAGCGATCGGGCCGCAGGCGCGCCGTGTGCCAGGCGATTGTCGCCCCCCAATCGTGGCCGACAATGACCGCGTCCTTCGCCTCGAAGGCATCGAGCACGCCGACGAGATCGCCGACCATGTGGAAGATCGTGTACTGGTCGATCGCCTCGGGCTTGTCGCTCTTGCCGTAGCCGCGCATGTCGGGCGCGACGGCGTGATAACCGGCCGCGGCCAGCGCCTCGAGCTGGTGGCGCCAGGAGTACCAGCCTTCCGGAAAGCCGTGGCAGAGCAGCACCATCGGGCCGTTGCCCTGCTCGGCGATGTTGAGGCTGATGCCGTTGGCCTTGATCGTCCGCTGCGTCGGCTCGCTCATATCATCGCCTCCCGGTGCATTGTCGTTTGGCGCATCCTAGACGTTGCTGCCCGGCGCGCAAAGATTCCAATATATTAGCCCCTTGGTCCCGGCACGCGCCGCTCCTCCGGCCTAAGCTCCTCTCGCCCGGCGGATGCGGTCCATGTGTCGGGCGATGTTCGGATAGAGGCCATGGACCAGCAAAAACTCGACCGTGCGATCGGTCGCCGCTTGAAGACCTTGAGGACGCAGGCCGGCATGACGTTGAACGAACTTGCAGCGCGCTCCGGCGTCAGCCGGGCCATGATCGGGCGGGTGGAGCGGGCGCAGAGCAGTGCGACGGCGGCGCTGCTCAACAAGCTCTGCGCGGCGCTCGACGTCACCCTCAGCGACGTCGTTGCGCTGTCGGAGAAGCCGCCGGAGCGCTTGATGCGGCTTGCCGACCAGCCGCATTGGCGCGATCCCGACAGCGGCTACCGCCGGCGTCACGCCTCGCCGCCGGATGCGGCAAGTGGCATCGAGATCATCGTCGTCGACCTGCCGGGCGGCGCGCGCGTTTCCTACAGCCCCTGGGGCCGCAACGCCTTCACCCAGCAGCTCCTGATGCTGGAGGGGGCGGTCTGCGTGCATATCGACGCCAAGACGGTGCGCCTGCGTGACGGCGACTGTCTCGATTTCGACGTGATGCGCGCGGTGACCTTCGAGAACGAAACCAAGCAGGACGCCCGCTACGTCATCATCACGCGGCGCGGCACCTCTTACGGGAAAATGTGATGTCGCTGATCGTACGGGATGCAACGCTTGAGGATGCCGGGGATATCCTCGCCATCTACAATTTCGCGGCCATCAACACCACGGCGGTCTGGACCGACGGCCCGGCCGACCTCGCCTCGCGCCGCGAGTGGATCCGCGCGCGGCAGGAGGCCGGCTATCCCGTGCTGGTCGCGATGAAGGGCAGGGACGTGGTCGGCTTCGCCTCGTTCGGCGATTTCCGTCCCTTTCCCGGCTACCGCCACACCGTGGAGAATTCCGTCTATGTCGACGAGCGGCATCATCGCGCAGGCATCGGCCGCAGCCTGATGGCCACGCTGATCGAGCGCGCCACGGAGCTCAACAAGCACGCCATGATCGCCGGGATCGAGGCCCTCAATGCCGGCTCGATCCGCCTGCACGCCTCGCTCGGCTTCACCGAGGTCGCGCGCATGCCGGAGGTCGGCTGCAAGTTCGGCCGCTGGCTCGATCTCGTCTTCATGCAGAAGCAGCTTGCAAGTGACGTGAGGCCGTGACGATGCAGATCCGCACCGGCGATACCTTTGATCCACGCGTGGTCGCATTGCTCGACCACCACGTCGCGGCGGCGCGGGCGCAGACCGCTCCGGGCAGCGCGCATGCGCTCGATCTCGCCGGCCTGCGCGCCAGCGACGTCGCATTCTGGACCGGTTGGGACGGCGAGACGCTGGTTGCCACCGGCGCGCTGAAGGCGCTCTCGGCCGACCATGGCGAGGTGAAGTCGATGCACACGCTGCAGACTACGCGGCGGCGCGGCTTTGGCGGCCTGATGCTCCGCCACATCATTGCCGAGGCCCGCAGGCGCGACATCAAGCGGCTGAGCCTCGAGACCGGCTCGTGGGACTATTTCAAGCCCGCGCATGCGCTGTACCAGGCCCACGGCTTCGTGCTCTGCGCCCCGTTCGAGGGCTATGCCGAGGACCCCAACAGCCTGTTCCTGACACTTGATCTAAGCAGCGGCTAAGTCGCGGCCCGGCGCAACCGGGGCTCGAAAATATCGTCTTGTCCCTCAAAATGAGTTGCGTACCTCAAAACGCCTCTGCTAGCCTTCAGGCATGGTTGAAGAGTCCGTTTTCGCCGCACTGACGCTGAAGGACATCGCCCGCGAGGCCGGGGTTAGCCTGGCGACCGTGGACCGCGTGCTGCACAACCGCCCTGGCGTGCGGCCGGATACGGTCCGGCGCGTCCGGGAGGCGATCGAGCGCAATGCCTTCCAGCCGCATGTGGCGGCTGCGGAGCTCGCGCGCGGCCGGGCCCGCCGCTTGGCCTTCGTGATGCCGTCGGGGCCGAACCCGTTCATGCAGCAGATCGAGGCTTATCTCGGCGAGATGTCGGCCTGGCTTTCGGCGCGTCGCCTCAAGGTCGAGATGATTGCGACCGACGTATTCGATCCGTCCGTGCTCGCGGCCTCGCTGGAGGCGCTGTCGGGCGATTATGACGGCGTCGCGGTGGTGGCGCTGGATCATCCCGGCGTCCGCGCCGCGATCGACGATCTCGTAGATGCCGGCACCAAGGTCGTGACGCTGGTCTCGGACGTGCCGTCCTCGCGCCGCCACCATTATGTCGGCATCGACAACATCGCCGCCGGGCGCACCGCCGGCGCGCTGGTCGGGCGGCTGGCCGGCCAAAAATCCGGCAAGGTCGCGATCGTCGCGGGATCGCAAGGTCTGCGCGACCATGCCGAGCGCATTTTTGGCTTCACCCAGGTGATGGCCTCGGAATTTCCCGAGCTGAGCCTGTTGCCGGTGCTGGAAGGGCGCGACGAGGACGACCGTTCCGAGCAGCTGCTGACGCGGCTGTTCGGCAGGCATGCTGACATTGTCGGTCTTTATAATGTGGGTGCGGGCACACAAGGTGTCGCCAAGGCGTTGAGCGAGGCCGGCCGCGACAAGGTCGTGTTTGTCGGGCACGACGTCACCGCGCTGACGCGCCGGCTGCTGCTCCAAGGCGTGATGGATGCCGCGATCTCGCAGAATCCGGGACATGAGGCGCGCGCCGCCGTGCGCGTGCTGCTCGCGCTTGCGCGCGGCGAGCCGATCCTGCGCGAGCAGGAGAAGATCAGGATCGACATCGTGATGCGGGACAATCTGCCCTAGCGGCAGCAATTCGAGAAGGCCCGTTGCGGCGAAGGCGACGTCGAGCTCGCCCAACGCATCGGACGAAAGGGAGGATGGCGTGTATCTCGGACTGGACATCGGCACGTCCGGTGTGAAGGCGGTGCTCGTGAGCGAAGCCGGCGCGATCGTCGCGACGGCGGCGCGGGAGCTCGCGCTGTCGCATCCGGCGCCGCTGTGGTCAGAGCAGGATCCCGATGCCTGGGTCAGCGCGGCGACCGTCGCGGTCGACGACCTCGCGCGCCACCATCCACGCGAGGTCGCGCGGGTACGCGGCATCGGGCTGTCCGGCCAGATGCATGGTGCGACGCTGCTTGGCGAGGATGGGCGGCCGCTGCGGCCTGCGATCCTCTGGAACGATGGCCGTTCGCAGGTCGAATGCGGCGAGCTGGAACGGCGCTGTCCTTCGCTGCATACCATCGCGGGCAATCTGGCGATGCCCGGCTTCACGGCGCCAAAGCTGCTTTGGGTGGCGTGGCACGAGCCCGAGATATTCGCCCGCGTTGCAAAAGTTCTGCTGCCGAAGGCCTATGTCCGCTATCGCCTCGCCGGCGAGATGGTCGAAGACATGTCGGACGCCGCCGGCACGCTGTGGCTTGATGTCGGCCGGCGCTCCTGGTCGACGGAGCTGCTCAAGGCCACCGGACTCGATCTGCATCACATGCCGCGCCTCGTCGAAGGCAGCGAGGTGAGCGCGGTGCTCGCGCCAGACTTCGCGCGGCGCTGGGGCATGGCGAAGGATGTCGTGGTGGCCGGCGGTGCCGGCGACAATGCCGCGAGCGCGATCGGGCTCGGCGCGGTCGCGCCCGGCGATGCGTTCCTGTCGCTTGGCACCTCCGGCGTGGCGTTCCGCGTCACCGATCGCTTCGCGCCGGCGCCTGAAACGGCGGTGCATGCGTTCTGCCACGCGCTGCCGGGTCTCTGGCACCAGATGGGCGTGATGCTGTCGGCGGCGGCCTCGCTGGCCTGGCTCGCCGGCGTGATGGAGACATCAGCCGCGGCGCTGCTCGCGCTGCTCGGCGAGCGTGTCGATGGACCGAGCCCGATCAAATTCCTGCCCTATCTCGACGGTGAACGCACGCCGCACAACGACGCTGCCGCCAGCGGTGCCTTGGTCGGCCTGCGCGGTGCGACCGGCAGCAACCAGATCGTGCAGGCCGTACTCGAAGGCGTCGCCTTCGCCGCGCGCGACAATCTGGCGGCGCTGAGCGCGGCGAGCGGGCCCGTTGCAGAACTCGATCTCGTCGGCGGCGGCTCGCGCTCGCCGCTGTGGGCGCAGATCTGCGCCGACGTGCTCGGCATTCCCGTCCACCGCGTCGAGGAAGGCGAGGTCGGCGCGGCGCTCGGCGCCGCGCGGCTCGGCCGACTCGCGGCCACCGGCGAAGATGCCACTGAAGTTTGCACCCGCCCGCGGCGGCTCGCGAGCTTTACGCCCCGTGCTTCCGCGACCAACGCCTATGACGAAGCCTATCGCCGCTGGCGCGCGCTTTATCCCGCATTGAAGGAGACGACTTAAGTGAACGTGTCAGCAAAATTCTTTGATGCAAGCACGCCTGTTGCCTTTGCCGGCCCGGATGCGGGAAACACGCTCGCCTTCCGCTGGTACGACAAGGACCGCATGGTTCGCGGCCGCAGGCTGGAAGATCATCTGCGCTTTGCGGTCTGCTACTGGCATTCGCTGTGCTGGCCGGGCGGTGACCCCTTCGGCGGCGAGACGTTCCTGAGGCCCTGGCATCACGGCTCCGAACCGATGGCAATGGCGCGGGCCAAGGCCGACATTGCCTTCGAGCTGTTCCGCCTGCTCGACGTGCCCTTCTTCACCTTCCATGACGTCGATGCCGCGCCGGAAGGCAATTCGCTCAAGGAATCGGTCGCCAATCTCAACGCGATTGCCGACCTGTTCGAAGAGAAGATGGCATCGAGCAAGGTGCGCCTGCTCTGGGGCACTGCAAATCTGTTCACGCATCGCCGCTACATGGCGGGCGCCGCGACCAATCCGGACCCCGAGATATTCACCTACGCCGCCGGCCAGGTCCGCGCCGCGCTGGAGGTCACGCACCGGCTCGGCGGCCAGAACTATGTGCTGTGGGGCGGCCGCGAGGGCTATGAGACGCTGCTCAACACCGATCTCAAGCGCGAGCTCGACCAACTCGGCCGCTTCGTCTCGCTCGTGGTCGAGCACAAGCACAGGATCGGCTTCAAGGGCCCGATCCTGATCGAGCCGAAGCCGAAGGAGCCGACCAAGCATCAATATGATTTTGACGTCGCCACCTGCTACGGCTTCCTCGAGCGCTACGACCTGCTCAAGGACGTCAAGCTCAACATCGAACAGAACCACGCTATCCTTGCCGGCCATTCCTTCCATCACGAGGTCGCGCTGGCCGAGGCGCTCGGCGTGTTCGGCTCGCTCGACATCAACCGCGGTGACGATCTGCTCGGCTGGGACACCGACCAGTTCGCGATGAACGTCGGCGAGCTGGCGCTGGTGTTCCACGAGATCCTGAACCACGGCGGCTTCACCTCGGGCGGGCTCAATTTCGACGCCAAGATCCGCCGCCAGTCGATCGACCCCGACGATCTCATCCACGCCCATGTCGGCTCGATGGATGCCTGTGCGCGGGCGTTCCTCGCCGCCGCCGACATGCTCGATGCCGGTGCCCTCACGGCGCCGCTGGCGTCGCGTTACGAGGGATGGGCCGGGCCCGAGGGCCGCGCCATTCTCGGCGGCCAGCGGTCGCTCGCCGATCTCGCCGATCGTGCGCTCGGCGCTGGTTTCGACCCGCAGCCGCGTTCGGGCCGGCAGGAATATCTGGAATCCCTGGTCAACCGCTATGTCTGAGCGAGGTCGCTGATGGCAAGTGCTGACGCAACACCGGTCCTCGAGCTCTCCGGCATCGGCAAGGAGTTCGGCGCCATCCGCGCGCTGCATGACGTCGATATGCAGGTGCTTCCGGGCGAGGTGGTCGGCCTGATGGGCGACAACGGCGCCGGCAAATCGACGCTGGTCAAGATCATCGCCGGCAATTTCCGCCCCACCCATGGCGAGATCCGCTTCGCCGGCAGCGCGGTCCATTTCACCCGGCCCGTCGATGCCCGGACGGTCGGGATCGAGGTCGTCTATCAGGATCTCGCGCTCGCCGACAATCTCACCGCGGCGGCCAACGTGTTCCTCGGCCGCGAGCTGAAGCGCAAATTCGGTCCGCTCGCGCTGCTCGACCACAAGGCGATGGCGGCGCGCGCGCTGGAGCTGTTCGGCGAGCTGCGCTCGGAGACGCGCCCGGATGATCTCGTCAAGCAGATGTCGGGCGGCCAGCGCCAGGCAGTCGCGATCGCGCGGACGCGGCTGTCCAATGCCAGGCTCGTCATGATGGACGAACCGACCGCCGCGATTTCGGTGCGCCAGGTCGAGCAGGTGCTCGGCCTGATCCACCGGCTGAAGGAGCAGGGCGTCGCCGTGATGCTGATCTCGCACCGCATGCCCGACGTGTTCGCGGTGTGCGATCGCGTCGTCGTCATGCGCCGCGGCGAGAAGCGGGCCGACAAGCCGATCTACGAGACTTCGCCTGAGGAAGTCACCGCCCTCATCACCGGCGCGAAGGAGGCGGCGTGATGGCCATGCCCATGGAATCCCCGATCACCTTCTCGAATGTCGGCAAGATCAAATGGTGGCAGCGCGGCATCTTCGCCTCGCAGACCGGTTACGTCCTGCTCGCCTTGGCGGTGCTGCTGGTCATCATGCATTTCGCCAGCCCGTACTTCTTCACCGAAGGCAACATGCAGAACGTGGCGAAGAATTTTTCGTTCATCGCCATCGCCACCCTCGGCGTCACGTTCGTGATCATCACCGGCGGCATCGACCTCTCGGTCGGCTCGATGATGTGCTTCTCGGCCATGATCACCTCGATGGTGATGACCGAGCTGTCGGCCCCCGGCTCGCCGTTCGTGCATCTGGCGGCCGACGGCAAGACCGTGCTCGCCAACGTCCCCGGCCTGATCCTGCTGGTTTCGATCCTCGCCGGCCTCGGCGTCGCGCTGGTCGCGGGCCTCGTCAACGGCTTCTGCATCGCCGTGCTCGGCCTGTCGCCCTTCGTCACCACGCTCGGCATGCTCTCGATCGTGCGTGGGCTCGGTTACGTCGTCTCCAACGGCCGCGGCAGTTTCCCCGGTGGGCCGGACGCCGACTATTTCTACGCGCTGACCTCGGGCGACGTGCTCGGCGTGCCCGTGCCCTTCATTTACCTCGTGATCCTGGCGCTGGCGATGGCCGTCGTCCTGCACCACACCGCGTTCGGCCGCCATGTCTTCGCGCTCGGCGGCAACGAGAAGGCGGCGGAGCTCACCGGCATTCCGGTGGTGCGGGTGAAGATCGAGGTCTACGTGATCTGCGCGCTCGCGGCCGGCCTCCAGGGCATCATCATCTCCGGCTGGCTCGGATCGGCGCCCGCCAACATGGCGACCTCCTACGAGCTCAACGTGATCGCGGCAGCCGTGATCGGCGGCGCCAACCTCGCCGGCGGTATCGGCGGTCCGCTCGGGGCCATCGTCGGCTGCGTGCTGCTCGAGGTGATCCGCAACGGTCTCGTGCTGGCGCAAGTTTCCTCCTACTGGCAGCAGACGCTGGTGGGCGTGATCATCATCCTGGCCGTGCTGGTCGACCGCGTCCGCTCGGGGATGACCTGAATTGACGTCGCTTCGGGAAGGCAACGAAAACGCCGCCTGTCCGCTTCCCGGACGCTTTCGAACGGATGGGCGCCAGAGAAGGGTGGAGGAGACAATGAGGAAACTTCTTCTTGCCGGCATCGCGGTTGCGATGATGGCGACGCCGGCGTTCGCCGCGAACTACCGCTTCGTGATCGTGCCCAAGGCGATGAACAATCCGTTCTTCGACTTCGCGCGCGACGGCTGCCAGAAGCGGGCCAAGGAGCTCGGCAACATCGAGTGCATCTACAAGGGCCCGGTGGAGCATGAGCCGGCGACGCAGGCGCAGATCATCCAGGACTTCGTCACCCAGAAGGTCGACGGTCTCGCCATCTCGGTCGCGGACGTCGCGGCCATGACCAAGTCGATCGAGGCGGCGACCGCGGCCGGCATCCCCGTCATTACTTTTGATGCCGATGCACCCGGCTCCAAGCGCATCGCCTATATCGGCACCAACAACAAGGAGTTCGGCGTTGCGCTCGGCAAGCAGCTCCTGAAGATGCGGCCCGATGGCGGCAAATACGCCATGGTCTCGGGCGGCCCCGGCGCAAAGAACCTCGCCGAGCGCGTCGACGGCGTGCGCGAGGCGCTGAAGGGCTCGAAATGGACCGAGGTCGCGGGCTCGCCGACCTTCTGCAATGACGATCCGGCGCTGGCGGTCCAGCAGATGACCGACATGCGCACCGCAACGCCCGATCTTGCCGCGATCGTTCCGATCGGCGGCTGGCCGATGTTCGCGCCTGAAGGTTTCAAGGCCTTCGCCTCCCGGAACAAGAAGGACATCGATTCCGGCAAGTTCACGCTGGTCGTTGCCGATACGCTCAAGATGCAGCTCGAGCTGCTGCGCGACGGCTATGCCAATGCGCTGGTCGGCCAGCGTCCGTTCGAGATGGGCGAGAAGGCGATGGACACGCTGCTCGCCATCAAGAAGGGCGAGAAGGTGCCGGAGATCGTCTATACCGGCCTCGACCTCGTCACCAAGGACAATGTCGCGCAGATGTTGAAGTAGGAGCGCCGCCAGCCCCGTGCTCCTGCGTATCTCTCCCGCTTGCGCAAGCGGGAGAGATGATTTGGACTGTTGGAAGGAATTGGAATGAAACGATCGCGGCTCGGATCTCTCGACGTCACTTCAATCGGGCTTGGTTCCGCCCCGCTCGGCGGCCTGTTCAGCCCCGTCAGCGATGCCGATGCGTCCGCCACGCTCGAACGCGGGTGGTCGGCCGGCATCCGCTTCTACGATACAGCGCCGCTCTACGGCTTTGGTCTCGCCGAGCGGCGGCTGGGCGCATTCCTGCGGCAGCATCCGCGCGACTCCTATGTCATCTCGACCAAGGTCGGCCGCCTGCTGCGCGCGCCCGATGGTGCGGCGGCTGAGGACGACTATTACAAGAGCGGGCAGCGCGAGCGGCCGGTGTTCGATTTCAGCTACGATGGTGTGATGCGCTCGGTCGAGGAGAGCCTTGGCCGCCTCGGGCTCGATCGCGTCGATGTCCTGCTGGTGCACGATCCCGACGATCACTATGACGAGGCCGTCACGGGTGCCTTCCGCGCGCTCCAGCGCCTGCGTAGTGAAGGCACGGTCAAGGCGATCGGCGCCGGCATGAACCAGTCGGAGATGCCGGTTCGTTTTGCGGAGGCGGTGCCGGTCGACTGCTTCCTGCTCGCCGGCCGCTACACGCTGCTCGACCAGGGCGCGCTGGATGCGCTGTTTCCGCTCTGTCAGGCCAAGGGCATCGGCATCCTGCTCGGTGGCATCTACAACAGCGGCATTCTGGCCAATCCGCGCGCCGGCGCGAAGTTCAACTATGAGGATGCCGATGTGGCGCTGGTCGCGCGCGGGCTGGAGCTTGATGCGTTGTGCCGCAAGCACGGCACCGAGCTGAAGGCCGCCGCGCTCCAGTTCTGCATGGCCCATCCGGCTGTGACGGTCGCGGTGATGGGCGCACGCAACGCCGGCGAGGTCGCCGACAACATCGCGATGTCGGAGAGCAAGGTGCCGCAAGCCTTTTGGCAGGAGCTGCGCGCGCGAAACTTCGTGGACGTGCGGGCGCCGCTGCCGGGCGGAGCGTAAGCCATGGTGATCGACGGTCATCAGCACTTTTGGGATCCCGCACGCGCCGACTATCCCTGGATGGATGCGCCCGAGCTCGCGCCGATCCGCCGCGCCTTCGGCCCCGCGGATCTCGCGCCACTGCTGAAAGCGAACGGCATTGACGCAAGCATCGTGGTGCAGTGCCGCTCCGCGCTGGAGGAGACCGAGGAATTTTTGCGCATCGCGCACGCGACGCCATCGGTCATCGGTGTTGTCGGCTGGGCCGATCTGACCGAAGCGGCGCTCGGCGACACGCTTGACGGGCTGCGCGCTTCGCCCGGCGGCAACAAGCTCGTCGGCATCCGCCACCAGGTCCACGACGAGGCCGATCCCGACTGGCTGCTGCGCGAGGACGTCCAGCGCGGCCTCACAGCAGTCTTCGCACACGAGCTCGCTTATGATTTGCTCGTCCGCACCCGCGAACTGCCCGCCGCGATCGCAACCGCGCAGGCGTTTCCGCAAGCGCGTTTCGTGCTCGACCATGCCGCCAAGCCGCCGATCGCCGATGGCGGCAGCGCCGAATGGTCCGACCGTATCAAGGCGCTCGCAACGTGCGGGAACGTCTGGTGCAAGATCTCGGGCCTCGCGACGGAAGCGGTGTGGAATGACTGGGATGCGGAACGGCTGTTTCCGTTCGTCGCGCATGCCGCGAATTGTTTTGGCGAGGACCGTTTGATCTTCGGCTCGGACTGGCCGGTGTGTCTGCTCGCGGGCAGCTATGGCGAGATCAAGAGCGCGCTGGAAGCGTGTCTGGCGAAGTTAGGTGCGAATGTTCGCGAGAAGGCGTTTGGGGGGAATGCGAAGGCCGCGTATCGGCTGGCCTAATCGCGGTCGCGGTTCGCTCTTCCCCTCTCCCCTTTTGGGAGAGGGTGACTCGACGCGAAGCGGCGAGACGGGTGAGGGGTCTCTCTCCGCGAGTCACATGTGAGTTCGCTGAAGCAACCCCTCATCCGGCGCTTCGCGCCACCTTCTCCCACAAGGGGAGAAGGGAAGAAAGTAGCGCACGTTGTCTCACACCCCCGCGGGCACCTGATCCAGAAATCCCGCGATGCTCTTGATCCGCCCGTCCTTCAGCACGGCGAAATCGGTCCCCCTGATCGGGCTGTCGACGCCGTCGGGGCCGAGGCCCCAGGAGAAACGGAGATGGTCGCCGTAGCCGTTGGGCTCGCCGATCAGCGTGAATTTGAAATCCGGAAAGCGCTGCTGCACGCCTGATATCAGCGCGTCGATGCCGTCAGGGCCGTCGCCCTTCATCAGCGGATCGACATAGCTTGCATCCGCCGTCCAGTTCTCGCGCAGCAGCTCACGCCGGCGGCTGCTGGTGCGCTCGTTCCAGAGATCGATGTAGCGGCGGGCGATGGTGACATGGTCGGTCATGGGGCTCTCCTGCGATGGCGCCGTGTTCGGCTGTGGCGACTATCGAAGGATTGCGGACGCTGATCGATTACCTCGGACGTCATGCGTCCGCAAAAAAATGAAGCGCGATGATGATCTCATCGCGCTTCAGATGCTCGCTATTGGTCGTGTGCGAAAGTTATTTCGCAGCCGTGACCATGATCTCGACGGTGTATTGCGGCGCCGCGAGCTTGGCTTCGACGGTGGCACGCGCGGGCGTGTTGCCGGGCGAGACCCAGGCGTCCCACACCGCGTTCATCTCGCCGAAGGTCTTCATATCGGTGATGTAGATCGTGGCCGAGAGCAGCTTCGACTTGTCGGTGCCGGCCTTGGCGAGGTGGCCGTCGATGGTCGCCAGGATGTCCTGGGTCTGCTTGGTGACGCTTTCGCCGGCCGCCTTGCTGGCGACGACGCCGGCGAGATAGACGGTGTTGCCGTGCACGACGACCTGGCTCATGCGCGGGCCGGTTTCAAAACGCTGAATGCTCATTGGGGGATCTCCTGCTGGAATGGCGGCCCTGTCTAGCCCAGCGCTCTGCGCTGTGCCACCCCAGGCACGCATGCGTGGCCGCCGATGCATGCGTCGTCTAGGGAAACTGACTGAAGAACGACCAGATCGTTTCGGCGCCGTCGATGTCGCCGTTCTGCGGCCCCAGCAGGCCAGTCGCGACCCTGGGGAAGCGGGCATCCGGAGCGAAGCCGGGCATGCGGTGGCCGCCATGATTGATGCGATAGAGCAGAACGTCGCGCCCTTTAGGGCAGCGCGAGGAAATCCGCGTCACCGTGGACTGGTCTGCGGGTGCCTTGTCGGGCAGTTCAGTCACGCTGCCATCGTCAATGTCGCAGCCGTTGAGCTTGCGCCAGAAGGCCAGCGTCTCCTCGGTGGACCAGAATCCGTCTGCGGCAAAATAGCTCGATCCGCGTCCGCCTTCGTAAGGGACAAGCGGGTCGGCTGTGCCGTTCATCAGCAGGATCGGCAGCGGCCGCGATGGATGGCACGTCACCGCGGCTTCGTCCGTGAGATTCATGATCACGCTCGCGCTCGCCGCGAACAGATCGGCGCGGGCGCAGACGAGCGTCATCGCCATCGCGCCGCCATTGGAGATGCCGGCGACATAGACGCGGTGCGGGTCAGCCGTGCCGTTCGCGACCAGCTTCTCGACGAGCTTGGCGATGAAGCCGATGTCGTCGGTGCCTTCCAGCGGGCCGCGGAGTGCGGGGCCCGCCTTGGTGCGCGCATCGGCCCAGGCGTGGTTGAGACCGTCGGGAAACACCACGGCAAAGCCCTCGCGCTTGGCGACCTGCGGCCACGCGGTCCGCGCGACCATGTCGGCGCCGCGCTGGGTCTTGCCGTGCAGCACGACCACGAGCGGCACCGGCTTCTTCGCCGGGAGTTGCGCGGTGTAGGATCGTTTCACACCGTTGACGTCGATCGTGTCGGCGGATGCGGCCGAGACTACGGACAATGCGGCAAGACACGCGCCGATCTGCATCCACCGCCGCATGATCTAGCCTACCGCCTTCGCCGCGGCGCGGCCTGCATTGCGGCCCGAGAACAGGCAGCCGCCGAGGAAGGTGCCTTCCAGCGAACGATAGCCGTGCACGCCGCCGCCGCCGAAGCCGGCGGCTTCGCCGACCGCATAGAGGCCGGGGATGACGCTGCCCTCCTGACCGAACACGCGCGAGTCGAGATCGGTCTCGAAGCCGCCGAGCGTCTTGCGCGTGAGGATGTTGAGCTTGACCGCGATCAGCGGCCCCTGCGCTGGATCGAGGATGCGGTGCGGCGAGGCGGTGCGGATCAGCTTGTCGCCGATGTAACGCCGCGCATTGTGGATGTTCATCACCTGCGCATCCTTGACGTAGGGGTTGGCGATCTCGCGATCGCGCGCCTCGATCTGCATCCTGATGTGCTCGAGCTTGAGGAGGTCGCTGCCGGCGAGCTTGTTCATGGCGGCGACGAGATCCTCGAGCTTGTCCCGGACGATGAAGTCGACACCATGGCTTTTGAACGCCTCCACCGGCGCCGGCGCGCCCTTGTTGGTGGCCCGGCGCAAGGTCATGCGCCAGCTCTTGCCGGTGAGGTCGGGGTTCTGCTCCGAGCCCGACAGCGCGAATTCCTTCTTGATGATGCTCTGCGTCAGGACGAACCAGGAATAATCGTAGCCGGTCGACATGATGTATTTGAGCTGGCCGAGCGTGTCGGAGCCGGGGAAGAGCGGCGCCGGCAGCCGCGTGCCTGTTGCGTCGAACCACATCGAGGACGGGCCGGGCAGGATGCGGATGCCGTGGCGCGGCCAGATCGGCGACCAGTTCTGGATGCCCTCGACGTAATGCCACATGCGGTCGCGGTTGATCAGCCGCGCGCCTGATGTCTCGGTGATGCCGATCATGCGGCCGTCGACATGCTCGGGCACGCCGGAAATCATGAACTTCGGCGGTGTGCCGAGCCGCTGCGGCCAATTCTGCCGCACCAGTTCGTGATTGCCGCCGATGCCGCCGGACGCCACGATCACGGCCTGCGCCTTCAGCGCGAACTCGCCGACCACGTTGCGCGACGAGCTCTTGCCGCGCTCGACGTTGTCGGGCGCGAGCACGGCGCCGCTGATGCCGTCCACCGTGCCGTTGGTGATGGAGAGCGCATCGACGCGGTGGCGGAACTTGAAGGTCAGCCGCCCGCTCTTCATCGCCTCGCGCGCGCGGCGCTCGAACGGCTCGACGATGCCGGGCCCGGTTCCCCAGGTGACGTGGAAGCGCGGCACCGAATTGCCGTGACCCATCGCATCATAGCCGCCGCGCTCGGCCCAGCCGACCACCGGGAAGATGCGATGGCCCATCGCACGCAGCCAGTCGCGCTTCTCGCCGGCGGCGAATGCCACATAGGCCTCGGCCCATTGGCGCGGCCAGAAATCCTCATCGCGGTCGAAGCCGGCGGTGCCGAGCCAGTCCTGCATGGCGAGGTCGAAGGAATCCTTGATGCCGAGCCGGCGCTGCTCCGGCGAATCGACCAGGAACAATCCGCCGAACGACCAGAACGCCTGGCCGCCGATCGACTGCTCGCCCTCCTGGTCGACCACGATCACACGCTTGCCGGCATCCGCAATCTCGGTTGCAGCCACCAACCCTGACAACCCGGCACCGACGACGATAACGTCCGCTTGCTCAGCCATAAAGTTCCCCCCTGTAGTTGCCCGGATTGAAGCCGGCGGTTGCAGATGAGATCAAGGGCATGCGTAAGAGTCCGTTAACTTGTTCCACTTCGGGACCGGGTGCAGCGCGCCGGCAACACTAACTTTGAATTTGTTTTGAGCGGGTCGGTGCGCCTAGACAAAACCACAGAGTCGACGGACGCTAGCATTCGACTTGCATCACCTGACAAACGGATTCGAATTCGACTGGGGCGGGGGACATGAAGGTTCTGACGGGGTTGCTCGCGTTGGTGCTCTTGCTCGCGGGTATGGGGGCTTCTCACGCAGTGGTTCGGATCGCGGATGACCGCGGCGGCCGGATCGGAACCTACGTCGACAGGTACCAGGACCTGCGCCAGTCCGGTGATACCGTCATCATCGATGGGCTCTGCGCCTCGGCCTGCACCATCGTCCTCGGCGCCATCCCGCGCGACCGCATCTGCGTGACCTCGCATGCGACGCTGGGTTTCCACGCCGCCTGGGATTTCGGCTCGAACGGCCGCGCCGTCACCAATCCCGAAGCGACCCAGATGCTCTATGCGATGTATCCCTCGCAGGTGAAGCGCTGGATCAACCAGCGCGGCGGCCTCACGCCGCACATGCTGTTCCTGAAGGGCAAGCAGCTCCAGGCGATGTACAAGCCCTGCTACCTGGACGCGCAGGCCTCGGCCAGCCGACCGCCGCGCCGGCCTCTCCCGCAAGCGGAAGAGCTGGAGTCCGCCCGGGGGCAGCTGCTGCACTGATATCATCGACGCGCCCGGTTCCCGGGAAGGTGTTCCTTGGCTCGCCGCGGCGCTTGCCCGGGCGCGGACCAGTGCCTATTTGAATAGCAAGGAAACCAGCAAGGAAGCCGGGCCTTCGCCCCGATCGTTGTCATGGCTCAACCGCTGCACCCCGCAAGTCCTGTATCGGACAATTCGTCCACTGCCGGCCGGATCTCGTCCATGCTGGTGTTGGCAGGCGCGGGTGCTGGCGGGCTCGTCGTGATGGCCGCGTTCGCACTGTGGTTCCACTACGGCACCCAAGTGTTCTTCGAAATGATCAGGACCGGTTTTTCCGCCTGCTTCTGATCCGCGACAGGAAGTTTTCCGCTCATGAGCTCCACCACCCGTCCGCTGGTGATCGCGACCGCCTTCGCCGCAAGCCTCGCTGTCGGGCTGCTGATCCTGTTCTGGGCCATGGGCGGCGTCAGCAAGGTGGCGCAGCCGGCCGCGATCGGCGGGCCGTTCCAGCTCACCGACCAGAACGGCAAGGCTGTCACTGACAAGAACCTGAAGGGCAAGCCGACCCTGATCTTCTTCGGCTACACCCACTGTCCCGACGTCTGCCCGACCTCGCTGTTCGAGATCTCGGAAGTGCTGCGCGCGATGGGCAGGGACGCCGACAAGGTCAATGCCGTCTTCATCTCGGTCGATCCGGAGCGCGACACGCCGGCGACGATGAAGGACTATCTGTCGAGCTTCGACCCCCATCTCGAAGGCCTCAGCGGCGATCCCGCCGAGACCACCAAGGTGATCACCTCTTACCGGGTCTACGCCAAGAAGGTCCCGGCCAAGGATGGCGACTACACCATGGACCACACCGCGCTGATCTATCTGATGGACCGCGACGGCCGCTTCGTCTCGCCGTTCAATTTGAAGCGGACCCCGGAAGAGGCCGCGGCGGATTTGAAGCGGTATCTCTAGGGGCGCCTCTCCCGCTTGGGGGAGGGGGCGCACCTTCACCCTGGCTGCAATCGGCGCTCGCGTTCCCGGCCGGATGGTCTATAAGGCCCTCCGATCCCAATGAAATTCGTTCATTTCCGGCCGATGGCTCCATCGCAACAGGCGAAATCGTCCAAATCAGCCCGTGGCTTGCTGACGGCGCTGGCCGTCGGCGTCTGCCTGCTCGCGGCTCTGCCCGCCGCCGAGGCCCAGGCCCCGGCCAAGCAGCCCCCGGCGGCTCCCCAAGAGACGCAAAACGGGACGCCGACAGCCACGCCGCAAACCGTGCCCCAGGTGGCGGCTCCGCAGGCCGTGCCCGGCTTCTGGGACCCGCGGCGCCGGCCGGAGCGGCCGGACCTGTCGCGCCTGACCGTGATCCGTTTCCTGACCGAGACCGACTATCCGCCGTTCAACTACACCGGCGCCGACGGCAACCCGGCCGGCTTCAACGTCGATCTCGCACGCAGCTTGTGCGAGGAGATCAAGGTGACCTGCACGGTGCAGATGCGCCGCTTCGAGACGCTGGTGGACGCGCTCACCTCGAACCGGGGCGATGCCATCATCGCCTCGATGGCGGTGAGCCCGCAGCTCCGCGCCCGGGTCGATTTCACCGATCCCTATTACCGCGTGCCGGCGCGCTTCGCCTCGCGCAAGGACGCGGTGATGCCGGAGATCAGGCCGGAATATCTCGAGGGCAAGAAGGTCGGGGTCATCGCCGGCTCGGCGCATGAAGCCTACCTCAAGGCGATGTTCACCGACGCCGAGCTGCACCCCTATCCCAACGACGATGCGCTGCGCACCGCGCTCCGCAAAGGCGAGGTCGACTTCATCTTCGGCGATGCCATCTCGCTGGCGTTCTGGATCAACGGCACCGATTCCGGCGATTGCTGCGCCTTCTCCGGCGGCCCCTTCGTCGAGAGTCGCTTCTTCGGCGAGGGCATCGGCATCGCCGTGCGCAAGGGCAACGACGTGCTGCGCCAGGCCCTGAACTGGGCCCTGTTCCGCGTCTGGGAAAAAGGCCGCTACACCGATCTGTGGCTGCGGTATTTCTCGGTGAGCCCGTTCTAGATTTCTCGCTGCCCCTCCATCGTCATTGCGAGGAGCGCAGCGACGAAGCAATCCAGACTGTTTCCGCGGAAAGATTCTGGATTGCTTCGCTTCGCTCGCAATGACGGTGGAGGCGGCGGCGTCGCCCCACAAAATTGCATTCTGCCCGGAAATCGCTATTTTCCGCGGCCCGGAGGCCCTGATGTCCGTTATCGATCTTGCCGCGAACCCGAGCGACCTGCGCGCGCTCGCCGAACAATCCAACGCCTGGCCGTTCGAGCAGGCGAAGGCCATTGTCGCGCGGCTGAAGAAAAACCCGAAGGACGAGGTGCTGTTCGAGACCGGCTACGGTCCGTCCGGCCTGCCGCATATCGGCACGTTCGGCGAGGTTGCGCGCACCTCGATGGTGCGGCATGCGTTCCGCGTGCTGACCGAGGACAAGATCAAGACGCGCCTGCTGGCGTTCTCCGACGACATGGACGGCTTCCGCAAGGTGCCGGACAACGTGCCGAACAAGGATCTGCTCGCGCAATATCTGGGCCGTCCGCTCACGGCCGTGCCCGATCCCTTCTCGAACGAATATCCCTCGTTCGGCGACGCCAACAATGCGCGCCTGCGCGCCTTCCTCGATCATTTCGGCTTCGACTACGAGTTCGCGAGCTCGACGGTTTACTACAAGTCCGGCCGCTTCGATGCGACCTTGCTGAAGATGCTCGCCGCCTATGATCAGATCATGGCGATCATCCTGCCGACGCTCGGACCCGATCGCCGCGCGACCTATTCGCCGTTCCTCCCCATCAGCAAGACCACCGGTGTGGTGCTGCAGGTGCCGATGATCCGCCGTGACGTCGCCGCCGGCACCGTGACCTATGTCGATCCCGACAGTGGCGAGGAAGTCGAAACACCCGTCACCGGCGGCAATGTCAAATGCCAGTGGAAGGCCGACTGGGCGATGCGCTGGGTCGCGCTCGGCGTCGACTACGAGATGGCCGGCAAGGATCTGATCGATTCCGTGAAGCTCTCGGGTGCGATTGCCAAGGCGCTCGGCGCAACGCCGCCGGAAGGTTTCAACTACGAGCTCTTCCTCGATGAGAAGGGCCAGAAGATCTCGAAGTCGAAGGGCAACGGCCTCACCATCGACGAGTGGCTGCGCTATGCCTCGCCGGAATCGCTGTCGCTGTTCATGTATCGCGAGCCGAAGGCGGCCAAGCGGCTGTATTTCGACGTCATCCCGCGCAACGTCGACGACTACCAGCAGTTCATCGACGGCTTTGCCAGGCAGGATGGCAAGCAACAGCTCGGCAATCCGGTCTGGCATATCCATACCGGCAAGCCGCCGCAGGGCGACATGCCCGTCACGTTCCAGCTCCTGCTGACGCTGGTGTCGTCGTCGAACGCGGAGAATGCCGAGACGCTGTGGGGCTTCATCGGCCGCTATCGGCCCGGCGTGAGCCCGCAGACGCATCCCAAGCTCGATGCGATGGTCGGCTACGCCATCAACTATTACCGCGACTTCGTCGCGCCGACGAAGCAGTTCCGCGTGCCCACGGACACCGAGCGCGCCGCGTTGCAGGATCTGCGCGATGCGCTGTCGCAGTTGCCGCAGGACGCCTCGGCCGAGGACATCCAGAACGTCGTCTACGAGATCGGCCGCCGCGAACCGTTCCTCGACCAGGTCAAGAAGGGCAAGGACGGCCGCCCCGGCGTCACGCTCGATTGGTTCAACATGCTGTACCAGGTGCTGCTCGGCCAGGAGAAGGGCCCGCGCTTCGGCTCCTTCGTCGCCGTGTATGGCGTGCAGAACGCGGTCAACATGATCGACGGCGCGCTGGCGCGGAGTGCGTGAGAAAACTGTAGCCCGGATTGCGCTACGCTCCATCCGGGCTACGGAGCTGTCGTCAGCCCCGAACGCCGCGCCGCATCGCGACAGGCCCTCGGCGACTGGCCGGTGACGCGCTTGAATGCGTTGCTGAACGCGCTCTCCGAGCCGTAACCGAGCGATCGCGCAATCGCCGCCACGGGCGTCCTCTCTTCGTGCAGGGCTCGCTCGGCGAGCCGCATGCGCCATTCCGTGAGATAGGTCAGCGGCGCAACGCCTGCAACCGCGCGAAAGCGTTCGGCGAAGGTCGTGCGGGACATCGCGGCTGCCCTGGCAAGTTCCTCGAGATGCCATGAGCGACTGGGCTCGCCATGCATCAAGCGCAGCGCCGGCGCGAGATGCGGATCGGCCATCACGCGCAGCCAGCCGGCCGGCATGACATCGCGTGTTTCAAGGTGAGCACGCAGGATCTCGATGAAGAGAAGCTGCATGAGTTGCGCCGAGGCGATCTTTGACCCGGGTAAGCCCGCAGCCTGTTCTTCAACGATGCGGTCGAGCAGCCAGCGGAAAATCATTGCGGTGGACGGCTTCGGCCGCACATGAATCCAGATCGGAAGCACGTCCGCGAGCAACCGTCGTCCCGCCTGATCGAAATCGACGTGACCGGCGATATAGGCGAATTCACTGCCGTCGCCGATGGTCGCCATCGTCCGGCCGCCCGCGAAAAGATCCTCTCCCTTGACCGGAGCGACGTCCGGATCGCTCGCAAGAACCACAGAGTGCGGTTCGACGAGGAGACCTATGTCTCCGTTTTCGAACCAGATTGATTGATCCTCGCCATCGAACTGGCCGCAGCAGCGCCCCTTCACGACAGCGAAGAACTGGATTCTCTCGCGCGCCGGAAACCGGATCGCCCAAGGCCCGCCGGCCGTGAAGCCGCCGGTCAACAGGGCGGTGACGTTTGCCAGCCTGAGAATGTCTGAAAGGGGATCGGTGTCCATTTCCGGACTATTGAGTAAGAATATTGGACTTTCAAGCATTCAAAATCCGGATGCTCGTGGCCATTTCAGGGTTGCTCGCGGACTGCAATCGGTCCGGACCAAGCGCGCTGCGCGACCAGACTGGAGATCAAGCCGTGCCCGATCAAATCGTCCTCGTTACCGGAGGGACCGGATTCATCGCGCAGCATTGCATGCTGGCGCTGCTGAATGCCGGATATCGGGTGCGGACCACAATTCGTTCAATGACGCGGGAAGCGGAGGTGCGCGCCAACCTCAGGGCTGGCGGAGCTGATCCCGGTGATCGCCTTTCATTCGTAGTCGCCGACCTCACCGCTGACCAGGGTTGGGCAGAGGCTGCTGCCGGCTGCACCTATGTGCTGCACGGCGCGTCGCCGACGCCTTCGGGCGACCAGGTGCGAAAGGAGGACTGGGTCAGGCCCGCTGTCGAAGGAAATCTGCGGGTCTTGCGCGCCGCGCGCGCCGCCGGCGTCAAGCGCGTCGTGCTGACGTCGGCATTCGGCGCCATTGGAGTCGGGCACAAGCCGAACCACCGGCGTCCGTTCAATGAAACCGATTGGAGCGATCTGACCGGCAACGTCGCGCCGTATCAGAAATCCAAGACGCTCTCCGAGCGCGCAGCGTGGGATTTTGTTGCGAAGGAAGGACGCGGGCTCGAACTGTCAGCCGTCAATCCGGTCGCCGTTCTCGGGCCAGCCCTCGGCGCCGACTACTCGCATTCGATCCGGCTCATCAAAACGCTCATGGACGGACAGCCGGGATGCCCAAAGGTCAATTCCGGCTTTGTCGATGTGCGCGACGTCGCGGATCTGCATCTTCGCGCCATGGTCGATCCCGCGGCGAACGGCGAACGCTTTCTCGCAATCTCAGGCGAAAGCATGTGGATGGTGGAGGTCGCAAAAGTGCTGCGTCAGCGCGTGGGGACGGCGGCCAGCAAGGTACCTGCGCGGGAGTTGCCCAATTGGTTGATGCGTCTGCTCGCGCTCACGATCCGGCGATCAAGGGAATGGTGCCGTTGCTTGGCGTCAACATGAATGCGACGAGCGAGAAGGCAACGCGTCTGCTCGGCTGGTCGCCGAGAACGAGAGAGGACTCCATCGTTGCGACTGCCGAAAGCCTGATCCGGCTTGGTCTGCTCGCTTCGGCGAGCAGACCTTAAACCAGAGCGCAGCTCAGATCGAGCGCAGCACGTAACGGCGGTTGTCCTTCTGCACCGGGCGCGCGTTCATCGGATAGAGCTTTGCGAACGCGGCGACGTCGGCGGCCGACACCTGGATCGGGGCGGTCAGCAGCAGCCATTCCACCACTTCCGAGCAGGGCGGCGTGGTCAACGAGCCGGGATAGCGGAAGTAGCTGAGTGTGTGCGGCAGCATGGCGTGGGGATCGATGCCCGCGTCGGCCTTCACGGCGGGGCCTTCCGCGGCCGGCATGGTCTTGACGATCCTGCTGAAGGCTGCGTTCGGCCTGCCTTCCGTCATCAGCACGCCGACCACGGCGAGCCCGCCGGCCTCGTTGCGGTGGACGAAATGCGCCTCCATCGGAAAATTCTTGCCGCCGATCATGTGCTCGCTCGGCCGGTGGAAATGCACCTGAAGCAGCTTGTATTTGACGTCGCCGAGCGTGAGCGTGCTGCCCTCGGCGAAGTTGAGCTGGATCGTATGCCCGTTGTTGACGATGGTGTCGGCGCTCTTGCCCCAGCGCAGCTTCAGCGCGGGCAATTGCGATTTTACGGCCGACTCGATGTCGATCGGGGATTGCTGCAGGCCGACGGCGCAGGCCTTGTTGGCCGCGTCGAGATCGCCCCATTTGGCTGGCGCACCGGCACCTTCATAGCTCCAGTGCACGCCTTCGGCGGCGAAGCCCGGCTTGCACACCGGACATAGCGCGAGACCCGCGAGCGCTTTCAATGCGTGACGGCGATTCATCATATTCCCCCTCAGATGAATTCGATTGGCAATGCGCGCGCAACCTAGGCGAGAGGGATAGTGAGTCGCAATGGCGATCGTGCGCCGGACGTCGCGCGAACGGTGTCATGGTCCGGTCGCGACGCGATCACTGGCTCGCCCACACGATCCGCGCGATCCAGCCGACGTCGCTCGCCGCCAGCGTACGCTCGGTCTGCGATGGATCGAGCGGCTGCAATTCCAGCACCTTGGCCGTCCGGCGTTTCAGCGTCGCGACCGTCACCTCGCCCGTTCTGGTTTTCACGACCACGCGATCTCCCTTGCGGACCGGTGCACCGGGTGAGACCAGGATGACGCTGCCGTCGCGATAGATCGGCGCGAATGCGTCGCCGGACATCTCCAGCGCAAAGCTGTGATGGTCCTCGGCGGTCGGCAGCGCGAATTCCGTCCAGCCCTTGCCGGATGGCAAGCCGGCCTCGTCGAATGCGCCGCTGATGCCCGCCTGTTCCAGGCCGAGCAGCGGCACGGAGCGGTTGTCGGTGGAATCGTCGCTGATCAGCCCGGCGAAGATGTCGAGCGAGGCGCCGGTTGCCGCCAGCGCTTTTGCGATCGATTCGGTGGATGGCCAGCGCTCGCGGCCGTCGGGCGTCACGCGCTTGGATCTGTTGAAGGTGGTCGGGTCGAGCCCGGCCCGCTTGGCAAGGCCTGATGGTGACAGGCCGGCACGCTCCGCCAGCCGATCCAGTGCGACCCAGATCTGGTCGTGAGTCAGTATCCTCTGCGCTTTGGCCTGTTTGACCATGGAAGGTCCAGCCCGTCGCAACTCAGGAAAACTGTCCTCAAATCAACCGGTTTTTCGCTTTTGGCGCAAGGGGCGACGGGAACGGCGTTGTCAGGCGGAGCGGATACCGCCTCGCGCAGGGAAACTGCGTCAAAACAGGAATTTGGAGCCCGGCTTCGATTTCGTCGGAATGGACATGGCTCTGGGTCTTGAGTTCGGAGGGGGCGGCCTTTACGGTCGCGCCGGGTTTCTGGGACCCGCAACAGTCGAAAAAACCCAAAAGACTCAAAGAGCAAACAGGGCTGCGGTAGCGGTGGTCAAGATCTACAAAATCTGTCCGGCCTCGGCCTGGCGCGAGGCGGAGCGGCAGGGCGTGTACCAGGGCAGCGCGGACGATGCGCGCGACGGTTTCATCCATTTCTCGACCGCTGCCCAGGTTCCCGAGACCCTGCGAAAGCATTATTTCGGCCAGCGCGCGCTGTTCCTTGTCGAGGTCGACGCCGATGCGCTCGGCAGCGAGCTACGCTGGGAGCGCTCGCGCAATGAAGAGCTGTTCCCGCATCTCTATGGCGAGCTCGATCTCGGCGCAGTGCTCGCGGTGATGAATCTCAACATACGCTCCGATGGTGGGCACGACACACCGGAGCTTGCCCCGTGATTCGCGCTTTCGACGCCTTCTCGCTGCCGGTGCTGCGCTGGCTCGATCCGGAGGATGCCCATCGCCTCGCGATCCAGGGCCTGCGCTTCCTGCCGCCGGTCAAGCCGCGCACCGATGATCCCAAGCTCGCGGTGCGCGCCTTCGGGCTCAACTTTCCCAACCCGATCGGCATGGCCGCCGGCTTCGACAAGAGTGCGGAGGTGCCGGACGCACTGCTGCGGCTCGGCTTCGGCTTCGTCGAGATCGGCTCGGTGACGCCAAGGCCGCAGGCCGGCAATCCGCGGCCGCGGCTGTTTCGCCTCGAGCGCGACGAAGCCGTCATCAACCGCATGGGTTTCAACAATGACGGCGCGGAGGTCGCGCTGCGCCGGCTCGCCGCGCGCGCGCAGCATGGCGGCATCGTCGGCGTCAATGTCGGCGCCAACAAGGATTCGCCGGACCGCGTCGCCGATTACGTCAAGCTGATCGAGACCTTTGCGCCGGTCGCGAGCTATTTCACCGTCAACGTCTCCTCGCCGAACACGCCGGGCCTGCGCAACCTGCAGGAAGGCGCACTGCTCGACGATCTCCTCGCCAGGGTGATCGATGCGCGCGAGCATGTCAGGCAGAAGGCCGGCGATACGCCGGTGCTGCTCAAGATCGCGCCGGACTTGAGCCTCGCCCAGCTCGACGATGTCGTCCAAGTCGCGCGCGCGCGCCGGGTCGACGGCATGATCGTGTCGAACACGACGATCGCGCGGCCGAGCACGCTGCGCGAGGAGATGCGGGCGAAGGAGCAGGGCGGCCTGTCCGGCCGGCCGCTGTTCCGCCTGTCGACGCGCATGGTCGCGGAGACCTATGTGCGCGTCGAGGGTGCGTTCCCGCTGATCGGCGTCGGCGGCGTCGATTCCGGCGGTGCGGCGCTGACGAAGATCCGGGCGGGCGCGAGCCTGATCCAGCTCTATTCGTCGCTGGTCTACAAGGGTCTCGGCCTCGTCGACGAGATCAAGCGCGACCTCACCTCGACGCTGCTGCGTACGGGGCGGGATTCGCTCTCCGAGATCGTCGGTGCGGATGCCGCGACGCTGACGGCGGAAGACTGGCCGGGGATGTAAGAAGGTCTCGTAGCCCGGATGGAGCGCAGCGCAATCCGGGATTCGATCGGCGGGCATGAGGGCCCCGGATTACGCTACGCTCCATCCGGGCTACGACTCTTCTATGACTTCGAGAACGTCGCCCGGTACAGCGCCGGATACCGCGCGCCCTGCAGGCCGCCGCGCGCGATGTAGAACGCGATCAGCGCGCACCAGAGCCCGGCATTGCCGAACGATTGCAGCGCCAGCCAGATACCGAAGAAGATCGTAAGCGAAGCCAGCATCAGATTGCGCATCTCGCGCGCCCAGGTGGCGCCGACATAGATGCCGTCGAAGCCGAAGGCGAACACGCCGGGGATGGGCGCGAGCACGATGAACGGCAGGAATTCGCGCGCGGCGCGACGGACGTTCTCGCTCGCCGTCATGAAATTGATGATATCAGGCCCGAACAGCGCGAACAGCACCGCGACGACCAGCGCGAAGCCGAGGCCCCACAGCAGCACCAGCCGGGTCGAATCGGCAAAACCCCTGGCGTCGCGCGCGCCAAAGGTGCGGCCGCAGAGCTGTTGGGCTGCGTTGGCGAGGCCGTCGAGAAAGAAGGCGCTGACCAGCAGAAAGTTGTTGAGCACGGAGTTCGCGGCGAGCGTAACGTCGCCGGCGCGCGCGCCCTTGGCAGTGAAGAACAGGAAGACCGCGATCAGCGCCGCGGTGCGGATCAGGATGTCGGTGTTCACCGCCAGCAGCCGCATCAGTTTTTCGCGGTCGAACAGCGTCGCGCGCGGCACTTTGAAGCCGCCCGCGGCATTGCGCCGGCAGACGATGACGCCGAGCACGAAGCCGATGCTCTCCGACAGCAGCGCGGCGATCGCCGCGCCCGCGATGCCGGTGTCGTAGACCAGTACCAGCAGAATCGTCGCCGCCATGTTGACGAGGTTGATGACGACCTGGAGCGCGAGCGCCGGATTGGCGCGGGCCTGGCCGACCAGCCAACCGAGGATGACATAATTGGCGAAGGCGAATGGCGAGGACCAGATCCGGATCATGAAATAGGTTTTTGCCGCATGGGTGACGCCCTCGCTGCCGCCCATCAGGTCGAACAGTGCGGCGGCGAGCGGCAATTGCAGCACGATCAGGGCCGCGCCGATCAGGCCGGCGACGATGAAGCCGCGCACCAGGACCACGGTCTGCTCGCGCGTTTCGCCGGCGCCGAGCGCCTGTGCGGTGAAGGCGAGCGTGCTCATGCGCAGGAAGCCGAACAGCCAGAACAGGCAGTCGAAGATCACGGAGGCCATCGCGACGCCGCCGAGCAGGGCGGCATCGTCGAGCCGGCCGATCGCGGTGGTCGAGACCACACCGATCAGCGGCGTCGTCAGGTTCGCGACCATCGCGGGACCGGCGATGGCGAACACCTGGCGGGAGCCGATCTTGAGGGGTACGGGCGCGTGCATGTCAGAACACGAGCACCATGCCGTCTTCGGCGGCGAGATGGTCGATCTCATCCAGGCGCGTCAGCACGTCGTCGCTCATATGAGTGAGGACGAGGCGTTTCGCGCCGATGACTGGCAGATGCTGTTCCAAGGTCTTCAGGCTGAGATGGTTCTTGACCACCTTCTCGTACATATAGGCTTCCGCAATGAAAAGGTCCGCGCCATGCGCCAGCGGAATGAGTGCCTCCGTCCATTCGGTGTCGGCGCTGTAGGCGAGCGTACGGCCCTCGGCTTCGACGCGATAGGCCAGGAACGGCCCGCCGGAATCGCCGTGTATGACAGGGTAAGGGGTCACATTCACCGCGCCGAATGTGCGGCTTTGCTCCGGGGCGAGCGCGATGATGTCGAGCTCGAAGCGCTGCCTGGTCCTGGAGGAATGCTCGAACAGCGCCTCCATCACCTGTGTCAGCCGCGTCTCGATGCCTTCGGGGCCGGCGATCGTCAGCGGCTTTGTCCGCTTCGAGAATTGCGCGTCGAGCAGAAAGAACGGCAGGCCGGCGAAATGGTCGCCGTGGAAATGCGTGATGAGGATGAGATCGATCTCGTTGCGGTTGATCTCGAGCCGCTTCAGCGCCGGCAGGGCCGACGCCCCGCAATCGATCAGGAAGTTGGTCTCGCGCCCCGAGACATGGAAGCAGGTGTTGAGCCTGCCGCCGGAGCCGAAGGCGTCACCGCAGCCGACAAAGCGTAGTTGCATCGGCTGCGGGCTCCCTGAGTATGATCCGGGCTTAGCGGCGCGGCGCGCCAAACACGCGCGAGAGCAACCAGATCGGGATCACGATGACAGCGCCAAGCAGGAAGTAGCGCCACAGCCAGTTCACGGCATCGAAGCCGAGATCCCAGAGCCGCTGGAACAGCAGGCGGATGCTGTAGATGATATTCCATGGATCGAAGCCGATCGCGGCGAGCACGACGCCGACCAGGATCGAGAGCAGGACCAGGCGAAACGCGACCGCCAGCGGCGAGCCACCGAGAAAGCGGTTCAGCCCATCGCTGCGGCCGGCCGGCAAATCTCTGACGTCTTGGGCCATCTCAAAAAACTCCTCGCGGGGATTCGCCCCGATTATAAGTCACGGCGGGGCACATGGGGAACCCGCTGAGATGCGTCAATGGCTGTCGGCGGACGCCGCAACCTTAATTGTTGGTAGGGATTCGTCCGCTTTCAGCATTTTTTCCAGTGTTTCCAGCCGGTCGGCCTCCCGCGGCGGCTTGTCCCAGCGCAGGCGGCTGATGCGGGGAAAGCGCATCGCGACGCCGGATTTGTGCCGCGGCGAGCGCTGCAGGCCCTCGAACGCCACCTCCAGCACCAGGCCCTTGTCGCTCTCGTGCACGACGTGGCGAACGGGGCCGAACTTTTCCGTGGTGTTGCGGCGGACGAAGCGGTCGATCTGCAGCAGTTCCTCGTCGGTGAAGCCGAAATAGGCCTTTCCCACCGGCACCAACTCCTCGCCGCTCTCGGTCTCGGTCCAGACGCCAAAGGTGTAGTCGGAATAGTAGGACGAGCGCTTGCCGTGGCCGCGCTGCGCATACATCAGCACGGCGTCGATGATGTGCGGATCGCGCTTCCATTTCCACCACTGGCCCTTCGGCCGGCCCGGCAGATAAGGCGCATCGCGCCGTTTCAGCATCACGCCCTCGACCGCGTCGGCATCCTCGCCCGCGCCTGCGCTTGCCGGATCGGCGCGCGCCGCGGTTAGCGTATCCCAGCTTGCGAAGGGAACGGTCGGCGACAGATCGATGTGGGGATCGTCGAGTTTCTGGACGAAGCTCTTTAGCCGCTCGCGCCGTTCCGCGAACGGCAGCTCGCGCAGATCGTTCTCGTCGTCGCCGAGCAGGTCGTAGGCGCGCAGATGGATCGGAAACTCCTTGATCAGCTTGGGCGAGACGACCTTGCGGTTCAGACGCTGCTGCAGGACGTTGAAGCTTTGCACGCGGCCTTCGCGCAGAATCAGCAACTCGCCATCGATTGCACCAGGCAGCCGCAGCGACGGCACGAGATCCGGAAAGCTCCCCGTGATGTCCTCGCCGGTGCGCGAATAGAGTCGCGCGATGATGTGCCCGTGGTCGTCGCGCCCTGCGACCGCCTGCACGCGGATGCCGTCCCATTTCCATTCGGCGACGTAATCAGCGGGATCGAGGCTCGCGAAATCGCCGTCCTCGATCGCATGCGCCAACATCACCGGGCGGAACGGTGCGGGATCGCGATTGACCGGTTTTTCGGCGCGGCCCTCCAGCCAGGCGAACAGATCGAGATACGGCGGCGCAAGCCCTGGCCAGATCAGCTCGACCTCGTGAGGGTCCTTGTCACCCAGTGCAGCCGCGGCAGTCTTCGCCAGCCGCGCGGAGATGCCGATGCGTAGCGCGCCGGTGACGAGCTTCAGCAGCGCCCAGCGGCCGGTCTCATCCAACTCGTCGAGCCAGCGTTCGAGCTGCTTTGGCAGCTCGGTCTTGCCGAGCGTGCGGAGCGTGGTGACGACCTCGGTGAGGGTGGGGGGCGGTGGGTTGTTGTGGTTGCTTGGGTGGGCGGACTCATTGGCATCTCGCCCGCGGTCCCGCTCTCCCTGACCCTCCCCCGCAAGGGGGGAGGGGACGGAGAGGGTGGTGCGTCCATCACTCGCTAAATCGATCTCGGCTGCCGAGCCCGTCTGCCGCGGCATGCGCAACTGCGCTCCCTCCCCCCTTGCGGGGGAGGGCGGGGGAGAGGGGTGGCTCGGAAAAGACTCGTTGGTAACGAGCATCCGCCTCGGCCACATCAGCGCGACCGTCTCCGAGAGATCGCCGACGTAATCGTAACTCAATCCGAACAGCACCTCGTCAGTGCGCGACGCGATGAGATCGCGGATCAACGCCGGCTTGGCGTGCTTGAAGCTCAGCGCGCCCGTCAGCGCGGCCAGCGCATAGCCGCGGTCGGGATCGCCGATCTCGCGAAAATAACTGGTGATCAGCCGCAGCTTGTTGTTGCGGCCGGGCTCGTAGGCGAGGCGGTCCAAGAGTTCGGCGAAGCGGTTCATGCCTCGGCCTCGTCTTGAAGCGGCGTCTCGGTTTCCTCCTCATCGCCATAGCCGACGAGATCGAGCGGCTGCGCCCGCAGGCCTTTACTCCGGCACCAATGCACCAGCGCATCTTCCTGGCCGTGCGTGACCCAGATCTCGCCGGCGCCGGTCGCTGCGATGGTCGCGGTGAGACCGTCCCAGTCGGCGTGATCGGAGATCACCAGCGGCAGCTCGACGCCGCGCTGTCGCGCGCGGGCGCGCACGCGCATCCAGCCTGAGGCGAATGCGGTGACGGGATCGGGAAAACGTCGCGTCCAGAGATCGGAGGTGGCCGAGGGCGGCGCCAGCGTGATGGTGCCGGCCAGCGCCGCCTTCTTCACGCCCATCACGGGCCTGAGTTCGCCGAGCGCGATGCCGCGGCTCTGATAATACTCGGTGATCGTCTCCATCGCGCCATGCAGGTAGATCGGCGCGTCATGACCGGCCTGGCGCAGCAGCGCGATCACGCGCTGTGCCTTGCCGAGCGAATAGGCGCCGACGAGGTGCGCGCGCTCCGGAAACAGCGCCACGGACGCCAGCAGCTTCTTCACCTCGTCCGCGGCATCGCCGTGCCGGAACACCGGCAGGCCGAACGTGGCCTCGGTAATGAAGACGTCGCAGGGCACCAGCTCGAACGGCGCGCAGGTCGGGTCGGGTGCATCCTTATAGTCGCCGGAAGCGACGATGCAGGTATCCTTGCACGTCACCGCGATCTGCGCCGAGCCCAGCACGTGGCCGGCCGGGTGGAATTTGACGGTGACGTCGCCGAGCCGGATTTCCTCGCCATAGCGGATGACTTGCGTCGATCCGGCAAAATTCTCGCCATAGCGCAGCCGCATCATGTCGAGCGTTTCCTGCGTCGCCAGCACGGCCCCATGGCCGGCGCGAGCATGGTCGGAATGGCCGTGGGTGATCACGGCCCGCTCCACCGGGCGGACAGGATCGATGTGGAAGCCGCCGGGCTTGCAGCACAGGCCGTCAGCAGTTGGCAGCAGGATGTCTTGCGGGCGCATGCCTGCTATATAGGTCGCGTCACTGCATCTTCGAGTCATCCACCCGCTTCGCTTCCTGGTTCCCGATGCCCCTCCGCCTGTTTCTGACCTCCGGCGATCTCATGGCCGACCGCCGTTTCGAGTTCGCGCGCGACCTCCAGCTCAAGGGCGACCTGCCCGCCGCTGCCGACCTGATCGAGCAGGCGATCGAGCTCGCGCCCAACTTTACCTCGGCCTGGTTCACTCTCGGCGAGATCCGTCAGCAGCTCGGTGAGCGTGACAAGGCGATCGAAGCCTTCCGCAAGGCGCGCGATTCCGACCCGGAGGACCAGCACGGCGCCGGCCTGCATCTCATGCGGCTCGGCGGCGCAGAGATGGCGGAAATGCCCAAGGCCTATGTGCAGGCGCTGTTCGATCAATACGCGCCGCGCTTCGAGCACGCGCTGATCAACGATCTCGGTTATCGCGCGCCCGCGCTGATCTTCAAGGCAGTGCTGGCCGCGCGCGTCGCCGCGAAGAAGCCGACCTTCTTCAAGCGCACCATCGATCTCGGTTGCGGCACTGGCCTCGCCGCCGCCGCCTTCGCGAAACAGGTCGATCATTTCATCGGCATCGATCTGTCGCCCGGCATGATCAAGGAAGCGCGCGCCACCGAGCTTTATGCCGAGCTCGAAGTCGCCGACATGATCGAGGGCCTGCGCAGCAAGGCTGATGCGAGCGCGAACCTCGTCGTCGCCGCGGATGCGTTCGTCTATCTCTCCGATCTCGCGCCGGTACTGACCGAGGCGAAGCGCGTGCTCGCATCCGGCGGTGTGCTCGCCTTCACGCTGGAGACGCATGACGGCAGCGGCATCGTGCTCGGCGAAGGTCTGCGCTATGCCCATTCGGCGGAATATGTCCGCGGCGCCATTGCGAGGGCCGGACTCAAGCTGCTGACGCTGGAGCCGGCCTCGCCGCGCAACGAGAACAACGAGCCGGTGCGCGGCCTTGTCGTCGTCGCTGAGAAAACTTGAGTCTAGGCGCTAAACACCCTTTAATTAAGCGTCATTGCGTCGCAAAGCGACGACTTCCTACTTGCGAGCCGTGCTGCCTTCCCAGCACAATGCGCGCACTAGGGAGAAACAAATAATGGCCAGGAATCCATCGCGGCGCGACTTCAGCGCCAGCGCGCTCGCTACCATCGCTGCATCCACTCTGCCCGCGCCGTATGTCTGGGCCGCGGAGAAGAAATATGATGCGGGCGCCAGCGACACCGAGATCAAGATCGGACAGACCGTGCCGCATTCCGGTCCCGGCTCGCTCTATGGTGTGCTCGGCCGCATCGGCGAAGCCTATTTCCAGATGCTGAACGAGAAGGGCGGCATCAACGGACGCAAGGTCAAGTTCCTGACCATGGACGATGCCTACAGCGCGCCGAAATGCGTCGAGGCGACGCGGCGCCTGGTCGAGCAGGAGGAGGTGCTCGCGCTGTACGGCTCGCTCGGCACCGCGCCGCAGACCTCCGTGCACAAATACCTGAACTCCAAGGGCGTGCCGCAGCTGCTGCTCAACACCGGCGCGTCGAAGTGGAATAACCCGAAAGAGTTCAAGTGGACGATGGCGGGCCTGCCGCTCTATCCGACCGAGGCGCGCATCCTGGCGCGGCACGTCGTTGCCGTGAAGCCGAATGCGAAGATCGGCATCCTCTACCAGAACGACGATTTCGGCCGCGACTTCCTCGGTCCGTTTAAGAAAGTGCTGGCGGATGCTGGCGGCACCGCGCAGGTGATCATGGAGCAGACCTACGATCTCACCGATCCGACGGTCGATTCCCAGCTCATCAATCTCTCCAAATCGGGCGCCGACGTCTTCTACAACATCACCACCGGCAAGGCGACGTCGCAGTCGATCCGCAAAGTCGCCGAACTCGGCTGGAAGCCGCTGCAGCTTCTGTCGGCGGGCTCGACCGGCCGCTCGATCCTCAATGCCGCGGGCCTGGAGAACGCCACCGGCATCGTCGCCATCCGCTACAACAAGGAAGTCGGCTTGCCCAAATGGGAGAAGGACCCCGACGTGATGGCGTTCGAGGAACTGCGCAAGAAGTACATGCCGGCGATCGACCCCGACAACACCATCGCCTTTGCCGGCTACGGCCAGGCGGTGACCATGGGCGAGATCCTGCGCCGCTGCGGCGACGAGCTCACCCGCGCCAACGTGCTGAAGCAGGCGTCCAACCTCAAGGGCTTCCACTCGCCCTATTTCCTCGACGGCGTCACCTACGACTATACGCCCGAGGACTACACGCCGATGAAGACGCTCTTCATCTCCACCTTCAGCGGCAAGGATTGGGACATCTCCGACAAGCCGATGTCGGAGTAAGGGGCTCGACGCTGCCTCTTTCTCTCTCCCCGCTTGCGGGGAGAGGGTAGGGTGAGGGGGAGTCTCCGCGGAGACGGTGACAGTTGCCCTCGCGGAGGCTCCCCTTCATCCGTCGCTTCGCGGCGGCCTCTCCCCGCAAGCGGGGCGAGGCGAAGAGCCCACCCCTCGACGAACCCGCCCGCACGGCTTACCTGTGATGCCGTGCCGCCCCGCATCCTCAAAATATCGGCCGAGCCGGCCGCGCTGCTGCCCGACCGCTTCCAGGCGTGGTTTGCGGCCCGCGGCTGGTCGCCGCGCGAGCATCAGCTCGCGCTGCTGGAGAAGGCGCGCGAGGATCGTTCGGCCCTTTTGATTGCGCCCACCGGCGCCGGCAAGACGCTGGCGGGGTTTCTGCCGACGCTGGTGGAGCTGAGTTCTGCACCGGCATCACCCGCGAAGTCCGTGGTTTCCACCGGCCGCGCCGTGCAGCGCAGCGGCGGTCTGCACACGCTCTACATCTCCCCGCTCAAGGCGCTCGCCGTCGACATCGCCCGCAACCTCGAGCGTCCCATCGCCGAGATGGCCCTCCCGATCAAGGTCGAGACCCGCACCGGCGACACGCCGGTGTCGCGGCGCCAGCGGCAGCGGCGCTATCCGCCGGACATCTTGCTGACGACGCCGGAGCAGCTCGCGCTGCTGCTGTCCTCCGACGACGCGCCGTTCCTGTTCTCCTCCCTGAAACGCATTGTGCTCGACGAGCTGCATGCGCTGGTGACGTCCAAGCGCGGCGATCTCTTGTCGCTTGGGCTGGCGCGGCTGTGGCGGCTGGCGCCGCAGATACGCGCGATCGGCCTGTCGGCGACCGTGGCCGAGCCGGACCAGCTCGCGCGCTTCCTGGTGCCGCAGCCGGGTGGCAACGAAGCCGCTGCCGACATCGTCCTCGCCGGCGGCGCGGCGCCGCCGCAGGTCGAGATGCTCGACACGCGCGAGCGGCTGCCCTGGGCCGGCCACGGCGCGCGTCATGCCCTCGCCGAAGTCTACGAGCTGATCAAGCAGAACAAGACCACGCTGGTCTTCGTCAACACCCGCAGCCAGGCCGAGATGCTGTTCCAGGATCTCTGGCGGATGAACGACGATGGCCTTGCCATCGCGCTGCATCACGGCTCGCTCGATGTCGCGCAGCGCCGCAAGGTCGAGGAAGCCATGTCGGCAGGGCGCCTGCGCGGCGTCGTCTGCACCTCCTCGCTCGATCTCGGCATCGACTGGGGTGATGTCGATCTCGTCGTCAATATCGGCGCGCCCAAGGGCTCCTCGCGCCTGATGCAGCGCATCGGCCGCGCCAATCACCGCCTCGATGAAGCCTCGCGCGCGGTGCTGGTGCCCGCGAACCGTTTCGAGGTGCTGGAGTGCCGCGCCGCGATCGATGCCATCGCCGAGAATGCGCAGGACACGCCGCCGCTTCGCACCGGCGCGCTCGACGTGCTGGCCCAGCATGTGCTCGGCTGCGCCTGCGGCGAACCGTTTTTCAACGACGATCTCTACGACGAGGTCCGCACCGCCGCGCCTTACGCAGACCTCGCCCGGCAGGATTTCGACGATGTCGTCGATTTCGTCGCCACCGGCGGCTACGCGCTGAAAACCTATGAGCGCTTCGCCCGCATCAAGCAGGACAAGCAGGACCGCTGGCGCGTCGCCAATCCAAAGGTGCGGCAGAGCTATCGCCTCAATGTCGGCACCATCGTCGAGGAGCCGATGCTGAAGGTGCGGCTGGTGCGGGGGCGCTCCACCGGCAGCGGCGCCACCGGCGCCATTGCGCGCGGCGGCAGGGTGTTGGGTGAGATCGAGGAATATTTCATCGAGGGCCTCACCGCCGGCGACACCTTTGTGTTCGGCGGCGAGGTCGTGCGCTACGAAGCTTTGGCAGAAGACCAGGTCTACGTCTCCCGCGCCAACGACAAGGACCCCAAGGTGCCGTCCTATATGGGCGGCAAGTTTCCGCTCTCGACCTATCTGGCCGAGCGCGTGCGCCGCATTCTCGACGACAAGCGCGCCTGGAATGGCCTGCCCGAGCAGGTGCGTGACTGGCTGTCGCTGCAAAAAGACGTCAGCAGAGTGCCCGGCGTTCGCGAACTCCTGGTCGAGACCTTTCCACGCGGCAACAAGCATTATCTCATCTGCTATCCCTTCGAGGGCCGGCTCGCGCACCAGACGCTCGGCATGCTGCTGACGCGCCGGCTCGAGCGCGCCCGCGCGCGGCCGCTCGGCTTCGTCGCCAATGAATATGCGGTGGCGATCTGGGGGCTCGGCGATGCCTCCTTCATGATCCGCAATGGCGAGCTCGATCTCGATGCGCTGTTCAACCCGGACATGCTGGGCGATGATCTCGAAGCCTGGCTCGCCGAATCCGCGCTGATGAAGCGCACCTTCCGCAATTGTGCGCTGATCTCCGGCCTGATCGAGCGCCGCTTCACCAGCGAGGACAAGAGCCGCCGCCAGGTGCTGTTCTCGACCGACCTCGTCTATGACGTGCTGCGCAAGCACCAGGCCGACCACGTGCTGCTGCGCGCCGCGCGCGCCGATGCCGCCGCCGGCCTGCTCGATCTGCGCCGTCTCGGCGGCATGCTCGCCCGCATCCAGGGCCGCATCACCCATCAGGAACTCGACCACGTCTCCCCGCTCGCCGTCCCCGTAATGCTGGAAATCGGCCGCGAGTCAGTCTATGGCGAAGCTGCAGACGAGCTTTTGGCCGAGGCCGCCGACGAGCTCGTCAAAGAGGCGATGGGATAGAAGCAGGTTTTGACGTGACGTTGGGCGCGCTGATTTCGGGGGATGTCGAGGACATGCGCGTATCCAGGGTCACCATCAGCGATGTGACTTTCGCCGCCGATCTCTCCGGCGCGCTGTACTGGGAAGAGCAACGCCTGCTCGTCGTTTCCGATCTGCATCTGGAAAAGGGCTCCAGCTTCGCCACGCGCGGTGTGCTGCTGCCGCCTTACGACACGCTGGCAACGCTCGGTCGCCTCGCTGCTGTCATCTCCCGCCATGCCCCAAAAACCGTCATCGCACTCGGCGACAGCTTTCACGATCGCACCGCGCATGAGCGACTGTCGGAGGATGATCGCAACGCCGTCGCCGTGCTCCAGGCCGGACGCGACTGGATCTGGATCTCCGGCAATCACGATCCGATGCTGCCGCGCGATCTCGGCGGCACCATCGCGGACGAAGTTGCGATCGGGCCGATCACCTTCCGCCACGAGCCGACCGGTGCGCATGGCGAGATCGCCGGCCATCTGCATCCCAAGGCGCGCGTCTCCGCGCGCGGCCGTTCGATGGAGCGGCGTTGCTTCGCCAGTGATGGAATGCACGCGGTGATGCCGGCCTTCGGCGCCTATGCCGGCGGCCTCAGCATCCGCGACGCGGCCTTTGCAAAAATCTTTCCGAAGAACGGATTTGTCGCGCATCTGCTTGGCGACCGGCGCGTCCACGCCATTGCGGCCTCGCGCTGTTATTGAGGTCCGCCGCGCGCTGAGTCGGCCCAATTGGAACCTTTGCGAGGCGGAAATGGGACAGCACTACGTTCAGTAGTTGTCCGGAATCGCCCAAGTCTGGTGTTGGCTCTAGCCTTGATCCTGCCGGGGCTGGAATTTCTCATCCCGAACAATGATTGTAACCGGCAGGGGGCCGCCGCGAGGCGGCCCCTTTCGATTCCGGCAATTCGCAAATGGGGGCGGCGTGAAGCGTTGTTAACTCTTCGGAACAAATTAAGAACACTTTAGCAAGTCTTTGATATATCATTGTGATTCGGTGCGTTGCCGACACAATATCTAGCGTCTGTCAGACTTTGCGAGGACTACATGTCCACCATTGCCTTCGATCAATTCGCCCTCACCCGGATCGCCGATTTCGCGCGCTCGCTGTCGCGGCTGCACCAGGCGGCGCGGCGCCAGAGGATCGATGACGACCAGTTCGACCGCGAGTTCAACGCGGTGTGCCAGTCGATCTGGGGCTACACCATCGACGACATCAGCGACGAGCTGTTCTCGACCGAGGACCATCTGTTCCTGGACACGCTCGACGAGGCGAATGCGCGCATCTTCGCGGCCGAGCAGGGCTACGACCTCATCGGCGAGGCGGGCATGCTCACCGATTGGTGGGGTTTCTGCTGGATGATCCTGGCCGAGAAGCGTGGCTTGCTGACCGCCGAAAATCGCGCCGCCGCGCGCGCGGCGATCGAGGAGAAGTACATGGCTGCGCCGAATGTGATCGGGGTGATTATCGGGAGATAGCGCGCCATCCTCCGTCATTGCGAGGAGCCTGCGACCAAATTGCGAAGCAATTTTGCGCTGGCGACGAAGCAATCCAGAGTGTCTCCGCGGAGGCATTTCTGGATTGCTTCGCTTCGCTCGCAATGACGACCTGGTTGCAGTTCTGGCTTAATCCAAGCCCGCCCGCTTCGCCGATTTCTGCGCCGTCGTCTTCGGCACCGTCACATCAGGCAGTGCCTCGCGCACGATCTCAGTTGACGCCGGCGCATCCGCTGACACCGTCTCCGCCCGCACCGGCGCGACCTTCATCTCGCCGAGGCGCGCGCGGACCTGCGCGGTGAGGCCGGGATAGGAGGCGACCGGAGTGAACTCCGCGGTCTGGTCGTTGCCGAGGCGAACGCCGGTATAGGCGACGAGACCGTCGCTGGTTGCGATCACGTCGCCGGCCTTCAGCGAGGAGTCGAGCGCGAGATCGACCGGGGCAAGGCCGACCGGCTCGCGGCCGTTGCAGGTGCAGTCCGAGCGCAGCGCCTTGCGATAGGCGAACGCGTTCTCGCTGTCGGCGTAACGCTCGCCGGTCTGTGCATAGGCGCCCTCGATTGAGGAGCCGAAGAAGACCTTGGTCGCGGTGGCGGGACAGAACGCCTGACACATCTGGGCCGGCGAGGCGAGGCCGCGCATCAGCGGAAAATATTTGCCGTCACAGCTGCGCACGCAGAAGGCCGGGCCGGAGCCCCCCGCCGCCGCCGCACGCGTCGGCGGCACATATTGCGGGGTTGCGGCATTCTGCTGGCCGGTGAAGGGATCGGCGTAGGAGTTCGCCTGCTGCGGCACCTCGCGCTGCGGGCGCTGCTGCTGCATGCCGCCGAAGAAGAAGTCGAACAGGCCTTCGGCCGAAGCCGGAGCGGGAGCTGCCAGCAGCGGTGCTGCGAGGGTGGCGGCCACAAGCATCGCGCGACGCCGCCGCCGCGCATGGAACATGATTGTACGCAACGCTTACTCCACCCGACGCTACTGAACCGGCCGGGACCGTCAGGTCTCAGCACATGTTTCACCATAGAGCGGGATGGTAAATGAGCGGTTGAGGCTTCACCTCGCCCCGCTTGCGATGAGATCACGCCTTCAAGAATTCCGACGCCTTGTACAGCGAGCGGAACGGCAACCCGGCCGCACCAAATGTGTCGGTGGCGCCTTCCTCGCGATCGACCATGGTCAGCACCAGCACGACTTCGGCGCCGGTCTCGCGTACGGATTCCACCGCCTTCATCGCCGAGCCGCCCGTTGTGGTGACATCCTCCACGATCACGACGCGCTTGCCGGCAAGCGTCTCGCCTTTGGGCAGGCCCTCGATCGCGAGCTTTGCGCCGTGCTCCTTCGGTTTCTTGCGCACGAAGAAGGCCGCGATCGGATGGCCCTTGATCCAGGAGATTTGCGCCAGCGCGCCGGCGAGCGGCACCGCGCCCATCTCGAGCCCGCCGATGAAATCGAGCTGGTCGTCCTTCAGCGCCTCGTAGGTGAGCTCGGCCAGCAGCGTCGCGCCCTCGGGGTCGAGCATGGTCGGCTTGAGGTTGAAGTAGAAATCGCTCTTGCGGCCCGACGCGAGCGTCACCTCGCCGCGGCCGAAAGAGCGCCGGCGGATGATTTCGAACAGGCGGGCGCGGGAGGCAGATTTCGACACGGCGGTCCCTCGGGAGCGTTCTTGAAGGTGGCGGAATTTATCCGCGACCGCCGCGACATTCCAGAGGGGGCATCTCCCGTCAACAGGGATCGGCCATCCCGGTCCGCCGGTTGTGGGGGTGCAACCTTCTGGAGTAGTGGAGGGGCCTCCCGTTGGGGACGGAAGCAAGGAAATCGGGCAAAGAAACTCGGCAAGGAAACTGGCATGACCATCGAGCTGCACACCTGGAACACGCCGAACGGCCGCAAGATCTCGGTCGCGCTGGAGGAAATGGGGCTGCCCTACAGGGTGGTCCCGGTGAACATCACCAAGGGCGAGCAGATGGCGCCCGGGTTCCTGAAGCTGTCCCCGAACAACAAGATCCCGGCGATCCTCGATCCGGAAGGCCCCGACGGCAAGCCCGTCGGTATCTTCGAGTCCGGCGCGATCCTGCTCTATCTCGGCGAAAAGACCGGCAAATTCCTGCCGAAATCGCTCGGCGCCCGCGTCCCCGTCTACGAATGGCTGATGTGGCAGATGGGCGGCTTCGGCCCGATGCCCGGCCAGGTCCATCATTTCATTGCACTCGAGAATGAGCAGGACCGCGCCTACGGCCTGAAGCGCTACATGGCCGAGACGCGCCGGCTCTATGGCGTGCTGGACCGCCGGCTCGCCGACCACGACTTCGTCGCAGGTGACCTCTCGGTCGCCGATTTTGCCATCCTGGGCTGGGCCTGGCGCCACCCTCGCCACAAGGTTGATCTGGCCGACTTCCCCAACGTCAAGCGCTGGTACGACGCCCTGATGGCGCGCCCGGCCGTGAAGCGGGGCATGGAGGCAAAGCTGGATTAGCCCGCCGCCTCGTGCCCCGGACGCAGCGCAGCGCGTAAGCGGTGCGCTGCAGGGCCGGGGCCCATGCCCGCCCCTGTGATCTCGTTCTTAACCTTCTGGGTCCCGGCTCTGCGCAGCAGCGCAAGAGCGCTGCAGCGCGTCCGGGACACGAGCGCGCGGCGCGCGACCTCGGTCACACCTTCTTCGCTTCCACCGCCATCCGCACGGCGAGCCCGGCCAGCACCGTGCCCATCAGCCAGCGCTGCACCAGCATCCAGCTCGGCCGGCTCGCCAGGAACAGCGCGATCGATCCTGCGGCGAGCGCGATGATCGCGTTGACGCTGACGCTGATCGCGATCTGGATCGCGCCCAGCACCACCGACTGCGTCAGCACGCTGCCGGCGGCGGGATCGATGAACTGCGGCAGCAGCGCCAGATACAGCATCGCGATCTTCGGATTGAGCAGATTGGTGACGAGCCCCATCGCGAACAATTTGGACGGGCTGTCGATCGCGACCTGCTTCACCTGGAACGGCGAACGTCCGCCCGGCTTCACGGCCTGCCAGGCGAGCCAGAGCATGTAGCCGGCGCCAGCGAAGCGCAGCGCGTCATAGGCGAAGGGAATCGCGAGCAGCAGCGCCGTGATGCCGAACGCTGCGCACAGCATGTAGAACACGAAGCCCAGCGCCACGCCGCCGAGCGAGACGATTCCTGCCGCAGGTCCCTGCGTGATCGAGCGCGAGATCAGATAGATCATGTTCGGCCCGGGCGTGAGCACGAGACCAAGGCAGACGAGGGCAAAGCCGAGCAAGGCGGGGGTGTGAGGCATGATTGAACCAATGCGGGAGACGCGCCGGTTCTAATAGGTGCGGCTGCGCCGGGCCATCGCGCAATTGCTCGGAGGACAATTCAGCTCTCGTGTCCCGGGCGCAGCTCTGCCTTCTCGCGCCGATGCACTCCCTCGCCCCGTTCTTACGGGGCACGACGAGCCTCGCTCGCGCTGAGGAGGTTGGGGTGAGGGGCTCTCTCCGCTAGCGTTGTCTGTCGATAGACCTGTACCCCCTCACCCGAATCGCATCTGACGATGCGATCCGACCTCTCCCCGCAAGCGGGGCGAGGTAAGAAGATCAGTGCGCCTCGTCCCAATTCTTCGCCGCGCGGGCGTCGACATGCAGCGGCACCGACAGCAGCACGGCCGGGAACGGCGCGTCCTGCATGACGTGCTGCACGACGGGCAGCGTCGCCTCGACCTCGGCGTCCGGCACTTCGAAGATCAGTTCGTCGTGCACCTGCAGCAGCATCTGCGCCGAGAGCTTCTTCGCAGCGAGTGCATCCTCCACACGTGTCATGGCGCGGCGGATGATGTCGGCGGCGGTGCCCTGAAGTCGAGCGTTGATCGCGGCGCGCTCGTTGAACGCGCGCACCGAGGCATTGGACGCCTTGATATCGGGGTAGTGGCACTTGCGGCCGAACAGTGTGGTGACGTAGCCGTGCTGCCGGCAGAAATCGCGCGTCTCGTCCATATAGGCGCGGATGCCGGGGAAGCGCTCAAAGTACTTCTTGATGTAGGCGGAGGCTTCCTCGCGGGCGATGCCGAGCTGGTTGGCAAGGCCGAACGCCGAGATGCCGTAGATGATGCCGAAATTGATCGCTTTCGCACGGCGGCGGACTTCGCTCGGCATGCCCTCGATCGGCACGCCGAACATTTCGGACGCCGTCATGGCGTGAATGTCGAGGCCATCGCGGAACGCCTGCTTCAGCACAGGAATGTCGGCGATCTCCGCCAGCAACCGCAGCTCGATCTGCGAGTAGTCGGCGGAGACGAGCTTGTGCCCAGGCGTCGCGATGAACGCCCGACGGATCTTGCGGCCGTCCTCGGTGCGCACGGGGATGTTCTGCAAATTCGGCTCGTTCGACGACAGCCGGCCCGTAGTGGTCGCGGCCAGCGCGTAGGTCGTGTGCACCCGATGGGTCTGCGGATTGACGTAGGTCGGCAGGGCGTCGGTGTAGGTCGATTTCAGTTTCGAGACCTGGCGCCACTCCAGGATCTTCTTCGGGAAGTCGTAGCCCTGCTCGGCGAGGTCATCGAGCACCTGCGCGGTGGTGGACCACGCACCGGTCTTGGTCTTGCTGCCGCCCGGCAATCCCATCTTGCCGAACAGGATGTCGCCGATCTGCTTGGGGCTGCCGACATTGACGGGTTCGCCGGCGATCTCCTGGATCTCGGCTTCGACGCGCGCCGCGGTCTGGGCGAAGTCGCCGGAGAGACGCGACAGGACCTGGCGGTCGATCGAGATGCCGCGCCGCTCCATGCGCGCGAGCACGGAGACGAGCGGCCGCTCCAGCGTCTCGTAGACGGTGGTCATGTGCTCGGCGACCAGGCGCGGCTTCAGCACGCGCCAGACGCGCAGAGCCATGTCGGCGCCTTCCGCTGACAGCGGCGCAGCCTTGTCGATCGGGACCTGGTCGAAGGTGATCTTGCCCTTGCCGCTGCCGAGCAGCTCGCTCTCCTTCAGCATGGCGTGGCCGAACCAGCGCTCGGATAGCGATTCCAGCGCGTGCGAGCCACGCCCGGCATCGAGCACGTAGGAGATCAGTTGCGCATCGTCGACGTTACGCAGAGTGATGCCGTGCTGCGCCAGCATCACGGCGGCAAATTTGACGTCGAAGCCGATCTTGAGGATGCCCGTCGATTCCAGCACGGGCCGCAGCGCCTCGATGGCATCGGCATGCTTGACCTGGTCGGGCGCAGGACCGGCGTCGAACAGGCCAGCGCCGCCGCCGGATTGCTTGTGTGCCAGCGGCACGTAGCAGGCCTCGTTCGGCGCCACGGCCAGCGCGAGGCCACAGAAATCGGCCTGCATGGGATCGATCGAGTTTCCTCGCATCTCGATCGCAACGTGGCCGGCATCATGGATGCGGGCGATAAAGGCGTTGAGTTCCTTCAGCGACTTGATCGTCTGATATTTGCTGCGATCGACAGGAAGCTTGCGCAGCACTTCCTCACGCGCAGCCGCGAGGGAGACCGGCCCGCCTTTCGGACTCGCGGCCTTCTCTTCCTTGCTTGCCGATGTGTTGCGCTCGCCCGGCCGGGCCTGCGCCGGTGTGCTGGCGCCCGGTGCGGGCACGACGTCCGAGGGCGGCAGCGGCGAGAATACGCTGGCGCCGCTCGCATAGCCGGGATCGGCATCGACATTGGATGGATCGATCTGCGAATAATCGGCCACACGGCGCGTCAGCGTGGAAAATTCCATCGCCTTCAGGAAGGCGATCAGCTTGCGCGCGTCGGGCTCGTGGACGGCGAGATCGTCCAGCGGCACCTCCAGCTCGACCTTGTCGTCGAGCAGCACGAGCTGGCGCGAGATCCGCGCCTTCTCGGCATTCTCGATCAGCGCTTCGCGCCGCTTCGGCTGCTTGATCTCGGTGGCGCGGAACAGGAGCTGCTCGAGGTCGCCATATTCGACGATCAATTGCGCAGCGGTCTTGATGCCGATGCCGGGCACGCCAGGCACGTTGTCGGTGGAATCGCCGGCGAGTGCTTGGACCTCGACCACCTTCTCCGGTGGCACGCCGAACTTCTCGATCACCTCGGGAACCCCGATGCGGCGATCCTTCATGGTGTCGTACATCAAGATCTTGTCGTTCACGAGCTGCATCAGATCCTTGTCGGAGGACACGATGGTCGTTGTGGCGCCGCGCTCGCTCGCTTGCCGCGCATAGGTTGCGATGAGATCGTCGGCCTCGAAGCCGCCCTGTTCCAGGCAGGGCAGGTCGAAGGCGCGCACCGCCTCGCGGATCAGCGCGAATTGCGGGATCAGATCGTCAGGCGCCGGCGGCCGGTGCGCCTTGTACTCGGGATAGATCTTGTTGCGGAAGGTGACTTCCGACTTGTCGAACACGATTGCCAGATGCGTCGGCCGGTTGTCGGCGGGCATGTCGCGCAACAGCTTCCACAGCATGTTGCAGAAGCCGAGCACCGCGTTGACCTGCAGCCCGTCGGACTTGCGGTTCAAAGGCGGCAGAGCGTGATAGGCGCGGAAGATGTAGCCGGAACCGTCCACCAGGAAGATGTGGTCACCCTTGCCGGCCGCCTTCGCCGCAACCGGTTTGGCAGCAGCTGTCGCCGCGGCGGGTTTGGCGTCGACGGCAGCCTTGGTGTCAGCTTTGGCGGAGGTCTTCGGGGATGTTTTGGGCATGGCCGCAATGTATGAATTTTTGCGGGTTTTGACAGCCTTGGGACGGGGATTTTTGGCTTGCTGGCGCCACTATCCCCACTGTCATTCTCCACATCCCCGCTGTCATTCCCGGCGAAACGGGGAATCCAGTACGCCGCGGCTTCTCGGCTCAGTCACTGGCGCCTCGGCGTACTGGGCGCCCGGTCGCCGGGCGACGACACCGAGAATGGAGCTACTCCGCCGCCTGCAACACCGGCCCGGCCTTCTTCGGCGCGATCCAGAATGTATCCGGCCGCTCGAACAGGAAGTGCGCATTGAGCCGCAACGCGGCCTGCCAGATCGCAAGCGATCCGATCACGCCGACGACGGTAACGATCAGCGACACCGTGCCGATGTCAGGGATGATGCCGGTGTGCAGCAGCAGCAAGCGCGTCGCCGCCATCGGCAGGAAGAAGGCGAGATAGATCACGATCGAATGCTCGCCGCAGAAGCGGAAGAAGTTCAGCCAATGTGCGCGCGCGAGCAGCGTGCCCATCGTGATGATCGCGCAGGCGCCGGCAAAGCCGAGCACGAGCGACGCGATCTTCCATTCGCTGACGCCAAGCGAAACGAGACCGGCATTGACCAGCGCCCAGGCCGCAAGCGCAACAAGCGCGAGCGCCGGATAATTGCGCGCGCGATCCGACAGCGCGAACACGTAAGGTGCGAACAGATAGCCCGAATAGAAATAGACGAAGCGCGCGCAGAACTCGTCGATCGCGGTCCAGCCGGTCGTGATGCGCGCCGTCTCCAGCGCGGCCGCCACGAACCAGATCGCCGGCGCGGGGATTCGTCGTGTCAATTTTGTGACGACGAAGAAGATCGGCAGCAGGTAGATGAACCAGAGTGTGCCGAACGGCTCCATGAAGGATTCCAGATACAGCAGGCCCGCATCGCGCCAGCTCGATTCCGCCGCGAAAGCGGGGGCCTTGAAGCCGAACTGGATTGTCACCCAGACGACATAGAAATAAGCGAAATGCACCACCTTGCGGTCGAGATAGGTTCGCCAGTCGCGGTCGATCACGAGCGGCAGGAAAAGGCCCGAGATCAGGAAGAAATCCGGCATCCGGAACGGCTTTGCGAAGGCCACCAGAACATGCATGAAACCGGTCTCGCCGGCGGCGAGCTCGACCCCCAGCACCGAATGCATCATCACCACCATGACGATGCAGATGCCCTTGGCATAGTCGACCCAGTCGACACGCGCGGCAGCAGGGCCCCTGGAAAGCCCGCCCGCAGCGATTGTGCCTGATGAGGCCATGGTGTCCCTTTTCGAGCCATGTTCCGCCCGGCCCTGTCTGGGCGTGGGGCAGTTTGAAGCCTTGCGGTTTCCGACTTCTTTACCGGTTCAATTCGCGTGCCGGTTTTTGCGATGCTGACGGTTCCCTTCCACGGGGAAAATGCTAAACCGACCTCAGGATTGGGGTTTCGTTAACCAAGCTAAAACAGGGTTTTCCATGCGCATCGCGATGATCGGAACGGGCTATGTGGGACTGGTGTCCGGAGCCTGCTTTGCGGATTTCGGTCACGACGTCACCTGCGTCGACAAGGACGAGAAGAAGATCGCGGCGCTTCATCGCGGCGAGATCCCGATCTACGAGCCGGGCCTCGACGAACTGGTCGCGACCAATGTGAAGGCCAAGCGGCTCGACTTCACCACCGACCTGTCGAAGCCGGTCGCGGATGCGGACGCCGTGTTCATCGCGGTCGGCACGCCCTCGCGTCGCGGTGACGGCCATGCCGATCTCTCCTATGTCTACGCCGCCGCCAAGGAGGTCGCACAGTCGCTCACCGGCTTCACCGTGGTGGTGACGAAGTCGACCGTGCCTGTGGGCACCGGCGACGAGGTCGAGCGCATTATCCGCGAAGCCAATCCGAAGGCCGACGTTGTCGTCGCCTCCAATCCCGAATTCCTGCGCGAGGGCGCCGCGATCCGCGACTTCAAGTTTCCTGATCGCGTCGTGGTCGGCACCTCCGACGAGCGCGGCCGCAAGGTGATGGGCGACATCTATCGCCCGCTGTCGCTGAACCAGGCGCCGCTGATGTTCACCGCGCGCCGCACCGCCGAGATGATCAAATACGCCGCCAACGCCTTCCTCGCCACCAAGATCACCTTCATCAACGAGATCGCCGACCTCTCCGAGAAGGTCGGCGCCAACGTGCAGGAAGTCGCGCGCGGCATTGGCCTGGACAACCGCATCGGAACCAAGTTCCTGCATGCCGGTCCCGGCTTCGGTGGCTCGTGCTTTCCGAAGGATACCAAGGCGCTGATCAAGATCGCGCAGGACTATGATGTGAGCTTGCGCATCGTCGAATCCGTGCTCGCGGTCAACGAGAACCGCAAGCGCGCGATGGCGCGCAAGGTGAGCCAGGCGCTCGGCGGCTCGCTGCGGGGCAAGACCATCGCCGTGCTCGGCCTCACCTTCAAGCCCGATACCGACGACATGCGCGATGCGCCGTCGATCCCGCTGGTGACGGGCCTTCTCGACATGGGCGCGAACGTGAGGGCCTTCGATCCCGTCGGTATGGAGCAGGCCAAGAGTGAGCTGCCCAGCATCGCCTATAGCGAGGACGCTTATTCCTGCGCTCAAGGCGCCGATGCTCTCGTCGTCGTCACGGAATGGGTGCAGTTCCGCGGCCTCGATCTCGGCCGGCTGAAGAGCGTCATGGCGCAGCCCGTCGTCGTTGATCTGCGCAATATCTTCAGCCCCGAAGACATGGCTGCCGCCGGCTTCACCTATGAGAGCGTCGGCCGCCCGCCAGCCCAGGGCTGACGATCCACTATCGCGCATGATTCCGTCATGGCCGGGCTTGCGGTCTTCGCCTAGGCTTCGCCGGCCCGATTCTGTAAAGCCCGGCGAAGCACTCGCGGAGCTCGGTCCCGGCCATCCACGTCTTGTTCACTCGCGGGTGAAAGAACGTGGGTGCCCGGCACCATTGTGTGGAGAGGCGCTTCGCGCTTTTGTTCGGGCATGACGAACGGATAAATACTTGCCCCTTACCTTCGACACGCCCCTCCCGATCGATGCCGTGCTCGACGACCTCTCGCGCACGCTGGAGGCGCATAACGCGGCCGTGCTGGTGGCGCCTCCGGGCGCGGGCAAGACCACGCGCGTGCCGCTGGCGCTGCTCGATGCTCCCTGGGCCAAGGGCAAGAAGATCATCGTGCTGGAGCCGCGGCGCATCGCGGCGCGGGCCAGCGCCGACCGCATGGCCAAGTCGCTGGGCGAGCGCGCAGGCGAAACCGTCGGCTATCGCGTCCGCTTCGGCTCGAAGATCTCGCGCGCGACGCGCATTGAGGTGGTGACCGAGGGCATCTTCACCCGCCAGATCCTCGACGATCCCGAGCTCTCCGGCGTCGCCGCCATCCTGTTCGACGAATTCCACGAGCGCTCGCTCGATGCCGACATGGGTCTTGCGCTGGCGCGCGATGCGCAAACGGGCCTGCGGGAGGACCTGCGCATCCTCGTGATGTCGGCGACGCTCGATGGCGCACGCGTCGCAAAGCTGCTGGGCGAGGCGCCCGTCGTCGAGAGCGAGGGCCGGGCCTTTCCTGTCGAGACGCGCTATCTCGGTCGCAAGGCGGATGCGCCGATCGAGCGGCAGATGGCGGATGCGATTGCCTCGGCGCTGCGTGCCGACAGCGGCTCGGTGCTGGCGTTCCTGCCGGGCGCCGCCGAAATCCGCCGCACCCAGAATTTCCTCGGCGAACGCGTGCAGGATGCCAGCATCGAGATCGTGCCGCTGTTCGGTGCGCTCGACGCCGCCGTGCAGGATCGCGCCATTTCCCCCGCACCCAAAGGCATGCGCAAGGTGGTGCTCGCGACCTCGATCGCGGAAACCTCGCTCACCATCGAGGGCGTGCGCATCGTGGTCGATTCCGGTCTCGCCCGCGTGCCGCGCTACGAACCCGACATCGGCCTGACCCGGCTCGAGACCGTGCGCGCCGCACGCGCTGCGGTGGACCAGCGCCGCGGCCGCGCCGGCCGTACCGAGCCCGGTGTCTGCTATCGGCTCTGGGACGAACCGCAGACCGCTTCGCTTGCGCCCTATACCCAACCGGAAATTTTGAGCGCAGACCTGTCCTCGCTCGTGCTCGATCTCGCGCAATGGGGCGTCGCCGATCCTGCCGCGCTGTCGTTCCTCGACCCGCCGCCGCAGCCGGCCTGGAAGGAAGCCAAGAGCCTGCTGTCAGAGCTCAACGCGCTGGACGGCGACGGCCGCATCACCGCCGAGGGAAAAAGCCTGCGTGCGCTGGCGCTGCCGCCGCGGCTGGCGCGCATGATCGTGGATTCGCACCGCGCCGGCGAGGGTGAAGCCGCGGCCGAGATCGCGGCGATCATCACCGAGCGCGGGCTCGGCGGTGACAGCGTCGATCTCGAGCATCGGCGCGACCAGTTCCGCCGCGATCGCTCGCCGCGTGCCGCGAGCGCGCGCGATCTCGCCCGGCGCTGGGCCTCGCAGGTGGCGGCGTCGGAGAAGGCGGGGCAGCCGGATGATCTCTCCACCGGCCTGATGCTGGCCTACGCCTTCCCGGACCGCGTCGCGCGCAATCGCGGCAATGGCAGCTTTGTGCTCGCCAACGGCCGCGGCGCTGCCGTCGAGCAGACCTCGTCGCTTGCCCGCGCGCCCTACATTGCGATCGGCGAGATGACCGGAACGGCGGCGAGCGGCCGCATCCTGCTCGCCGCGCAGATCACGCAGGACGAGATCGAACGTCACTTCGCCGAGCATATCGAGAGCGTCGACGAGATCTCCTTCGATCGCGGCGCGATGGCACTGCGCGCGCGGCGCAAACGCGTGCTGCATGCGATCACGCTGTCCGAAGCGACGCTTGCCGTGTCGCCCTCCGAGGACACTGCGCGCATTTTTGCCGATGGGCTGATCGCCGCAGGTCTCGACCGGCTGCCCTGGTCGAAGGCGGCCAAGCAGTGGCGCGACCGCGTGATGTTCTTGCGCAAGGCCGAAGGCGATAGCTGGCCGGATCTGACGGACGACGGGCTGATCGCGCGGCGTGACGACTGGCTGGTGCCGGCGCTCTACGACAAGATCGCGCTGAAGGATATCTCGCCCGGCGATCTCTCCGACGCGCTGATGGCGCTGCTGCCCTGGGAGATGCGCGCGCGGCTGGATCGCGAAGCGCCGACGCATTTCGAGGCGCCCACGGGAAGCGTGCTGGCGATCGACTACGAGGCCGAACAGGGGCCGACCATCGCGGTGCGGCTGCAGGAATTGTTCGGGCTCAACACCCATCCGTCGATCGCGGCGGGCAAGGTGCCGCTGGTGCTGGAATTGCTGTCGCCGGCGCAGCGCCCGGTGCAGGTGACGCGCGATCTCCCCGGTTTCTGGCGCGGCAGTTACGCTGCTGTGCGCTCCGACCTGCGCGGCCGCTACCCGCGCCATCCCTGGCCGGACGATCCCGCCAGCGCGGCGCCGACCCGGCGGGCCAAGCCGCGCGGGACGTGAAGCCCGATTAACCGTTCACTCATCCTTTTCGTCAAAATAGCACCGCGCTGATCGCGGCATCGCTCGCGGCCCGGCGTGTCGCGTGGTGAAATCGGGCGTTCGGCTCGGAAATGGTGTGATGCGTAACATTGTGATCATCGCGGCCGTCATGATGGGCCTCGGCACCTTCATGGCGCAGATGGCGGACAAGATGAGCTCCGCTTCAGCGACATCGGCGCCGCGCACGACGGTCGCAGTCGCGGCTACCGCGCCGGCCGGCGGCCGCAGCCTCAACATCCCCCGCGACGGGCGCGGCCACTTCCAGACCGAGGGCCGGATCGACGGCCAGCGCATCGGCTTCATGATCGACACCGGCGCCTCCGTGGTGGCGCTGAACGAGACCTCGGCCGCGCGCTTTGGCCTGCGCCCCTCGCGCGGCGAGTACAACGCCACGGTCTCGACCGCCAACGGCACCATCAAGGCCGCCCGCACCCGGATCGCGATGCTGGATGTCGGCGGCCTCATCGTGCGCGACGTCGATGCGATGGTGCTGCCCGACGAGGCGCTGTCGGAGAACCTGCTCGGCCTCTCCTTCCTGTCCCGCCTCAAGCGTTTTGAGTACGCCAACGGCCAGATGGTGCTGGAGCAGTAAATTCGGGCGGATTACGGCTCGATAATTTGATATTGCCCTGAGCGAGCCCCGCTGCAGGTCACGTTTTCCTGTTACCAAACGGCCGCAATTATCGGCCACAAGCCTTCATTCCCGCCTTCCGCTGCGGCCCGGCATTCGCTAAGGCTGCATCAATTCCTGCCCTTTTCACGAGACGTCTCAATGTTTCCCAAGCCGAAATCCGTTTTGCTGCCGAACACTTACGCCTTCGAATCCGAGCCGATGGTGAAGCCCACCGGTTTTCGCGAATACGACGCGCGCTGGTTGTTCCAGAAGGAAATCAACCTGATGGGTGTGCAGGCGCTCGGCATGGGCCTGGGCGCGCTGATCGCCGAGCTCGGCGTCAAACAGGAGATCGTCACCGGCCACGATTTCCGCGGCTATTCGGCCTCGATCAAATATGCGCTGATCTCCGGCCTGATGGCGGCGGGCTGCAAGGTGCACGACATCGGGCTCGCAGTGACGCCGATGGCCTATTTCGCGCAGTTCGATCTCGACGTGCCCTGCGTCGCCATGGTCACGGCCTCGCATAACGACAATGGCTGGACCGGCGTGAAGATGGGCGCCAACCGCCCGCTGACCTTCGGCCCCGACGAGATGACCCGGCTGAAGGAGATCGTGCTCAACGCCGATTTCAAGAACAAGGCCGGCGGCTCCTACCAGTTCCACGAGAACTATCCGGCGCGCTACATCGCCGACCTCACCAATCGTCCGAAGCTCAAGCGCAAGCTCAAGGTCGTCGCGGCCTGCGGCAACGGCACCGCCGGCGCGTTCGCGCCACAGGTGCTGGAGGCGATCGGTTGCGAGGTGATCCCGCTCGACACCGAGCTCGACCACACCTTCCCGAAATACAATCCGAACCCCGAAGACATGGAGATGCTGCACGCCATCCGCGACGCGGTGCTGCAGCACAAGGCCGATGTCGGTCTCGGCTTCGACGGTGACGGCGACCGCTGCGGCGTCGTCGACAACACCGGCGAGGAGATCTTTGCCGACAAGGTCGGCGTGATGCTGGCGCGCGACATGTCGGCGATCCACAAGGACGCACATTTCATCGTTGACGTGAAATCGACCGGCCTCTTCATCACCGATCCGGTGCTGCAGAAGCAGGGCGCCAGGACCGCTTATTGGAAGACCGGCCATTCCTACATGAAGCGCCGCACCAACGAGACCGGCGCGCTCGCGGGCTTCGAGAAGTCCGGCCACTTCTTCTTCAACAAGCCGTATGGCCGTGGCTATGACGACGGCCTCGTCTCCGCGATCGCGATCTGCGACATGCTCGACCGCGCGCCGGGCAAGTCGATGGCGGACTTGAAGATCGCGCTGCCGAAGACCTGGTCGTCGCCGACCATGTCGCCACATTGCGCTGATGAGACCAAGTACGGCGTCATCGACAAGGTGGTGAAGCATTTTGAAGGCCTGCAAGCCAAGGGCGCCAAGATCGGCGGTCAGTCGATCCGCGATCTCGTCACCGTCAACGGCGTGCGCGTCACGGTCGAGGACGGCAGCTGGGGCCTGGTGCGGGCGTCCTCCAACAAGCCGGAGCTCGTCGTCGTGGTCGAGAGCCCGGTCTCGGAGCAGCGCATGCACGACATGTTCGAGATGGTGAACGGCGTGCTGCGTAACCATCCGGAAGTCGGCGAGTACAATCAGACGATTTGATTGGAGGCGATCCGCCGCGTCATTGGCGGGGGCTCCCTCGCCCCGTTCTTACGGGGAGAGGGTTGGGGTGAGGGGCCTCTCTCCGCGCATGCGCATGTCGCGAGACCTGTACCCCCTCACCCGGATTGCTTCGCAATCCGACCTCTCCCCGCAAGCGGGGAGAGGTGAAGGCTACGCCGCCACCACGGCCGGGATCGGCAGCGCGGTGACCGACTTGATCTTCTCCATCGCGAAGCGCGAGGTGACGTTCTTGAGCGGCACGGCGCTGATCAGCTTCTTGTAGAAGATGTCATAGGCCTGCATGTCCGCGACCACGACGCGCAGCATGTAGTCGACGTCGCCGGCCATGCGGTAGAATTCCATCACCTCCGGCATGGCGCTGACGGCCTCGGCGAACTTCTTCAGCCAGGCGTCGGAATGATCCGAGCTCTCCACCGAGACGAACACGGAGATGCCGAGCCCGATCTTGTTCTGATCGACCAACGCCACCCGCTTTAGGATCACGCCGTCGGCTTCCAGGCGCTGGATACGTTTCCAGCAGGGGGTCGAGGACAGGCCGACGCGGTCGCCGATCTCGGCGACGGACAGGGAGGCGTCGTCCTGGAGCACCATCAGGATCTTGCGGTCGATGGCGTCGAGGCGGCGGTTGGTCTCGGGGATCTGGACAGCGACGTCGGTCATTTGAAGAACTTTGTTCCAATATGAGGGCTGATTTCCGTCGTATAGAGGAAAATCTTCTACCGCAAGCCCATAATCTCGGCGCCCGAGCAGAATGGCTCTAAAGCCTGTCTTGTAAAAACCCTTCAACTTCAATGCGTTGCGGCGCGGCTTGACCGCCGCCATGGCGACTGCATTTCAGGGCTGCGGCAGCCGCGGCGAATTGCAGCGCCTCCCGTACCTCGCCACCCTCGGCCAGCCGAAGCGTGAAGGCGCCGTGGAAGACGTCGCCGGCGCCGAGCGTATCGACGGCCTCGATGGGGAAGGCGGGCGTCTCCTCCAGCGCGCCGGCCTCGTTCAGCCAGATGGTGCCGCGCGGGCCGCGGGTCGCGGCGAGGAAGGCGGGCGTCAACCCGGCGAGGTGCTTCAACGCGGCACCGTCCTCGGCGACGCCGGCGGTCTCCTGCACCTGCTCGCTTGAGAACAGCAGATGCGAGGCGGCGGTGAGCAGGCTGTCGTTCAGCGCCATTGCGCGATCGACGCCGACGATGACGGGAATGCCGCGCCGGCGTGCTTCGGCACAGAGATCGATGCAAAAGGCGCCGCAGCGGCTCTCGACCAGGACAGCCTGACAATCGGCGAGCAGCTCGTCGGCGTCAGGCAGCGTCACACTCCACAATGCGGGATCGCGATAGATCGTCAGCGTCCGCTCGCCGGCCGCGTCGATGATGATCGCAGAAACCGGCGTGGCCGCCCCCCCCATGCGCACGATATGGCTGATATCGATCCCCTCGGTGGCCATCCGCTCGAGAATGAACCCGCTCGAGGTCTCCCGCGCATCGCCCATCGGTCCTGCAAACGAGACGCGGCCGCCGAGCCGCGCCATCGCGATTGCGGCATTGAGGGCATTGCCGCCGCAGATCTCGGCGAGATGCGTGGCGTTGGCCTTGCTGCCGCGCTCCGGCACGGCCTCGACCCGAAAGGTGAGGTCGCGCACGGGAATGCCGATGCAGAGGATGCGCGGCGCGGTCCCGGATAGCGCCATCGGCGGTCAGCTCTTGCTGTGCACCCAGCGGCCGAGCAGATGGTGCGCGATGGCGAACGGATGCGGGCCGGCGAGCCCGTCCGGATGCGTCCGCTTCAGCATCAGGGCCGCCTCTTCGCGCGTGAACCAGCGCGCATCCTCCAGCTCCGAGTGGTCGACGATGATGTCCTCGCTCAGCGCCCGCGCGCTGCAGCCGATCATCAGCGACGACGGATAGGGCCAGGGCTGGGTCATGTAGTACTGCACGTCGGTGCAGCGAATGCCGGACTCTTCGAAGATCTCGCGGCGCACCGCGTCCTCGATGGTCTCGGCGGCCTCGACGAAGCCGGCAAGGCAGGAATACATGCCCGGCGGAAACTGCTTCTGGCGGCCGAGCAGGCACTTTTCGCCGGATGCCACGTGCATGATCACGACCGGATCAGTGCGCGGAAAGTGCTCGGCCTTGCAGGCGGGGCACTCGCGCTTCCAGCCGCCTTCCTTCATCCCGCTGCGGGCGCCGCAATTGGCGCAATAGCCGTGGCGCTGATGCCAGCCGACCATCGACTTCGCCATCGCGATCGCCGACAGCTCCTCGGGCGGGATCGCGCCCTGCATCGCCATGCCGCGCAGCTCGGTGACGGTGTAGTCCTCGCGCCCGACCAGCTTCTCGGCCGCGGCCTGCGCCAGGCCCATGCCGAACAGGGCCGCGCCGTCGCGAAGGCCGAGGAAAATCGTGCCGGGATTAGCGCCGCATTTCAGCGCCTCGTCGATCGAGAGCAGCGCGCGCACCTTGTCGCCCTCGCGCTTCACCAGCAGCGAGTCGCGGTACACGACGTAGGCGCGGGAGGATGATTTCTGCTCGAGCGCGAACAGCTTTTCGTCGTCGCGGCGCAGATGCGCGGCACGATCGAGGACGTTGGTGACGAAGGCCGGCTGCCCCAGCGGAAACGAGTCGAATGCTGACATTTCTTGTTCTTTCAACCCAACCAGATCTTTTTGCGAAGCGCGCTGATGAAATTCTGCACCTCGGCGGCATCGTGCGCCAACGGCGGCATCACGCCCCAGACCGGCCGCGGCCAGGCGGCATCACCGGTGCGGCGCGCGATAATGTGGACGTGAAGCTGCGGCACGAGGTTGCCGAGGGCCGCGACATTGAGCTTGTCGCATTTGGTGATCTCTTTCAGCGCGCGCGAGACGCGGGATATCTCCGTCATCAATTGCGCCTGCTGCACCTCATCCAGATCGATGATCTCGACGGCATCGGCGCGCCGCGGCACCAGCAACAGCCAGGGATAATGTGCGTCCTTGATGACAAGCACCTTCGACAGCGGCAGATCGCCGATGTCGATGGTGTCCTCTTTCAGGCGGGAGTGCAGCGACCAGGCGGGTTCAGGCATATGCGTTTCCGGATGGCCCGCGCGGGAACGGGGCTCGTTTGGTCCGACCATACGATACGGATTTGGCGAGGGGAAGGTTGGGGCTCCGCTGCTTATGCATACTCGATCATCGTCCCCGCCTAGTGCGCAATTGCGCACGGGGGCGGCGACCCATAACCACAGGGAATAGCTATTGCGCGAGCTGGCGGCTCCGAGTCCTCGCCAAACTCGATCCTGTGGTTATGGATTCCGGGCTCGCGCTGCGCGCGCCCAGGAATGACGGCAACTACGCCTCCGCCAGCACCCGCGCATTGGCGCGGATCGAGGCTTCGCTGACGCTAATCCCGAGCCCCGGGCCATCGGGCACGACAACGTGACCGGCGCGGTTGGCAACGCGCTCCTCCAGCACGTCCTCGGTCAGCACGTGGTGCGGCATATAGAACTCGCAGCCGAGCGAGATGCCCGGTGTGGCCGCGATCAATTGCGTGCCGGCGGCAAGGCCGATGCCGCCCTCCCACAGCGTGCCGCCATAGCCGGGCAGGCCGGCAATGTCGGCGATCGCCATGATCGCCTGCGCCTCGAACAGGCCGCCGGCCTTCATCAGCTTGATCGAGACGGCATCGGCCGCCTCGCGGCGCACCACCTCCATCATATCGCGGCGGTCGAAGCAGCTTTCGTCGGCGAGCACGGGCGTTTCCAGCGCCGCGGTGAGCTGCGCCATCACGTCGAGAAATTTGCGCGGCACCGGCTGCTCGATGAAGGTCGGCGCGAATTCCTCAACATCGCGCAAAATCTTGATGGCGCCGAACGGCGCCAGCGCCTGGTTGTAGTCGACGCGCAGATCGACCTTGTCGCCGAACTCTTTCCGGATTGCTGCGAGATGGTCGAGGTCCTCACGATGCGGTTTGACACCGGTCTTGACCTTGTAGATGACGTTCCCTTCCGGAACCATTTTCCGCATGCGCTCGAGATCGGCGGCGAAATCCGGATCGGCGATCGAGAACGACAGCGGGATGGTGTCGCGCACGCGGCCGCCGAGCAGGTCGGCGACCGACAGCCCCGACGATTTGCCGACGATGTCGAGCAGCGCCGTCTCGATTCCGACCTTGGCTTCGGCATGTCCGACCAATGCGCGGTCGAGCTCGGCCATCAGCGCGCGGATGCGGCGCACGGGTTTGCCGAGCACGATCGGCCTCAAGTAAATGTCCAGCGCGGAGAACGCGGCTTCCGGCGTTCCCGTAAACACTTCCCACGGCGCGGCTTCGCCCCAGCCGATCACGCCGTCGCTCGACGTCAGCTCGATCAGCACGCGCTTCACCGTGCCCTTGACGTTGCCGACGCCCTGCAGGCGCGCCATCTTGATCGGGCTTTCGATCAGGAACAGGCGGATACGTTCGATGGTCGCTTCGGTCATGTCAGGCCTCCATTGACGTGCCAGACCTGGCCTGTGACGTAAGACGCCTTCGGGGATGCCAGGAAGGCGATGATCTCGGCGACCTCCTCCGGCCGCCCGCGGCGGCGCATCGGGATCAGCGCCTCGGTCGCGGCGATCTGCTCGGGCGACAACCGGCTCTCGCTCGGCTTGTCTTTGACGATGAGGCCGGGCGCAACCGCATTGACGGTGATGCCGTCTTTGGCGAGCTCGATCGCGGTGAGGCGGACCAGAGCTTCGAGCGCGGAACGGCTCGCGGCTGTCGCCGCAAACGGCGCGAATTCGGGGCGGATAGCGTGCGCCACGAAGGACGACACCGCGACGATCCGCGCGTCTTGCCCCGCGCGCAGCAGCGGCAGCGCAGCTTCGACCATCCGCGTGAACGCCAGTGCCGATTCATCCATCGCCTGCCGGAATTGATCCGCCGGCGTGCCGATCGCGCTGCCGCGGCGGGCGTGGCCGCCGACGAGAACAAGTCCGTCGAGCCGGCCGAATGCGGCCTGCGCAGCGGCAATGGCAGCGGCGGCCGCGGTGTCTTCAGCGAGATTGCTGAGGCACTTTGCCACCACGGCGCCCTTCGCTTCGGCTTCCGTCGCGGTGGCGTCGAGACCTTCTGCGTTGGAACGCGTATGCAGCAGCAGTGCCGTGCCGGGTGCGGCGAGCAGCTTTGCGGTGGCGCGACCGATGCCGCTGGCGGCGCCGGTGACGAGATAGACACGATTGATATTGGACATCAGGATGCTGTGGTGGCCGGCGGCAGCGCGCCGGTGCGGTGGAAATGGCTGAGGAAGGCGCGCGTCGCGGCTTCCTTGGGATTGTCGATCACCTGCCGTGCGGGGCCTTCCTCGACCACGACACCGTCGCGCATGAAGATGAGACGGTCGGCGACCTCGCGGGCGAAGGCGATCTCGTGGGTCACGATCACCATGGTCATGCCCTCGGAGGCAAGTTGCTGGATCACGTTGAGCACCTCGCCGACCAACTCGGGATCGAGCGCCGAGGTTGCTTCGTCGAACAGCATCACATCCGGCTCCATCGCGAGTGCACGCGCGATCGCGACGCGCTGCTTCTGGCCGCCGGAGAGCGTCGCCGGATATTGGTCGGCCTTCTCGGCGAGGCCCACCTTGGCAAGCTGCGCCCGCGCGAGCTTCTCGGCATCCGCCTTGGCCATGCGCCGCACCGTGACCGGTCCCTCCATGACGTTCTGAAGCGTCGTCATGTGCGGGAACAGATTGAAGTGCTGGAACACCATGCCGGTGGTTGCGCGGAATTTTGCCAGTGTCTTCACGTCGGGGAGTTTTGATCCGTCGCCAAATGCAAAGCGCGTATCGCCGACGCGGACGCTGCCGCCGTCGGGCACGACCAGCAGGTTGATGCAGCGGAGCAGCGTCGACTTGCCCGAGCCCGACGGGCCGATCAGCGCGACCACGCCGCCCTTGGCGACGTCGAGATTGATGTTCTTGAGGACCTCGTTGCTACCGAAGCTCTTGCGAAGGCTGCGGATCTCGATCTTTTGCGTCTCGCTCATTCGCTGACCGCCAGTCGCTTCTCGCCGCGGCGGACGATGATGGTGAGCGGGATCAGGATCGCCGCATAGGCGACCGCAACCGCAGTATAGGTCTCCAGCGGCCGGTAGCTGTCATGGGCCGCGACCTGGCTCTGATAGACCAGATCAGGCACCGCCAGCACGGAGACCAGCGAGGTGTTCTTGAACTGGATGATCGACTGGTTCATCAGCGCCGGGATCATGCGCTTGATCGCCTGCGGCAGCACGATGCGCCGCATGCTCTGACCCGGCGTCATGCCGAGCGCGGCGCCGGCTTCCGACTGGCCCTTGTCGATCGAGATGATGCCGCCGCGGATGATCTCGGAATAGAACGAGCCGCCATAGAGCGAGAGCGCCAGCGCCGAGGCCGTGATCGGTGTCATCTCGACGCCGGCGAGGATCGGCAGCGCGTAATAGAACCAGATCAGCTGCACCAGGATCGGCGTGCAGCGGAACGCCTCGATGAAGGCGAGGGCGGTGAGGCGCACCGTCCTAAAGCGCGACAGGCTGCCGAAGGCGCCGAACAGGCCGAACACGAGGCCCAGCACGACGATGACCACGGTGAAGCCGACGGTGACGCCGAGCCCGTTGAGAAAGAGCCAGCGATAGCTCCAGAGGATGCCGAAGTCCCACTGATACATGCGTGTTTAACTCGTACCCGATGTCAGTTCAGAAACTCGTCGTCATGCCCGGGCTTGTCCCGGGCATCCACGTTCTTGGTGCCGCGGGTCAGACGTGGATGGCCGGGACAAGCCCGGCCATGACGGTGCGGATGCGCGAAGCGCTCTTACAACGAAACGCCCGGCGGAATGTCCGCCTCGGTCACGCCCACCAGCTCCATGTTGGTGATGATCGCGTTGCGGATGAAGCCGAGGCCCTTGTTGAAGTCGATCCAGGTATTGACGTAGTCGCGGAAGGTCTTGTCGTTCTCGCGGCGGAAGCCGGCATTCGACGTGGTCGCGAAGATCGGCGTCGGCAGTACGAACTGGCCGAGCGAGGGGTTCTTCTTCAGCACGGTCAGCGACAGCATGGTGATCAGGCACTGCGCGTCGACGCGGCCGGTCTGCAGCGCGGCGGTGGCATCGTCGGCGGTCTTCAGCCGCGAGATCTGCGCCTTCGGGGTCAGGCGGCTGACGACCTGGTCATGCGAGGAGCCCTGGTCCACCGCGATCTTGATGTCGGGCGAGTTCAGCTCGGCCCAGCTCTTCGGCTTGAAGTCCTTCTTGCAGAGGATGCCGAAGGCGTTGTTGAACACCGGCACCGAGAAGTCGACCACCAGCGCGCGCTTCGGCGTCGGGTTGAGGCCGAAGAAGATGTCGATCTTGTTGGACTGCAGATCGAGCACCGAATTGCCCCAGGTGGTCTCGGTGATCTCGAGCTCGGCCTCCATGTCGTCGGCGAGCCCCTTGGCGATGTCGATGTAGAAGCCCTTCCACTGGCCGCTGGCGAGGTCCTTCATGTAATAGGGCGCGCCGCCGCCGACCGCGCCGATGCGCATCTTCTTGGTGCGGCGGATGCGGGCGAAGGTCGATTCGTTGGGATCGGCCGCGGTCTGCGCGACAGCCGGGGCAGCCAGTGCGGCGGCAGTCATCGCGCCAAGTCCGACAATCGATGCGACATCACGACGTGTAACCATTTTGAGGAATCGCTTTTCTGGTTGGATGAAGGTGTGTGGTTGATCTCGTGCGAAAAATTTCACCCGTCAATCGGCGTCAGCCGGCTGAAAAATGCTCTGGATCGGATTTTCGCGCACCCTTTGTTTCGCCTCTGGCGGGATTTTGATAGCAAGGCGCTGCCGGGCGGGCCCTGTCAAGACTCGATTGCCTCAGGGATGTGCGTGGCCTCGAAGATGGGCACGAAGCCTATCGGCGATGACGCTTTCCGAGGCGAACGTCTGCGTCCGCGCGCCGCAGCGGGCGTACGGCGGCGATGCGTCAGGCGCGGCGGCGCAAGCGGGTCGGCGAGCGGCTATTTCGCGAAGAAATTGAGAGGCTTCGGCAGCTCGCTTTAAAAATGCGAGCGGTCGCCCGTGGTCGGGGGCGTCAGGCGAACGGCACCTGATCGGCGCCGTTCGCAAGAGACGACAAGAGGTTGGTCCTGATCCTATTCCGCGGCCTCGGCGCGGACCGTCGCAAGCCGCGTCAGCGCGTCGCGGACGCCGGCGCCGTAAGCGGGATCGGCCTTGCTGCAGTTGGCGACGTGCCGTTCCTGGATCGGGACGGCCGCCGCTCCCACGGCGCGCGCGGTGTTGTCGAACAGGGCCTGCCGCTGGGCAGCGTTCATCTTGCGGAAGAGGTCGCCGGGCTGCCGGTAATGATCGTCATCGATGCGGTGATCCCAATGTGCCGCCGCCCCATCGATCTCGAGCGGCGGCTCGTTGAGATCAGGCTGGTCGGTCCACTCGCCGCGGCTGTTCGGGAAATAGGTGGGCGTGCCCCCGAGATTGCCGTCGGTCCGCATCGCGCCATCGCGATGGTAGCTGTGATACGGACATTTCGGCGCGTTGACCGGGATCAGATGGTGGTTGACGCCGAGGCGATAGCGCGCCGCGTCTCCGTAGGAGAACAGCCTCGCCTGCAGCATCTTGTCGGGCGAGAAGCCGATCCCCGGGACCACATGGGCCGGCGAGAAGGAGGCCTGCTCGACCTCGGCGAAGACGTTTTCCGGATTGCGGTTCAGCTCGAAATAGCCGACCTCGATCAGCGGGAAGTCCGCCTTCGGCCAGACCTTGGTGAGGTCGAACGGGTTGAAGGCAAACGCCTTGGCCTGGTCGTCGGTCATAATCTGCACGAACATCGTCCAGCGCGGGAAATCGCCGCGCTCGATGCTGTCGAACAGGTCGCGCTGGTGGGTCTCGCGGTCCTTGCCGATGAGGGCCTCGGCCTCGGCGTCGGTCAGGTTTTCGATGCCCTGCTGCGTCCGGAAGTGAAACTTCACCCAGCACCGCTCGTTACTGGCATTGATGAGGCTGTAGGCATGGCTGCCGAAGCCGTGCATGTGCCGGAAGCTTCTCGGAATGCCGCGCTCGCTCATCACGATGGTGACCTGGTGCAGGGCTTCCGGCAACAGCGTCCAGAAGTCCCAATTGTTGTCGGCGTTGCGCATCCCGGTCCTGGGGTCGCGCTTGATCGCATGATTGAGGTCGGGAAAGCGCAAGGGATCGCGGAAGAAGAACACGGGCGTGTTGTTGCCCACCAAGTCCCAATTGCCTTCCTCGGTGTAGAACTTCAGCGCAAAGCCGCGGATGTCGCGCTCTGCGTCGGCTGCGCCGCGCTCGCCGGCCACCGTCGAGAAGCGTGCGAACATCGACGTGACCTTGCCGATCTCCGAGAAGATCCTCGCCTTGGTATAGCGGGAGATGTCATGCGTGACCGTGAAGGTTCCGAAGGCGCCGGATCCCTTGGCGTGCATGCGCCGCTCGGGAATCACCTCGCGGTCGAAATGGGCGAGCTTCTCGATCAGCCAGACGTCCTGCAACAAGGCGGGGCCGCGGCGGCCGGCGGTCATGATGTTGAGATTGTCGCTGACGGGTGCTCCCGTTGCGTGCGTCAGATGCTGGCGTTTGTCGCTCATGTCGTGATTCCTGGTCGATGATTGAAGAAGGGATTTGCAGCGGGCACGAACTCGCGTTCAGCCGTGCCAATGGGAGTTGCGGATGACGCTGCAGAAATTGCCGCGATGGAAATGCGGCTCCTTGTCGGCGATGACGTCGGCCTTGACGTTGCCGAACGTCGTATCCGGCCGATACTTGATGCCGTCGTAGAAGGCCTGGATGATGTCTTCCTTGAAGTGCGGCGTGCGCGGAAACGCCGTCACGACCGCCTCGCGCTCCGCGTCGGAATATTCGCCGTAGGTGAGCCCGAGAACGTCCATCTCGACGCCCGCGGTCACCAGCGCGACGACGGGGTGCATATGCTGGGGTACGCCAGGTGTCGTGTGCAGGGCGATCGCGGTCCAGACCGTGTAGGCGTCCGCCTCCGAAATGCCGTGGCTGCGCAGGAAGTCGCGCGCGGCATGCGCGCCGTCGACCTCGAACCGTTCGTGCTTGCTGCCATGGTCCGGCATCAGGCCGATGTCGTGAAACATCGCGCCGGCGTAAAGCAGTTCGCAGTCGAATGTCAGTCCGCGGCGGACGCCGGCCATCGCGCCGAACTGGTAGACGCGGCTGGAATGATTGAACAGCAGGTCGGTCTCGGTATCGCGGATGTATTCGGTGATGGCACGCGCCAGCTTGCTGTCGGGAATGATGGCGGCTTCGGTGATCTTCGACATGAGCAGCTCCTGAAATTGAGGTCGCCTACATCGTAGATTTCGGCTAGTTTGTCTTGAATCGACGTAATACATCAAAAACGGACAAATCCGGATTGGAGCGGACATGGGCGCGAAGCCAAAACCAAGAACGGTCGTGATCGTCGCGCTGCCCGGGGTGCAGCTGCTCGACGTTGCCGGACCACTCGATGTGTTCGCCGAGGCGAATTTGCAGGCCGGCTATCCCGCCTACGCGCTGTTCGTGGCGGGCGCGGAGCCGGGGCCGATCCGCAGCTCCTCAGGCGTTCGGCTGATGCCTGATCGTATCGTCGATCGCGATTTCCAGGAGCCGATCGACACCTTGCTGGTGGCGGGATGCCCGAACGCCGCCGAAGTCCCGGCGGATGGCATCGTGATCGACTGGCTGCGGCGGCGGGCGTCGCGGACCCGCCGGTTCGGCTCGGTGTGCAGTGGGGCCTTCTTCCTTGCCGCCGCCGGTCTTCTCGATGGCAGGCGGGTCACGACGCATTGGGCTGTCGCGGACATGCTGGCCCGGAAATTCCCCTCGGTCACGGTGGACAAGGACGCCCTCTACGTCACCGACGGAAAGCTCCGCACCGCCGCGGGCGTGACCGCGGGGCTGGATCTCGCGCTGGCACTGGTCGAGGAAGATCTCGGGCGCGACACCGCCATGAAGGTCGCAAGCCAGCTCGTGATGTTCTTCAAGCGCCCCGGTGGGCAGATGCAGTTCACCCGCAAGGGCGAGGCTGTTCCGGCCGGCCGCGCTGCGTTGCAGGAGCTGCAGCGCTGGGTCGCCGCCAATCCAGGGCTCGATCACAGCGTTGCAGGCCTGGCGACGCGCATGGAGCTGAGCCCCAGGCATTTCGCCCGGCTGTTCCGCGCCGAGGTCGGCGTCACGCCCGCGACTTGGGTCGAGGAAGCCCGCGTCAATGCGGCGAGGCGGCTGCTGGAGTTCGGTAATGAAGCACCGAAGCAGGTGGCGCTGCATTGTGGCTTTGCCGATGCCGACACGCTGCGCCGGGCATTCCATCGCCATGTCGGCGTGACGCCTGCCGAGTACCGCAAGCGATTTGCGCGAATCACGGAAGTTCCAGGCGGCCGGCGCTGAGGCGCCTTCTGCCATCCGAACAGGCCGGCGGTCGTCCCTCCGGGGGAGGACGGGATCGGTGGATACCCGCTTGCTTTCCCGACCTTTTGGCCCCAAATAGGGACCGGGAGATTGGCGGTGGACGAGCCACTCGCCAACCGGGTCAGGTCCGGAAGGAAGCAGCCCTAACGAGGTCCGGATCGGGTCGCTCGTCAGTCTCCTACCTGTTTTTTCGAGCGAATTGCGCCGGCGGGTCTCCCGCCAGCGCGCTCCTTTCCGCAAAAGCCGGCCGAGAGACATTTCATTGCGGATCGACCGATGACCGACGCTGGCGCCCCTCCGAACCCCGATAGCGCCGGCCAGGCCGGCAACACGCCCTACCGGGTGCTGGCGCGCAAATACCGCCCCTCTTCCTTCGACGACCTGATCGGCCAGGAGGCCGTGGTCCGCACCGTCTCCAATGCGTTCGAGACCGGGCGCATTCCGCAGGCCTGGATCCTCACCGGCGTCCGCGGTGTCGGCAAGACCACCACGGCGCGCATCCTCGCCCGTGCGCTCAACTACGAGATGCCGGATGGCTCGGTGAAGGGGCCGACCATCCACATGCCGACCCTCGGCGTGCATTGCCAGGCGATCATGGAAAGCCGGCACATGGACGTGCTGGAGATGGACGCGGCCTCGCATACCGGCGTCGACGACGTCCGCCAGATCAATGACAGCGTGCGCTACGCGCCGGCCAGCGCCCGCTACAAGGTCTACATCATCGACGAAGTCCACATGCTGTCGACGGCGGCGTTCAACGCCTTCCTGAAGACGCTGGAGGAACCGCCGGAGCACGCCAAGTTCGTGTTCGCGACGACGGAGATCCGCAAGGTTCCGGTCACGGTGCTGTCGCGCTGCCAGCGTTTCGATCTGCGGCGCGTCGAGGCCGACGTGCTGATGAAGCACCTCGCCAACATCGCCGCGAAGGAAAGCGTCGAGATCGAGCCCGAGGCGCTCGGCATCATCGCGCGCGCGGCGGAAGGCTCGGTTCGCGACTCTCTGTCGCTGCTCGACCAGGCGATCGCGCATGCGGCGGGCCAGGTGAAGGCTGACGCCGTCAGGCAGATGCTGGGCCTCGCCGACCGCACCCGCGTCATCGATCTCTTCGATTCGCTGGCGCGCGGCGACATCGCTGCCGCCTTCAAGGAGTTCCGCGACCAGTACGATGTCGGTGCCGATCCCATCGTCGTGCTTTCGGACCTTGCTGAGTTCGTCAATTTCGTCACCCGCGTGAAGATCGTGCCGGCGACCGCCGACAACGTCGCTTATGGTGAGACCGAGCGCGTCCGTGCCAAGGATTTCGCCTCGAAAATCTCGATGCGCGTGCTGTCGCGGATGTGGCAGATGCTGCTCAAGGGCATCACCGAGGTACAGGCCGCGACGCGCCCTGCGGCGGCCGCCGAGATGGTGCTGGTCCGCATCGCCTATGTCGCCGACCTGCCGACGCCGGACGAGGCGATCAGGATGCTGGAGCAGAACGGAGGCGGCTCGCCGGTCGTGACCGGCGGAAGTGCCGCGCGCAGCAGTGCGCCGGCCGCGCCGATGGGCTCCGCAGCGCCTGCTGGCTCTGCGGCGCCCGTGCGCGCACCAGGCCCGCCGTCGGGCTTCGGCGGCGGCGCAGCCCGTCCGCAGATGGCAGCGCCCGCGCCGGATCCGCAAGGTGCCGCGCCCCAGCTCCGCATCACCAGCTTCACCCAGCTCGTCGCTGTTGCCGGGCAGAAGCGCGATCTCATGACCAAGGGCGCGCTCGAGGCGGACATGCGCCTCGTTCGTTTCGAGGAGGGCCGGCTCGAGGTCGCGCTCGAGCCCAACGCCTCCAAGACCATGATCACCGAGCTTGCGCGCAAGTTCGAGCTCTGGACCGGCCGCCGCTGGACCGTGATCGTCTCCAACGAGCAGGGCCAGCCGACGCTGCGCTCGGTGAACCAGGCCGCGAAGCAGGAGCATGCGCGCACCGCCGAGGCCGATCCGCGCGTGCAGGAGGTGCTGTCGCGCTTCCCCGGATCGAAGGTCGTCGAGGTCCGCAGGCTTGCCCCCGAGGCGCCGGAATCCAATATTAACGCCGACTACGGCAGCGATGATCCGCCCGACGGTTCCGACGCCGAGGACGATCTCTGAGCATGATCCGGACCCGAAGGGCCGTGTAGCGCAAAGTGCGAAGCGGTTTTCCGATCAGATCATGCTCAAACAACAAGCTACGGCGCGATGACGACTTATGGCGCCAACAAGGACAAGCACCCATGGCTGATTTTCTCGGCATGATGAAGCAGGCGGCGCAGCTGCAATCCAAGATGCAGGAGATGCAGGATGCGCTCTCCAACGTGGAGGTCGAAGGCATCTCCGGCGGCGGTCTCGTCACCGTGCGCATGACCGCCAAGATGGATGTGAAGGGCATCAAGATCGATCCCTCGCTGATGAAGCCGGAAGAGCGCGAGGTGCTGGAGGACCTGCTGGTCACTGCGCTCGGCGATGCCCGCCGCAAGGCGGAGACAGCGGTGCAGGAAAAGATGCAGTCGCTGACAGGCGGGCTCGGCCTGCCGCCGGGGCTGTTCGGCCAGTAAGATGGGCGCGGTTGCAGGTCCCGAAATCGAGCGGCTGGTGCAGCTTCTCGCACGGCTGCCGGGCCTCGGTCCGCGCTCCGCGCGGCGCGCGGCGCTGCACCTGATCAAGAAGCGCGAAGCGCTGATGATGCCGTTGTCGTCGGCCCTGCAGGTCGCGCTCGACAAGGTTCAGGTCTGCAAGACCTGCGGCAACATCGACACGCAAAATCCCTGCACGGTCTGCACCGATCCGAAGCGCGATCCCGCCATCATCGTCGTGGTCGCCGACGTCGCCGATCTCTGGGCGCTGGAGCGGGCCAATGCGACCCAGGGGCGCTATCATGTGCTGGGCGCGACATTGTCGCCGCTCGACGGCGTCGGTCCGCAGGACCTCACCATCGACGCGCTGGTGGCGCGGGCCCACGCGGCCGAGGTGCACGAGATCATTCTTGCGCTGAATGCGACAGTCGACGGCCAGACCACGGCGCATTACATCACCGACCTGCTCCAGGACGCCAACGTAAAAGTAACCCGCCTCGCCCATGGTGTGCCGGTCGGTGGCGAGCTTGATTATCTTGATGAAGGTACGCTATCGGCCGCCATGCGGCAGCGGACCCTGTTCTAGCAATCCAGACTTCACGGAACGGACGACATGACGAAACGATTCGCCAAACGGCTGGCTTTGGTGGCGATGATGATGGCAGTGGGGACCCCCGCCATCTCCGCCCAGCAGGACGACGGGGCGCCGCCGCCCTCGAAGCCCGGCAAGCCGATCGCCAATGGCGACGTGCTCTCGGGCGAGCTGAACGCCATGAAGGTGCGGGACGTCAAGAACGCGGGCAAGCGGATTGCGATGTACCAGATCACCTCCGAGCCGCGCCGTCTGCCGGCGCCGAACGGGTTGTGCAATCTCGAGACCGGGCCTGAAACCTTCCAGCTCGTCACCTCCAGCGACGCGCAGGCCGTGCAGCTGAAGTCGTTCGTCGGCAAGGCGATCTCGGTCAAGGTCGATGAGGTCGCCTGCGCCAGCGATCCCGGCCAGATGAGCGAGGCCGTGATCACGAAGTGGAGCCTGATCAAGAAGCAGTAGGGGGCAAGCAACTCTCCCCGCCGTCATTGCGAGGAGCACTTGCGACGAAGCAATCCAGACTGCTTCCGCGGAGAGATTTCTGGATTGCTTCGCTTCGCTCGCAATGACGAAGGAGAGGCCTGAGCGAGCTGCGGTAGGGGTGGGCAAAGCGACCTGTCCGCCGTAGCTCGAAGAGCGAAGGCGGAAGCGTGCCCACGAGCCTTTCGAATTTATGGCGTGATGGTGGGCACGGCGCGTTGCGCCTTTGCCCACCCTACGAGACCGGGGATCACACCCTCACCGGCCCCAGCGCATCAAAGTGCCCGCGCTTCTGCAGCCAGGCGAGCAGCACCAGGCTCGGGATCGTCACCAGCACGCAAATCACAAAGAACACCGCCCAGCCGGTCGTCTCGGCCACGAAACCGGCACCCGACGACAGATAGGTTCGCCCCACCGCCGCGAGCGCGGTGAGCAGCGCGTATTGCGTCGCCGTGTGCAGCGGGTTCTGGCACAGCGCCGAGAGATAAGCGACGAAGATCACGGTGCCGATGGCGCTGGTGAAATTCTCGGCGCAGATGGCGAGCGCCAGCGCCCATTGGTTGGTGCCGACCACGGCGAGCCAGGAGAAGGACAGATTGGCCAGCGCCTGCACCACGCCGCCGATCCAGAGCGAGGTCGCCAGCGAATAGCGCCGCGCGACGAAGCCGCCGGCAAAGCCGCCGATCAGCGTTGCGGCGAGGCCGACGCCCTTCACGATCGTCGCATAATCGTTGCGGGTGAAGCCGAGGTCGATCACGAACGGCGCGGTCATGGTGCCGGAGAAGGCGTCGGTGAACTTGAACAGCACGACGAAAGCGAGCGCGACGAGCGCATCCTTGCGCGTCAAAAATTCCGAGAAGGCGCCGATCGCCGCGTGCAGCACGCGCCTGAACGCGCTGTCGGCGTGTGTCGCGGCATCGGCGCGCGCGGATTGTTCGGGCTCGGTCGCGACCAGCGCCGTGATCGTTCCGATCAGCACCATCGACGCCATCACCACATAGCCCCACATCCATGCCGACGTGCGCGTGATGCCGGAGCTCTCGAAACCCGAGACGATGAACAGCGCGCCCGCGGTCGAGACCAGCATGCCGATGCGATAGGCGGCAACGTAAGCCGCCATGCCGGCGGCCTGCTCGCTCTCGGGCAGGCTCTCGACGCGGAAGGCATCGACCACGATGTCCTGTGTCGACGATGTCGTCGCCACCAGCAGCGCGCCGAGCGCGACATAGAACGGCGAACGCGCGGGGTCGGTCAGCGCCAGCAGCAGGATCGCGACGATCAGCAGCAATTGCGAGAACACCAGCCAGCCGCGCCGCCGCCCGAACGCGCGGGTGAACAGCGGCACATGCAGCGCATCCACCAACGGCGCCCACAGGAACTTCAGCGTGTAGGGCGTGCCGACCAGCGCAAACAGCCCGATGGTCTTGAGATCGACCCCGGCCTCCCGCATCCACACCAGCAGCGTCGACCCCGACAGCGCCAGCGGCAGCCCCGAGGAAAAGCCGAGGAACAACACGATCAGCACCCGCGGCTGCAGGTAAACAGCCAGGCTGTCGCGCCATGAGGTCGCAGGGGCGGAAGTCGCGGCGGAGGAGGTCGCGTCGGGTGCGGTCATGGGGAGGTGTTAGCAGATTCTGGCCGTGATGCCTCGTCTCCCTCTCCCGTTCTTACGGGCCGCGACGAGCTTCGCTCGCACTGAGAGGGCGGGGTGAGGGGCCTCTCTCCACACATGCGGCGGCCGCGAGACCTGTACCCCCTCACCCGGATTGCGCCGGACGATGCTTCGCGTCGCCGGGGGCAATCCGGCCTCTCCCCGCAAGCGGGGAGAGGTAAGCAAGTCACTCCCCCGCCTGGAGCTTCCTCGGGAACAGCTCCGGCGCGTCGGCCGCCACCAGCCGCGGGCCCTCGGCAGTTGCGTCGGTCTTGCTGAAATCGAGTTCTTCGATTCGCCCGGCGCGCTTCTCGATCTTGTCAGCGGAGATCAGGATCTGGCGGACGTCCTCGTTCGCGTCGGAAAAATGTTTCTGCAGTTTGACCACGCGGTCGCGCAGGCGGCCGAGATCGTCGCCGAGCTTGATCACTTCGGTTTGGATCTGGTCGGCGGCATCGCGCATGCGCGCGTCCTTCATGATCTGCTGCATCACCTGGATCGCGAGCATCAGGAGCGAGGGCGACACCAGCACGACGCGGGCGCGATAGGCCTTCTGGATCACGTCGTCGAAACCGTCATGGATTTCGGCGTAGACCGATTCCGACGGCACGAACATCAGCGCCATCTCCTGGGTCTCGCCGGCGACGAGATATTTTTCCGCGATGTCGCTGACATGCTTCATCACGTCGCCGCGCAGCCGCTGCGTGGCGACGCGCCGCTCCTCGTCGGTGCGGGCGTCGTGCAGCGCGGTCATCGCCTCGAGCGGAAACTTTGCGTCGATGCAGAGCGGGCGCTGGTCCGGCAGGAACACGACGCAGTCGGGCCGTTTTCCGGTCGAGAGCGTGAACTGGAATTCGTAGGACCCTTTAGGAAGTCCGTCCTGGACGATCGCCTCCATCCGCGCCTGGCCGAAGGCGCCGCGCGACTGCTTGTTGGCGAGCACGTCGCGGAGCGTCGTCACCTGCGTGGTGAGGTCGGTGAGGTTCTTGTGGGCGCTGTCGATGATGCCAAGCCGCTCGTGCAGCGCGCGCAGGCTCTCCATGGTGTTGCGGGTCGAGTGTTCCATGGACTGGCCGACGCGATGGGTGACCGAATCCAGCCGCTCGTTGACCGCGCGGGCCATCTCGGCCTGGCGTCCCGCCAGCGCCTGGGTCATGGCGTCGGCTCGGCCGGCGGCCTCGCTCTGGGCGTGCAGCACTTGGGCAAGGCGCTCCTCGAGCTCGTCGGCCCGGATCGCGTGCGCCATGGCGAGTTCCGCGCCGCGCCGCCCGGATCGCGCGATCACGACCGCAATCACTACCAGCAGGATGAGGACGAGGGCGCCGAAGCCGATCAGCGCATCGATGGTGCGCACCGGCCAGTCGCCCAGCATGAAAATGATCTCGTTCATGGCTGTCCTTCTAGCCGATTCGCAGGGTTGCGCGAACGAAGAGGGAACGCGACCGGTTAACGGCCCCCTAATTTCTATGGTTAACGAAACCTGAAGTTTTATGGTTAGCGGAGGGTTAACGGGGTTCCTGGGCGCATTGACCGCATCCGGCATGGGGCTTAAATCGCGGCCATGGCCCTCAGAGCAATCATCATCCTGCCCGACAAGCAGCTGCGTCTGGTCTCCAAGCCGATCGAGAAGGTCACGCCGGAGATCCGCAAGCTTGCCGACGACATGTTCGAGACCATGTACGACGCGCCCGGCATCGGGCTGGCGGCGATCCAGATCGCGCAGCCGCTGCGGCTGATCACCATGGACCTCGCCAAGCGCGACGAGAACGGCGAGACCAAGCCGCTGCCGCGCGTCTTCATCAATCCGGAGATCATCGCCTCGTCCGAGGAGCTGTCGGTCTACGAGGAAGGCTGCCTGTCGATCCCCGAATATTACGAGGAGGTCGAACGTCCCGCGAAGGTGCGCGTGCGCTTCACCGATCTCGACGGCAAGGTGCATGAGGAGGACGCCGAAGGCCTCTACGCCACCTGCATCCAGCACGAGATCGACCATCTCAACGGCGTGCTGTTCGTCGACTATCTGTCCAAGCTCAAGCGCGACCGCGTGATGAAGAAGTTCGAGAAAGCTGCCAAGCGCGCGGAGTAGCCACGTCCTTCGCCGTCATGCCCGGCCGAAAGCGCGGAGCGCGTCTTCAAGCTAATGTGCCGGGCATCCACGTTCTTTGCCGCCGCGAGCAAGAAGAACGTGGATGGCCGGGACAAGCCCGGCCATGACGAGTACCTTGCTCGCCTCCGAGGATTGTCGTGTCACATGCCCCTCCGCCTGATCTTCATGGGCACGCCCGATTTCTCCGTGCCGACGCTGCTCGAGCTGGTCGCGCACGGCCACGAGATCGTGGCCGTCTACACCCGCGCGCCGAAGCCGGGCGGGCGGCGGGGGCTGCAATTGCAGCCGACCCCGGTCGAGGAGGCCGCGCGAAAACTCGGCGTGCCCGTGCTGACGCCGAAGACGCTGAAGACCGAGGAAGCGCTCGCAGAATTTCGCGCCTTCGACGCCGATGCCGCCGTCGTCGTCGCCTATGGCATGATCCTGCCGCAGGCGATCCTCGATGCGCCGAAGCTCGGCTGCTACAATCTGCATGCGTCGCTCCTGCCGCGCTGGCGCGGTGCGGCCCCTATCAACCGCGCCATCATGGCCGGCGATGCCGAGAGCGGCGTGATGGTGATGAAGATGGATGTCGGTCTCGACACCGGCGACGTCGCCATGGCCGAGCGTCTCGCGATCACCGACACCATGACCGCAGTCGACCTGCACGATCGCCTCTCGCGGTTAGGTGCCGATCTCATGGTGCGCGCGATGGCCGCGCTCGCGCGGGGCGGCCTCCAACTCAGGAAGCAGAGCGAGGACGGCGTCACTTATGCTGCCAAGATCGACAAGGCCGAGGCGCGGATCGACTGGAGCAAACCCGCGCGCGAGGTGCTGCGCCACATTCACGGCCTGTCGCCGTTTCCAGGCGCCTGGGCCGAGCTTGAGAATGCGCGCGTCAAAATTCTGCGCTGCGAGCTGGCGAAAGGATCGGGTGCGCCGGGCGAGGTGCTCGATAACCAACTCACCGTCGCCTGTGGCGAGGGCGCGATCCGCATCATCGAGCTGCAGCGCGAAGGCAAAGGCCGGATGCAGGCGGCGGACTTTTTGCGCGGTGTGAAGGTCGAGCCACCGATGCGGCTCGCCTGATGCCCCGCTACAAGCTCACCATCGAATATGACGGCAGGCCGTTCTTCGGCTGGCAGATCCAGGACACGCTCCCCTCGGTCCAGGGCGCGCTGGAGGCTGCGGTGAAGGCGATGACCGGTGCGGATTTGCGCGTGCACGGCGCCGGCCGCACCGATGCCGGCGTGCATGCGCGCGGCCAGGTTGCGCATGTCGACATTGAGAAGCAGTTTCCACCCGGCCGTTTTCGCGATGGTCTCAACGCACATCTGCGCCCGCATCCGATCGCGGTGCTCGAGGCCGAGATCGTGCCCGACACTTTCGAGGCGCGCTTCTCGGCGGTGAAGCGCCACTACCGCTATCGCGTGATCAACACCCGCGCCAATCTCGCGCTCGACGTCGGCCATGCCTGGCGCGTGCCGCGCCGGCTCGATGCCGATGCGATGCATACGGCTGCCCAGCGCCTGCTCGGCAAGCATGATTTCACGACCTTTCGCGACACCGAGTGTCAGGCCAAGTCGCCGGAGAAGACGCTCGACCAGCTCGACGTGCTCCGCGACGGCCGCGAGATCACCATCGTTACCTCGGCGCGCTCGTTCCTGCACAGCCAGGTGCGCTCGATGGTGGGCTCGCTGGTCTGGGTCGGCGAAGGACGCTGGACCGGGGACGATCTCTCCGCCGCACTCGCCGCACGCAACCGTGCCGCGTGCGGCATCGTTGCGCCGCCGGATGGGCTGTATTTGATGAAGGTGGATTATTAGCGCTTGAGGTCGCCACATCGTCATGGCCGGGCTTGTCCCGGCCATCCACGTGCGTCAACATGCGACCATGCATGGTGGATGGGTCTACATCCTGGCGAGCGCCGCGAACGGCATTTTGTATGTCGGCGTGACGAGCGATATTGTTCGTCGCATCTACGAGCATCGAAATGGGCTCGTGCCTGGCTTCACCAAGAAGTACGGCGTCAAGCTACTCGTCTATTTCGAGCGCTATGAAGACATCCAAACGGCAATCCAGCGCGAGCACAACATCAAGCATTGGTCGCGGACGTGGAAGGTCAGGCTGATCCTCAGAGATAATCCTGAATGGAAGGACCTCTACGACACGATCGTTCAGTAGGTCGTGCCGAGCTCTCACCGCATCGTCATGGCCGGGCTCCGTCCCGGCCATCCACGATCTTTCTTGTTGGCCGCGGCAAAGAACGTGGATGCCCGGGACAAGCCCGGGCATGACGGCGAAGGGTTGGGCGCCTACGCAAAATACCGCGCCAGAATCCCGCGATACACTTTTGTCAGCTTCTCCAGATCCACCACCGGCACCCGTTCGTTCACCTGGTGCATGGTCTGCCCGACCAGCCCGAACTCGATCACCGGGCAATAGCTCGAAATGAACCGCGCATCCGACGTGCCGCCTGACGTCGACAGCTCCGGCTTGCGGCCCGTCACCTCCTCGATCGCGGAGACCGCGAGATCGGTGAACGGCCCCGGCTTGGTGACGAACACGTTCGAGTTCGACGGCTCCCAGACGATGCGGGCCTTGATGCGGTTGCCGCAGGCCCTGGCGAGACGCGTCTCGACGAGCTCGCGCAGGCTCGCCTGCGTATGGTTGTCGTTGTAGCGGATGTTGAACTTGGCGCGGGCCTCGCCGGGGATGACGTTGCTCGCCTTGTTGCCGACGTCGACGGACGTGAACTCAAGATTGGAGGCCTGGAATTGCGCGCTGCCGTGATCGAGCGGCTCGTCGGAGATCGCAACGATCAGCCGCGAAATGTCTGGCACCGGATTGGCGGCGCGATGCGGATAGGCGACGTGGCCCTGCACGCCGTCGACATAGAGCGTGCCGGATTGCGAGCCGCGGCGGCCGACCTTGATGGTGTCGCCGAGCGTCTCGACATTGGAGGGCTCGCCGAGCACGCAATGATCGAATTTTTCGCCACGCTCGGCGGCCCACTTCAAAAGCTTGATGGTGCCGTTGATCGAGACGTCTTCCTCATCGCCCGTGATCAGGAACGAGATCGAGCCCTTGCTGTCGGCGCGCGGCTTGCCGCCATTGGCGGCGAGGTGCTCCAGGACAGCTGCGACCGAGCAGGCGATACCGCCCTTCATGTCGACCGCACCGCGGCCGTGCAGAAAGCCGTCCTTCACCTCGCCCGAGAACGCGCCGACACTCCAGGCGCTCTCGTCGCCGGGCGGCACCACGTCGGTGTGGCCGGCAAAGGTGATGTGCGGCCCTTCGGTGCCGAGCCGCGCATAGAGATTGTCGACGTCGGCGGTACCGGCTTCGGAGAACGTCACGCGGTGGCAGGTGAAGCCGGCCGCGGTGAGGGCTGTTTCAAGCACCCCGAGCGCACCGGCATCGGCCGGGGTTACGGAGGGGCAACGGATGAGATCGCGGGCAATCGAGAGAGCATCGGTCATGCGCCCCGCTTAACATGCATGCCGCCGGGTGGGCTAGCACTGGGCGGCACGAATTCGAGCTCGCGGCTCTGGTCCCAGCTTTTCGCAGGGGAAGGACTGTCCTCGGTCTTGGCCAAGGGATCAGAACCGAACCGGTTATCGCCCGTGCTGCCGGGCAGGCAGAACATTTCGACCATGCCCCACAGCCACAGGCCGGATGCCGCCAGGTAGAACGGAAAGATCCAGTTGGGGTCGGGGAGCAGGTCCGAGAACTGGCTGTAGAGGCCGGGCAGGAAAAAGAACGGAACGAGCCACCAGCCACTCCTGTCGCGATCGTGCAGCCGCTTGATCGTACTCGCCAGATAGATCCAGAAGAACAGCGACAGGCCGACCGCTTTCAGGATCAGATTGGTGCGATCAAGGGACGCCAGCGAACGATAGGCCCGAGGATCGACCAGCTTGAACAGGTCGTCGAGACCGAAGTCGAAATCGAGCTTCAGCGACAGCTTCAACGCGCCTTCAACGCTGACGAGATGAATCACCTGACCGATCACCCCGAGAAGCGCTGCCAGTACCGCAACGATCAGCAGCGCCTGCCACAGCAAAGCGCGGTTGATGCGGCCGTTGAAACGGAAAAGGTACGAGGTCCAGTCCATGAAGGGCTCCGGGCGGTGATGCCGCCCGGTGATTGGTCGCGGTGGAGGGAGAGGGGGTTCGATGGGGCTAACCCGATCCGTCATCCTCTTATGTCCCAAGTCAAGGGGGGAGGCATGAGGAAGGGTTGTCTCCCGGACGTCCGAAAGAAGTGTGAGTGGGATGATCGTGCAAGGGTGGAAGCAGAACCCTGAGACGTCGGTCAA